>KL571206.1:55189-69869 GCA_000715855.1 Actinoplanes liguriensis
GAGCCGCGCCTCCAGGCCCACATCAGCACCGGACGGATCGGCGGCGGGCCGGGTCTTCGGTGGGGGCGGACCGGCGACGTGCAGTGTGGCGGCGGCCACGGACCAGTGGACCGCATCGGGCAGGCCGGTGATCTCGCCGCGGTGGTCGCTGACCAGGACCGCCCCGCCGGCGGCGGTGACCTCGGCGACGATCTCCGGGACCAGGGTGCGGGCCTGGGCGTCGAGCCCCTCCCACGGCTCGTCGAGGACGAGCAGGCCGGGCGGGGCGAGCAGAGCCTGGGCCAGGCCGACTTTCTGCGCCGTGCCTTTGGAGAGCGCGCCGAGCGCTGTCCCGGTGTGCGCGGTCAGGCCGAGACGCTCGATCCAGTGGTCCGCGGCGGCGGGCGCGACGCCGCGCAGGGCGGCCATCGCGTGCAGGTAGCCGCGCGCGGTGAACGGCTGGTCGGCCGGAAACCGCTCGGGGACCCAGCCGACGACCGGCGGACGGTCGCGGACCGCACCCCGTGTCGGCCGCAGGACTCCGGCAGCCAGTTGCAGCAGGGTGGACTTTCCGGCGCCGTTGGGGCCGAGCACGACCACGGTCTGCCCCGGGGCCACGCTCACGCGGGCGTCGTGCAGTGCCCAGGGGGCGCGCCGGGCGTACCGGAACCAGACCCCGTCGAAAAGCATGGCCGCAAGGATTGCACGAAAAAGCCCCCGGGGACGTCCCCGGGGGCTTTCGTTCGTTCAGCGATCGGCGATCAGCCCTGCGCGTCGCCGCGCAGGTTCTTCACGGCGTTCGGGTCGACCTGGATGCCCGGGCCGGTCGTGGTGGAGAAGGTGACCTTCTTCAGATACTTGCCCTTCGCCGCCGACGGCTTGGACCGCAGGACCTCGTCGAGCACCGCGGCGTAGTTGTCCACCAGCTGCTCGGCGGTGAACGACGACTTGCCGATGATCAGGTGCAGGTTCGAGTGCTTGTCCACCCGGAAGGTGATCTTGCCGCCCTTGATCTCGTTGACGGCCTTGGTCACATCCACGGTGACGGTGCCCGTCTTCGGGTTCGGCATGAGGCCACGCGGGCCGAGGATCCGGGCGATACGGCCGATCTTGGCCATCTGGTCCGGCGTCGCGATCGCGGCGTCGAAATCCAGCCAGCCACCCTGGATCCGGGCGACGAGCTCGTCCGTGCCGACCTCGTCGGCGCCGGCCGCGAGGGCCTCCTCGGCCTTCGCGCCCTGGGCGAAGACGATGACGCGGGCGGTCTTACCGGTGCCGTGCGGCAGGTTGACCGTGCCGCGGACCATCTGGTCCGCCTTACGCGGGTCGACACCGAGGCGCATCGCGACCTCGACGGTGGCGTCGAACTTCTTGGAGGAGGTCTCCTTGGTGAGGGCGACCGCTTCCTTCGGCTCGTAGAGCTTGTCGGCGTCGATCTTCTCCGCCGCCGCGCGGTAGACCTTGCTGCGCTGTGCCATTACTCAATACTCCTGTGGTTGATGGCGGGGCCGCTCGACGGCGGCCCCTCCCACTGATCTCGCCGGGAATCCGACGATCAGATCTTGGTGACCTGGTTGAAGTTCAGCTCGACCGGGGTCTCCCGGCCGAAGATCGACACCAGGACCTTCAGCTTCTGCTGGTCGGCGTTGATCTCGCTGATCGACGCCGGCAGCGAGGCGAACGCGCCGTCGGTGACCGTGACCGAGTCGCCCACCTCGAAGTCAAGCACCTTGATCTCGGGCTTGGACTTCTTCTCCTCGGCCTGGACGGCCGGGGCGAGCCACTTCAGCACCTCGTCGAGGGAGAGCGGAGCCGGCCGGTCGACCCGGTCGGTGGCGCCCACGAAGCCGGTCACGCCCGGGGTGTTCCGGACACAGGAGTAGGACTCCGGCGTCAGGTCCATCCGGACCAGGATGTAGCCGGGGAAGACCTTGGCCTGCACCTGGTTGCGCTTGCCGTTCTTGACCTCGACCTCTTCGCGGGTCGGCACCTCGACCTGGAAGATGAAGTCCTCCATGTCGAGGCTCGTGATCCGGGTCTCGAGGTTGGTCTTGACCTTGTTCTCGTAGCCGGCGTAGGAGTGCACCACGTACCAGTCGCCGGGCGCATACCGCAGCTTCTGCCGCAGCTCCTTGACCGGGTCGTAGTCCTCGTCGGCCTCGGGCGCCTGGACCGTCTCCGCAGTCTCGTCGGTCTCCTCGACCAACTCGTCGGTGACGGGCGACGACTGCTCGTCAGCAGACTGCGCGGTCTCGTCGTCGTACTCAGGCACGCTCGCTCACTTCCAGATCAAGTCACTCGGTTTCGGGATCAAAGGGTTACGACTTGCCGCCGAGAGCCCAGAGAATGCCCTTGCCGAACCCGTAGTCCAGCACCGCCACGATCGCCGTCATCACCGTGACGAACGCGATCACGACGCCGGTGTAGGTCAGAAGCTCCTTGCGCGTGGGCCAGATGACCTTGCGGAGCTCGCTGATGACCTCGCGGAAGAACCCGCCGATCCGCCCGAAGAAGCCGGTGCGCTTGCGCTCCTTCTTCGTCTTCGGGGCGTCGTCGTCCTTCGTGCGCTCAGCGACCGCGGTCCCGCCACCGCGACTCACCGGGGCGTCAGCGGCCTCATCGGCATCGTCACCATCGACGGCGTCGGGGAGCAGCTCGTCGTCGCCCGGGACGTCGTCACCGGGCCGGTCCTTGTCGGCCACTTCGCCCTACTTCCGTCGTCGGTGGTGTTGATTTCCTGTCAGCACTCGACCGGACGCGGACTGTGCAAACCGCGCACCGGGCGGGCACGTCGAGGAGGATTGCGCAGGGGTGACAGGACTTGAACCTGCAGCCTGCGGTTTTGGAGACCGCTGCTCTGCCAATTGAGCTACACCCCTTTGCGGGACCGCATGTCTTTCGACTCACAGTCCCACGGCGCACCAGTGTACGGGTACGCCCGTGGTTATCCCAACCCGGGCCTACCGCTTACCGACAAGCGCCTGTGCCAGAGACAGTACCTTGTCTCCGTTGCATGTGGCAGTCAGGGCGAGGCGGGTGTCCCCGTCCTCGGTGACCTCCTTGACCGTGGCCGTGACCACGACCTCGGTGCCCTCATCCGTGTCCGGAACCGGGACCGGCCGGCTGAATCGGACGGCGAACTCCTTCACCGCGTCACCGGCACCCGCCCAGGCGGTGACCGCGCGGCCGACCAGGGCCATCGTGAACATGCCGTGGGCGATCACGCCGGGCAGACCGACGCCGGTGGCGACTCGCTCGCTCCAGTGGATCGGGTTGAAGTCACCCGAGGCGCCGGCGTAGCGGACCAGGTCGGCCCGGGTCACCCGGTAGGTCTGTGGCTCGAACGACTCGCTCATGAGTGGGCCTCCTCGCCGCGCTGGACCAGCTTCGACCACGCCGTGACGACCGGCTCGCCGGCCTCGGTGCGCACCTCGGTGCGGATCGTGATGAACCAGTGGCCGCCCCGGGTGGTGATCTCGTCCACCGTGTTCACACAGACCACCGCGTCGCCGGCCACCATCGGCCGGGTGTAGGCGAACTTCTGGTCGCCGTGCACCACGCGGGTGTAGTCGAGCCCGAGCGCGGGGTCGTTGACCACCTGCCGGCTGGCCGCCATGGTGATGGTCACCGGGAAGGTCGGCGGGGCCACCACGTCCGGGTAGCCGAGCGCGCGGGCCGCCTCGGGGTCGTGATATTCCGCTTCGGTCGCGCCGATCGCGTGGGCGAACTCGCGGATCTTCTCCCGGCCGACGAGATACGTGTCGGTGGGCGGCCAACTGCGGCCGGCAAATGTCTGATCCAGGGGCATACCCCACAAACTACAATGCGCCGCCCGGAGTAACTCCGGGCGGCGCATTGAGAAACTCTTGGGGCTAGACCTCAGCGGGTCTCGCGGTGCAGGGTGTGCTTCCCATCGCGCGGGCAGAACTTCTTCAGCTCGACGCGGTCGGGGTCGTTTCGCCGGTTCTTCTTGGTGATGTAGTTCCGGTCCTTGCACTCCGTGCACGCCAGGGTGATCTTCGGACGTACGTCGGTCGCCTTGGCCACGGCGGGGTGCCTTCCTGCTAACGGAAACTAACTGACGACGAACCAGCGTAGACGCTCGGTCGGTCACTCTGCAAAGCGGTCTCGGATTTGAGACCTCACTGAAGAGTAGCGGTGGCCGGACTTGAACCGGCGACACAGCGATTATGAGCCGCTTGCTCTGCCATCTGAGCTACACCGCCGAGCCAGGCTCACGTCCAACACCGACTCGGCGGGAACGAACCCGGTAGAGCCCCCTTACGGAATCGAACCGTAGACCTTCTCCTTACCATGGAGACGCTCTGCCGACTGAGCTAAGGGGGCGCTGCTTGCGATCACTCGCTCGCTGCAGGAGTAAGACTACACGGCCCTCCAGCAGGGGTGAAATCGGTATCCCCCACCCCACGAAACCGCAGGTCAGATAACGGCTCGGAGCCTTCTGACCTCACCGGTCGGGGTGGACTCCGGCTCGGTCTGCGCGCTCAGCCAAGCCTCCAGCCGTTCGAACGGCAGAGGCCTGCTGAACAGGTAACCCTGACCGATCTCGCAGCCCATCTCCTCCAGCAGATCGAGGGTGAGCTCGCTCTCCACGCCCTCGGCGACCACCGTGAGACCGAACTCGCGGGCGAGGCTCACGATCGCCCGGACGATGGCCAGGTCACCGGAGTCGGTCGCCATGCCCTGGACGAAGGTGTCGTCGATCTTCACCTCGTGGACCGGCCACTGCCGCAGATAGCCGAGCGAGGAAGCGCCGGTGCCGAAGTCGTCGACGCTCAGCCGGACCCCGAGGTCACGCAGCCGATAGAGAGTGGGCAGGACCCGCTCGATGTCGTTGAGCATGCCCGGCTCGGAGATCTCGAACGTCACCTGGCCGGGCTCCACCCGGTACTCCTCCAGCAGTTCCTGGACCAGGTCCGGGAAGCGGGAGTCCAGCAGGGTGCGAGCCGAGAGGTTGACCGCTATCGAGAGCGGCCGGTCCGCGTCCGCCCAGGCCCGGCAGTGCCGCAGGCCGGCGGTGAGCACCACCTCGGTGAGCCGGGCCAGCTGACCGGTGTGCTCGGCCACCGCGACGAAGTCCTCCGGGGCGACCTCGCCGTGCGTCGGGTGCACCCAGCGGGCCAGGCACTCGACGCCGAGCACGTGCCGGTCGGCCAGGGTCACCTTGGGCTGGAAGTAGACGTCGAGCTGGTCGTTGTCGATCGCGCGGCGCAGATCCGTGGCGATGCCCAGGCGGCGGACCGCACGGGACTCCAGCGCGGGGTGGAAGGGCTGAACGCCGTACGGCAGAACCTTGGCCGCGTTGGCCGCGAGCTCGGCCCTCTGAAGCAGCATCTCCGGATCGTTGCCGTGGTCGGGGTAGACGGAGACACCGACCGCGGTGTCCACGTCGAGGGTCAGCGAGCCGACGGCCATCGGGCCGCGCAGCCGCTCGCGCATCTGGGTGGCGAGATCGATGGTCGCCTCGATGCCCTCGGTACGCAGGGTGACCATGAACTCGTCACCACCGACCCGGCCGACCAGCGCGCCGGACCCCGCGATGCCGCGCAGACGCTCGGCGACCTCGGCCAGGAGCTTGTCGCCGGCGGCGTGGCCCATCGACTCGTTGACGTTGCGCTGCCCGTCGACGTCGAAGAGCAGGACCGCGACCACCTCGTCCTCGACCCGGACGGTCACCGCCTCGGCCAGCGCGTCGAGCATCCGGCGCCGGTTCGGCAGGGCGGTGAGGCGGTCGTGGTACGCGTCGTAGCGCAGCCGGTCGACGAGCCGCGAGTTCTCCACCGCGACCGCGGCGTGTGCGGCGATCGTCTCCAGGACCTGGACGTCACTGTCCCGGAACGTCCGGCCCTCGCCCAGGCGGTTGGACACCTCGAGTGTCCCGATCACCGCGCGGCCGGAGCGCAACGGAACCACGATCGCGTCCTTGACCCGGGCCTTCCGCAACGCCTCGCGCAGCTGAACGGTCTCGGCGAACTGCGCGCCGACCGCGACCGGGGCGTGATCCCGCAGGGCCTGGTCGCGCACGGCGGCCGGCACCGGCGACAGATCCAGCAGGCCGTCGTTCTCGACCTGGGCCGTGAGCAGCACCTCGGGGTAGCGCTCCTGCGGCGCCAGCCACAGCGTGGCGAACTCGGTGCTCATCAGCGTCCGGACCCGGCCGAGGAGAGCGTCCGGCAGGCTGTTGTCCGAGGTCTCGTTCCGGACCGCCTTGGTGATCTCGTAGACGTCGCTGAGGGTCTGGTGCTGCCGGAAGAAGCCGGCGAACGACCGCAGCATGAAGCCCAGGGCGATGACCAGGACCACCAGGAGGACCACCGACCACAGGGTCACATCCAGCGCGATGAGGATCAGCAGGCCCACGGCGACGTTGATGCCGGGAATGATCAGGCCGGGCAGACTGGCCCGGATCACGTTCTGCCCGCCCTGGAGGCCCTGGACCAGAGACATCACGCCGGCCAGGCTCGCCAGCTGGACGAGGACCATGACGAACGCGGCGACGAAGAGCACGGCCCAGGTCGCCGGGCTGGCCGCGTGCAGGGGGCGGAAATGGTGGATCACCAGCAGGGACGCACAGATGCTCGCCGCCGCCCGGGCCAGGTTGAACCACATCTTCACCGGGGCGTACGAGCGGCGGAGCAGAGACAGCAGATGGCCGCCGACGATGACCAGGACGATCAGCACGGGCGACAGGTAGTACAGACCGAGAATCAGTGGAACCTCGGTTATCACCACACCGAATGCGCTGCGGCGGATGACGACGCTGAACGTCGCGAGAGAGGCGATCGAGTAGAGCGCGAAAATCAGGATCGCGGACGGCCAGCCCCGGTACCAGTGCGGGTCCGAGATCCAGAAAGCGGTGATGCAAATTACCGCGAAAAGGGCCATGGGCGCCGTAATGAACCAGGCAGACGCCGCAGAACGCTGCGGAGACACCCGACGCCTACTCATAGCGCTCCTCGTCAGCAGACCCCTGGCGGCCGGACGTCCAGTGGCGGACGGCTCACTCCCAGACGAACTCGAGCGTCGAGTACTGAACCGCTGAGGTCTCCGGCGTCGACGACGCGACGGCCCCCGAAGCGGTGCCCCCGATCAACGCGGCGAGGACCAAAACCAAGCCGGCAAGGCGACCCAACTTCTTTGCAGACATTTCCTGCTCCTTTTCGGAGTCTCGCACTTCCCGGGGTTCCCTGATGGTGCCACACCCGTTGTGCGACAGGGAGTGTTCATCGGCGGGTCGCAGCGACGCCGCGACTAATCCTGGCCGAACGGCTGAGGTGTGACCGGCCGTCCTATCTGAAGGATTAGCAGCTTTATACCCGGCTTAAGGGTGAAAAGTGAGGGCAATTCGACTTAGAATGTCAAGCGAACTTGACGTCAGGACAGCCTGACGCAAGGATCGGATCCCATGGCGACGCCGGACGATCTGGAGCGACAGCACACGCTGATCACCGCTACGCGGCGTTACGACGACCTACGCATGCGCGACGCCCTCGCGGCCATGAACCCGGACGACGACAGCCCCGCCCTCACCCCCGCCGAGACGCTGGAGATGCTCGCGCTCAGCGAGGTGGTGATCCGCAAAGCGGGATATGGACGGCAGGCCATGGTGCGCTCGGCCCGCGCGGCCGGCGTCTCCTGGACGCAGATCGGGGCCGCGCTGGGCACCAGCAAACAGGCCGCGTGGGAGGCGCACCAGCGCTGGATCGAAGACCAGACCCGGCACCACGAGCAGAACGGTTACCAGGGTCTGGACCCGGAGGCGGCGGACGAGGCACGCGGGCTCGCCGGCCGCCCCGACTGACCTTCCCTCAGCCGCCGGTGGCGGCCGGACGATCAGTCGCGCTGTACTGCGACCACGAGCCGGGATAGAGCCGCCCCTCGCCGAGACCGGCATGCTCCAGCGCGATCAGGTTGTGGCAGGCGGTCACGCCGGAACCGCAGTAGGAGATCACCTCGGTGCCCTCCGCCACGCCGACAGCGGTGAAGCGCTCGCGCAACTCGGCGACGGGGAGGAAACGGCCGTCGGCGGCCACGTTCTCCCGGCAGGACAGGTTGCGGGCACCCGGGATGTGCCCGGCCCGCGGATCGATCGGCTCACTCTCGCCACGGACTGTATAAGAGACAGCCCGTGGGGAGAAGGCCGCCGGGGACGACGGTGTGGACTCGGTCGTGAGCTCACCGTCGTACGCGAGCAAGCCTCCATCGAGCAAAGCGGCCTCGCGCCCGACCGCCCGCAGCAACCAGACGAGACGAGCGGCGATGACGCCGCCCGCATCGTCGTAGGCAACGACGGTGCTCGCGTCCCCGATCCCGGCGGCGGACATCGCCGCGGCGAAAACCTCCGGATCCGGCAGCGGATGCCGGCCCTCGGCCGGCGACGCCGGACCGGCCAGCGCGGTGTCCAGGTCGATGAAGACCGCGCCGGGCAGATGACCTTTCTCGTACGCGGCACGACCCGAGCGCCCGTCCAGATACCACCGGACGTCGGCGAGGACCACGTCACCGGCGTGAGCCCGCAACCAGTCCAGATCCACCACGGGGTCGATCATCGCGCCACCTCTCGCTAGTTGCTCATCGGCTCGCCGCTATTGCTCATCGGCTCGTCGCTATTGCTCATCGGCTCGAAAGCCCCAGCCGGAGTCCGAATCCGATCAGGACGGCGCCGGTTCCGGCATCGACGGTACGCCGCATCGAACGCCGGGCCAGCAGACCACGCGCGGCCCGCGCCCCGAAAATGATCAACGAGAACCAGGCCAGCCCCTCGATGTCGTGCACCAGCGCGAGCAGCAGCCCCATGCCGAGCGGCGACGAACCCGCCGGGATGAACTGCGGAAGAACCGCCAGGTAGAACGCGCCCACCTTGGGATTCAGCAGGTTCGTGAAAAGGCCCTTGCCGAACGTGCTCCACCACGTCGGCGCGGCCGGCCCGGCGAGCTCGACCGCTTCACCGTCCTTATTAAAAGCAGACCGCATCATCCGTACGCCGAGGTAGAGCATGTAGGCCGCACCCGCGACCCGCAGCACGGTGTAGGCCGTGGCAGATGCCGTGAGCAGAGCGGACACGCCGACGGCGGCGGCCGCGCCCCAGAGCAGGGCGCCCGAGTTGACGCCCAGAGCGGTGGCGAAAGCGGCGCCCCGGCCCATCGTCACCGCGGAACGCAACACCAGGGCCGTGTCCAACCCCGGAGTGATGGTGAGAAGAGCGCCCAGAATCGCGAACGAAAGGACGGCATGGGTCAGGTCCATGCACTGTTCCTAACCGCTCGCCGCATTCCTGAACAGCGTGTTTCTCATCGCCCGGATCAGGCCTTGCGGGTCGGGCCCCGGCCGCGCGGGCGGAAACGGACCAGGGCCACACCGACCAGGGCCACCGCGAACACGGCGGCGACCTGCCCGGTCACCGTGCCGGGCAGGTGCAGGCCGCCCACGTAGATCAGCAGGGCGAGACCGAAGAGCAGGTGGTAGTAGCCGGCATCCCGCAACGACCGGAACGAGCGGGCGATCATCTCCGGCGCCCGGCCCAGGACCAGCATCCGCATCCCGAAGATGAACAGCGCCAGACCCGCCAGGCCGCCCAGCACCTCGGTACTCATCGCCCCAGTGTGCGACCGGGGCAGGCGGCGCTCACCCCTTATTAACGGTAATTGTTGAACTGCAGCGCGACGCCGAAGTCCTCGGCCTTGAGCAGGGCGATCACGGCCTGGAGGTCGTCCCGCTTCTTGCCGGTGACCCGGAGCGAGTCGCCCTGGATCTGCGCCTGGACGCCCTTCGGGCCCTCGTCGCGGATCTTCTTGCTGATTGCCTTCGCCTTGTCGGTCTCGATCCCCTCGACAACCTTGAGATCGATCTT
The DNA here is from genome assembly GCA_000715855.1 of Actinoplanes liguriensis. Taxonomy (GTDB): domain Bacteria; phylum Actinomycetota; class Actinomycetes; order Mycobacteriales; family Micromonosporaceae; genus Actinoplanes; species Actinoplanes liguriensis. The sequence continues at coordinate 65,040 of KL571206.1, forward strand.
GTACGTCTTGCCGGACTGCCGGGGCTCCCCCGCGTCCAGCGACTTCAGGGAGATGCCCCGCTTCACCAGCTTCTCCTTGAACACGTCGAGCGCGGCGACGGCCCGCTCCTCGGTCTCCGACGTGATGGTGAAAGCCTCGCCCGACTTGGCGACCTCGGTGCCCGTGCCCCGGAAATCGAACCGGGTGCTCAGCTCCTTCTCCGCCTGGTTGTAAGCGTTGTCGACCTCCTGCCGGTCGACCTTGCTGACGATGTCGAACGACGGGTTGGCTGCCATGATCAGACTCCTGCGGCTGGATGCTTTTCGATGTCGCCGATGGGCCCCGAACGACCCGCGACATGCCGACCGTACCCGGTTGCGGGGTGGGCCTGCGGTACGGCTATGCTCATGTCCGCAACCGCGGGAGACTGCGGTTAGTGCCCAGGCGGGTTGCCCGAGCGGCCAATGGGAGCGGACTGTAAATCCGTCGCGAAAGCTACAGAGGTTCGAATCCTCTACCCGCCACAAGCACAGATAACGGCCCCGGAAGCTGCGGAAACGCGCTCCGGGGCCGTTCTCGTTGTGGCCCAGCGAGTCCCGCAAGGTCCGGCCGTCTACGACCCTCCACGGGAACACGATCTCCTTGATCGACGCGCCGCGGGGGTGTGCTCGTGACAGGTTCCCCAGAGTCATCCCACAGAGGCCGGCGCCGCCGGCCACCGACTATGGGAACCGCGTAGCCGGACTCACCGATTCGGTGGCAAGCCGCGAAGCGGTGCGGCAGCAACTCGACCGGGACCGCCCACCCACCCACCGCAACCAACAAGCGTGCAGTGGTAGTCGTCGTCTACGGCCCGTCGTCCCGGACCCGTCACAGGAGCGCGGCGGTGCGATGAGACCCTAGCCGTATGACCAGGAGGCTGATCCTCGATCCGCCACGTGCGGCAGGCCCGATCGCCCTCGGCATGCCGGCCGAGGATGCTTCGGCGCTGCTGCGCACCCTGGACGGCTACCTGAAGCCGAGACCTGGGACCCGCCCCAACCCCAGCTTCGCCCACTACTCCTGCGGCCTCTCCGTATCGATCTGCCCTGACACCGGAGGGCTGGTCGACGCGGTTGAGCTCTATCGGCCCGAGCGCGACGTCACAGTGCTGTTCGGTGACATCCCAATTTTCGACCTTCCGGCGGACGAGGTGATCCGGAGGATCGAATCCCTTACGCCGACCGAGGTCCAGGACGAGGGGCTAACGGTCATCGCGCCCGCTTTGCTGCTGGCCCTCGGAAGATCCACGCTGCCGGAGGACCCAGACGACCCGGACGGCATGTACTTCGAGTCGGTACTGGTGGCTGCTCCTGGCTACTACGACGGTCCGCTAGAAAGTGCAGCTCCGGCTCAGGCGCTCACAACGGCATCGGAGCACACCCCGACTGACGATCGCCGGCTGCCACTGTTCTGACACGGTCGCTCGACGCCCAGAAGGAGTCACCCAGGCGGTGAACCGTCGCCAGCAGGTGCCGAGGCTCCGGAGCTCGAGGCTTCACAGGTCACAGGCGACGTCAGACCAGGATGGGCGAGCAGGTCCGGATGGCTGTCGAAACAGGGGTGCTGGGCTGTGTGGGCGGGCGGCACGAAAGCGGGAGTTGGTGCTACCCGGTGTGCACATAGATTCAGCGCAGCGTTTGGACGACATCGTTCGATCGGGACAAGCACGGGGGATCTCATGTACTTGCTCAACCGTAAGGTGCTGGCTGCGGTCGGTGCGGCTGCTGCTGTTGCGACGACTCTGTTTGCGTCGCCGGCGCAGGCTGCTTCGACCGGGACGGCTGAGGTGCTGGGGGCGCACAACAGCATCGTTCAGTTCAAGGCCGCGGCGGGCCGGGCGAACTCGCTGGTCATCACAATCTCGGGGCGGACGGTCACCCTCAACGACACGGTCGCCATCAAGGCCGGCAAGGGGTGCAAGGCCGTGAAGGGGGACCGGACCAAGGTCAGGTGCACGACGGCTCGGACGCCGACCGAGATCAGCGTTGCGCTCGGGGACAAGAGCGACAAGGTCTACAACCGGACCGGGGCGCCGATGGTGGCGGAGGGCGGTTCCGGGAACGACATCCTGAGCGGTGGGTCGAACCGTGACCGGCTGTTCGGGGGCACCGGTAACGACCGGCTGTACGGCGGCGGCAACGTCGATGCGATCGACGGCGAGGCGGGTAACGACGTCGTCTACGGCGGCCGCGGCAACGACTGGCTGCAGGGTGGTGTCGGCAACGACTCCGTCTACGGGGGCAGCGGCAACGACACCATCTACGGGAGCGCCGGGAACGACAGGCTGTACGGCGAGTCCGGGAACGACAGGCTGTACGGCGACTCGGGGAACGACGCCCTCACCGGTGGTCCCGGCAGCGACCGGATCAGTGGCGGCCCCGGCTCGGACAAGATCACCAAGTAGCCGTGGCCGAAAGCCCTCACCTGCGGGTGGGGGCTTTCGTGGTTCTACCCTCGTCGCATGGATACCGGAATCGTGGGGCTGTTGTTCGGGCTGCTCGGGGTCGCCGTGTTGTATCGGGTGATCCGGGCGGCCGTCGCGCACGGCATCGCCGATGCTGACGCCAAGCGCCGCCGCGAGACCGACAAGCGGCTCTGAGCGAACGGGCGAGCGAGCGAAGCGAACGAACGGACGAACGGGCGAAGCGAACGAACGGGCGGACGGGCGAACGGACGGGCGGGCCGGGTCAGGCTTCGGCGACGGCGGCCTGGCGGTCGGCTCGGGCCATCGAGCCCTCCGGGATTGCCGCGACCGCCGCGGCCAGCAGCAGGACCGCGCCGGCGAAGACGAAGGACCAGGGCAGGCCGCCGGGCTGGTCGACGATCACGCCGGCGATCGCACCGCCCGCAGCGCTGCCGGAGACCGAGACGGTGACCATCCAGGTGTACGCCTCGTTCAGCATCGCGGCCGGGGCCAAGCGCCCGACCAGGTTGTTCTCCACGGTCAGCGCGGGTGCGATGGTGGCGCCGCCGAGGATCAGCGCGATGCCGAGGTGGATCGGGCCGGGCATCAGCGCGAGCACCACGAAGCTGAGCGCGACCGCGCCGAGGAGCCAGGCGAACTGACGGGACAGCGGGATGTCCCAGCGTCGGGTGCCGAACCAGATGCCGCCGATCGCGCTACCCACGCCCCAGACGCCGAGCAGCACGCCGCCCAGGGCGTCACCTCCACCGTGCTGGGCGGCGTAGGCCGGCACGATCACGCCGGCCGCCCCGAACGCGGTGCCGAGCGCACCGACGCAGAACAGCAGCGCCGGGAAGCCGCCGGACCGCAGCGGCCCGAGACCGCGGGCGGCGTGTTCGGCGGGGTGGGTGCCGGGGTGTCGCATCACCGGCAGGCGGGCGATCACCAGGGTGCCGGCGAGTGTGGCGATCGCCGAGCTGGCGAGTGCCGCGGCCGGCTCGCCGGTGGCCACCATGAACGCCGCGACAAGCATCGGCCCGAGCACGAAGACCAGCTCGAACAGGGAGGTCTCGGCGGCGATCGCGGCGGCCCGCAGGCTCTGCCGGCCGGTGGCGGGCGAGGTCATGTCGTTCCAGGCGCGGCGGATCGCGGCTGTCAGAGGTGGGTACGTCGCACCGGCCGCGGCCGACGCCACGAAGATCCATTCGAGCGCGCCCGCGCCGCCCCGGCTGGCCAGCAGCAGCGCGCCCAGCGCGAGCGGATGCAGGATCGCGGTGGCGAGCAGGATCGGCGCCGGCCCGATCCGGTCGGCGAGGCGGCCCGCGATCGGGCTCAGGGCCGCGCCGGCGAGGGCGTAGACACCGCCCGCGAGACCGGCCGCGGCATAGCGCCCGGTGGCCTGCTCGACGAGCAGGAGCAGGCCGAGCGGTGTCATCCCGATGCCGAGCCGGGCCAGGATGCCGACGGCCAGCAGGGTTCGTCCGCCCGGGAGCTGCCACACGCCAAGGTACTGACGCAACGCGGTCACAGGCGGGTCCCCCAGAGTCCTCGGTAACGAGTGCAACGGCTTTCGACCCTAACGCCGACAACCGCGTGAACCGTCGGGATCGGGGCCCGCTGTCATGCGGCTCACCATCCGCGGTCGCGGGCCGCTCGGTGGGCGGGGCTATCGCCGTACGGCGGAAATCGGATTTTGATCTTTGACGCGAAAAGGCGGATGGCCGCGCCAGAAGCGCGACCATCCGGGTTGCTGTTTTCTCGGGCCGATTTATCGGAGGTACGGCCGTGAGGCGCCACTGGTCAGCGACGCCTGCTCGTGCAGGCGGCGGATCCGCTCGGCCATCGGCGGGTGGGTCGAGAACAGCGCCGCGATCCCCTCGCTCCGGAACGGGTTGGCGATCATCAGGTGCGCCGCGCTCGTGAGCTGGCCGTCGGCCGGCAGAGGCGCCCGCTGCGTGCCGTAGTGGATCTTCTCCAGGGCGCTCGCGAGGGCCAGCGGGTCACCGGTCAGGGTGGCACCGGAGGCGTCGGCCTGGAACTCGCGGTTGCGGCTGATCGCCAGCTGGATCACCGACGCGGCGAGCGGGCCGAGGATCAGCATGAGCAGCAGCGACGCAGGGTTCGGCGAGTCCTCGTCGTCCGAGCCGCCGAACGGCAGGAAGATCGCGAGCTGGGCGAACATCGTGATGATGCCGGCGAGCGCGCCGGCCACGCTGGAGATCAGGATGTCCCGGTTGTAGACGTGCGAGAGCTCGTGGCCGATGACGCCGCGCAGCTCACGCGTGTCGAGGATGCGGGTGATGCCGACGGTGACGGCGACCGCCGCATGCTCCGGGTCACGCCCGGTGGCGAAGGCGTTCGGCTGCATCGACGGGGAGACGTAGAGCCTCGGCATCGGCTGGCC
>KL571206.1:70061-71002 GCA_000715855.1 Actinoplanes liguriensis
AGCCAGGTCGCGCACGATCTGGTACAGAGCCGGGAACTCGGCCTCGCTGACCGGCTGCGCGCCCATCGCCCGCAGTGCGATCTTGTCCGAGAAGAAGTAGCTGACCGCGTTGGTGACCAGCGAGAAGATCACCGCGATGACCAGGCCGGTGCTGCCGCCGAGCCAGTAGCCCACGGCCAGGATCAGGCCGGTGAGCAGCCCGAGGAGGGCGGCCGTCTTGAGTCCGTTGTGATGGCTGTGCACGTTCGACTCCTTCAGCATGCGGGCTCGTGACCCGCACTCCAGAGAACGCGAGATTCCTGCACGTTCATCCCGGAGAACGCTGTGAGTTCGCTGGACCCGGGGCGCCGCGGAGCGGTCACACCCGGTTGCGAAGTTTCGATAGCCTGACGCCGAGAAGCGGCGTATGCGAAGGAGCCCGGCCATGGCGAAAGAGGTCAACGGCCCCGGCCGGCGCGCCGAGCAGCTCGAGACGCTGCGGGCGGCCGATGCCGACCGTCAGCAGATCGCCGATCAGCTGAAGGGCGCGCTCGACGAGGGCCGGCTCTCCCTCCACGAGTACGACCACCGGGTGGCCGCGACGTATGCGGCCCGGACCTATGCCGAGCTCCTCGTGATCGTCCAGGATCTGCCGCGGCCCGGTGTCAGCGCCGCCGAGGTCCACGCGCGGCGCGTCGCCGAGTCCCGCCGCGAGTCACGTCGCCTGCCCGTCGCGCTCCTGGTCCTGTGGACCATCTGGGCGTCGCTGGCCGCGGTCAACCTCGTGGTCTACGTCCTGGTCGCCAAGACCGTCGACCACTACGTCTATCCGTGGCCGGCCTGGATGCTGGTGCCGGGCGCCGCCCTGGCCGCTGTCACGGTCGGCGTCCAGGTGATCCGCCAGCAGCAGCGCCGTTTCTGATCTTTGACCGCGCCCATCCACGGACGTCGCCCTTCCGGGC
>KL571206.1:71256-81129 GCA_000715855.1 Actinoplanes liguriensis
CACAGCGGAGCTGGGACATGAAGATTTGTGAGGGTTGAAGCACTTCTAACTTGCACTCAGTGCACGCCGCGCTAGTGTCGAGGACGTGCGACAACGCAGCCCCGAGACGTGGCGGCAGATCCGGGACTCGGCCGTCGGCCTGATGGCGGCGCGGGGATTCGACGCGGTGTCGGTCGAGGACATCGTGGCGGCGGCGGGGATCTCCCGGCGGACTTATTTCAACTATTTCGCCGGCAAGGAGTCCGTGCTGTTCGACCCGGACCCGGAGGATCCACGGTTGTGGGCCGAGCTGATCGCCGCGCGACCACCCGGCGAACCGCTCTGGACCGCGCTTCACCAACTCATTCGGGAATACACCACGGCGACCGCGGAACGGGTGATCCGGCAACGGCTCGTGCTGCGCGCCTCGCCGGAATTGGCGGACTGCTCGCGAAACGTGTGCGACCGCTTCTGGGACGCGATCCGCGAATGGGCCTCGGAACGCGACGCCGGCCCGACCGAGCTGCAACTCGACCTTCTCATCAATACCGCGCGAACGGTGTTGAACACGGTGCTTCCGCGATGGGACGTGGACACCGGCATCGCCGGTCTGCACCGCTTGATCGACGAGGGCTTCACTCTCCTGCAATCTCCGGAATGGACGACCTCATGACCCGTGTACCGCTTTCCGTGCTGGATCTGGCCACCGTTCGCGAGGGGCACGGCAGCGCCGACGCGCTCCGCGGCACCCTCGAGATCGCCAAGACCGCCGATGAGCTGGGGTTCTCCCGGTTCTGGGTCGCGGAGCACCACAACATGCCGGCGGTGGCGTCGACCACCCCGCCGGTGCTGATCGGGGCGGTGGCCGCGCAGACGAAGCGGATCAAGGTGGGGTCCGGCGGGGTGATGCTGCCGAACCACATGCCGTTCGTCGTCGCGGAGCAGTTCGCGTTGCTGGAGGCGCTCTACCCGTCACGGATCGACCTGGGGATCGGGCGTGCGCCCGGAACTGATCAGGCCACGGCGGCGGCGTTGCGGGGCGTTTCACCCTATTTGACGGTGGAGCAGTTCCCGGAGCACCTGCAGACGGTGCTGGGGCTGCTCGGGGACGAGCGCGCGGCCGGGAAGGCGGGGCGGTTGCGGGCGACGCCGGCTCCGGAGACGTACCCGGAAGTCTGGATTCTGGGATCTTCGACGTACGGGGCGCAGATCGCGGCCGCCCTGGGCCTGCCCTTCTGCTATGCGTACCACTTCGCGATGTCCTCCGATGTGGACGGCGCGCTCCAGCTGTACCGGTCCGGGTTCAAGCCGTCGGCACGGTTCCCGGAGCCGCACGTGATGGTCAGCGCGTCGGTGATCGCGGCGGAGACGACCGAGGAGGCGAAGTTCCTGGCCGGGCCGAGCCGGATCATGGCGCTGAGCCTGCGCACCGGGCGGCTCGGGCCGATCATCTCGCCGGAGGCCGCCGCCGAGCGGGAACTGTCCGATCTGGATCTGCAGGTGCTGAACTCGCTGCCGGGCACGCAGTACGCCGGGACCGCGGACGAGGTCGTCGCCGGGTTGGACGCGCTGGTCGAGCGGACCGGGGCGAGCGAGCTGATCCTGGCCGGCACCGTCTACGACCCGGCCACCCGCCAGGACAGCCTCGCGCGAATCGCGAAGGCATGGGGGCTGTAAGCGGTTCTAGGATGGCCGGATGGTCTGGGAAATTACGTCCGATGTGGAGAGATTCGCCTCGGTCACGGGGGAGTTTCTGCGATCGTCGCCGGTGCAGAACACGATTTTCCTCACGCTGATCGACAATCTGCGGGCGCGAGGATTGCACGCCTACGGCCCTGACGACCCGTATTTCGGCTGGTGGACGACGTCCGGTGGAGAGGTGGCGGGAGTCCTTCTGCAGACTCCCCCACATCCCGTCCTGTTCAGCGCGCTGCCCGCGGACGCCGTTCCCGCGGCCGCACTCGCCTTGGCGGATCGGCCGATCTCCGGGGTCAACATGTCGGACGGCGACATCGCCGCCTTCGTTGACGCCTTCGCCGGCGCTTTCGCTCGCGACCGGAAAGTCGCGCCGGGAATGCGGACCCGCCTCCATCGTCTCGGCACGCTGACTCCGCCCGATCCCGCGCCGCCGGGATTCGCGCGCCCCGCGACCGAGGCGGACCGTGAACTGCTGATCGGCTGGCTGCGCGACTTCTACGCATTCATCGGCGAGCCCCGCGCCGATGTCGGCGGGCTCGTCGACGACCACCTCGCGCATTCCGGCATCACGCTCTGGGTCGACGGAGAAGCGCCGGTCTCGATGGCGATCCGCTCCCGGCCCTCCGCCGGAATGATCCGCATCCTGACCGTGATGACGCCGCCCGCGCTGCGCCGACGCGGATATGCCGGCGGCGCGACGACGGCCGCCACCCGGGCCGCGCTCGACGACGGTGCTGACGAGGTCGTGCTCTACACCGACCTGGACAATCCGACCAGCAATGCGCTTTACCATCGGCTCGGCTATCGGCCGGTGGAGGATCGAGCGGTGGTGACATTCTCGTGAACGGAATCGCGGAGTCGATCAACGTCGGCTCGTCGGAGCCGAGCATGGGCAAGGACGCGCCGACCACGGGGATCATCAAGAAGCCCGTGTCCGAGCCGGTCACCGTGCGTGCGCCCGGCCCGAAGACGACCGGCCTGCACAGCGGGGTGGTCGGCGACCACATCGGGGACACGAAGCATCACGGTGGCGACGATCAGGCCGTCTACGCGTACGCCGTGGAGGACTACGCGTGGTGGGCGGCCACGCTGGGTCGCGACCTGCCGCCGGGACTGTTCGGGGAGAACCTGACGACCTCCGGGCTCGACCTGCTCGGCGGGGTGATCGGCGAGAAGTGGGAGTTCGGCTCGGGCCTGGTCCTGCAGGTGACCTTCGGCCGGATCCCGTGCCTGACCTTCCAGAACCGGATGGGCGAGCCGCGCTGGATCAAGCGCTTCGTGGCGGCGAACCGGACCGGGGCTTACCTGCGGGTGATCACGGCCGGGACGCTCGTTCCCGGCGACCGGATCACCGTCGTGGAGCGTCCGGCGCACGGGCTGACGCTCACCGAGGCGTACGAGATCTACATGCACGACAACACCCGCCTCGCCCGCCTCCTCGAAGCGCCCGAACTGCCGCCGAAAATGCTCGCCGAGGTGGCGGAACGCGTCGGCTGATCTCCGTGGTTTGATGACCTGATGGAGTTCGCGGTGACCGAGGTGCCGGAGAAGGGCCGTTTCGAGGCTCGTGACGAGTCGGGCGCTCTCGCCGGGGTGCTCACCTACCAGCTGACCGGGCCGATCGTCGTATACACGCACACCGAGGTCGAACCGGCCTTCGAGCGGCAGGGCGTGGGGTCGGCGCTGGCCCGCTTCGCGATGGACGACGCGCGGGCGAAGTCGCGGACGGTGGTCCCGATGTGCCCGTTCGTCTCCGAATGGCTCGACAAGCACGCGGAATACGAGTCGCTGGTCGCCCGCAAGACCCGCCGCGTCAAGTAACCGCCGGCAGGTCGAGCTCCGCCCGGCTTGGCGCTGCACTGCCGAGCAGGCTCTTGGTGCAGCGCCGTCGCGAGGTGCCGGAACTAACTCTTGCTCTTGGTGTGCCTCAGCAACCAGAGCGTTCCCAGAAACATCGCGACCGCCAGGCCGATCCCGGCCTCGGGCGTATAGCTTTGATGCTCGCCCTCAGCGGGAGCATCCTGGCGGAGGGTGGCCGCCGCATGCTCGGCGATGTAGGCCTGGACACTCCAGTAGCCGACCGCCGTCGACGCGCCCGTGCCCGTGAAGAAGATCAGGCTCGGCCGGAGCTTGCCGTCGGCCGGCTCGCTGATCCCCACCGTCACTTTTCTGGTCACGGGATCGAACTCGATACCCATACACGCGCGGGAGGTCGCGGGCTCGCTCGCCCGTAGATCATGTTCCTGCCCATCAGCACCCGCAGCGTCGGCATCGTTGAGATGCCGGCCGTCGGGACCGCGAACTTCTGCCCGCTCGGACGGCTGCGTCGACTTCTCCGTCGACTTGGCGGGCAGAGGGGAGGCTGCTCGCCTACGGGCGTACCGCTTGCCCACGTTTCCTCCTTGGGGGGCTTCTGCAAGGAAGACCCTGCTGATGATGCGGCCGATTTCTCGCCGCTTTGATGCTGTAGAGCCACCCGCCACGCTTCAGCAATCAGCCTACTAGCCACCTGCCCAGGAGACTCTGGAGGCCCGCTCGTTGGGAGCGCTCTACCTTCGGTCATCCATCACTTAAGCGATAAAAGGGGCGTAATTTTTCGGTACCCAGCCCGACCTCAACCGAAAATTTGAACTCCACAGGTAGGGCACACGTACGGGTGGTATATCTACCGGGGCGTCGCCAGTGCAGCTCAACAGCCGTTTGACTGGCACGTGGGGCACCCACCGGCCCGGCGATACGTTCCGTGGACATGGGAGCGACCCGAAGTTACTCTCAGGGAGAGGGGGTGCTTTGCATGTATCAGGAACCAGCATTTCGCCGAAGATCCATCTCCATGTGACCGGTTCGCCATTGCCCATCCGAGCCTCCCGAAGGAGGATGGCGAGGTTGGTTTGCGAGGGGCTTTCGTGTATCAGAAAAACAGAACAACCGTACGGTTTTAGGAGGTTGAGGCAGCGATCATGTCGACCACGTTGGACGAACGCGCAGAAACGGCAACCGGCCTCACCAAGTTCACTATCAACCTTGTCCGCAGGGCGGTGCGGGCACTAGAGATCGCCACCGAGACGACCGGCGACAACCGAACCGACACGTTCAACCGTGCGATCCAGGTGTACGCGCACATCGTCAAGGCGGAGAAGGAAGGCAAGGCGATCTACCTGGTGGGGCCGGACGGCGAGAAGGAAAGGCTCCTGCTCACCTGAGCTTGTCCCAGCCCCGCAAGGCTCGAAGCGCCAACACCCCCACCGGCGGTAAACCCCCGATCCCCCAAGCCCTTGAACGGGCACCGTGACAGGTGCCTCTGAAGACGAGCTGAAAAGCCCGGCCGCTCCCCGGCCGGGCTTTTCGCCTTTCGGCGCCGAGCGGGTTCGCCCCAGCCGCGGGCCGTCAGGTCAGGGCGTTGAAGAGCAACTGCGGGGCGAAGCCCAGGACCACCGCGACCGCCACCGAGGCGGCCAGGGTCGCGGCGACCGGGCGAGCAATCGGGAGCCGCGGGTGCAGGGCCGCGTCCAGCAGGACCGGGTCGGCGACGCTGCGGCCGACACGCGGGGGCAGGGAGTAGAGGGACGCGGCGACCCGGACGTAGTAGGCCAGGGCGATCACCGCGTTCAGGACCACGACCGCGGCGAGCCAGGACCAGTTCTGCTGGACCAGGGTGTTCACCACGGAGAGCTTGGCGAACAGGCCGGCCAGACCCGGGGGCAGACCGGCCAGGCCGGCCAGTGACAGCACGAGCGCGGCGCCCAGCCAGGGATTCCGGCGGGCCGCGCCCCGGTAGTCGAGCAGCGAGCCGCCGTCGGCGCCCGGACGGCGCAGGGCGACCACGACGGTGAAGGCCACGAACTCCAGGACCACGAAGAAGACCGCGTACGACAGGGCGGCCGTGACCCCCGGAGCGCCCAGTGCCAGCGCTGCCAGGATGTAACCCGCCTGCGCGATCGACGACCACGCCAGCAGGCGGATCATCCGGGACTGACGCAGCGCCACCAGGTTGCCGATGGTCATCGTCAGGACGGCGAGGACGGCCGTCACCGCCCGGGCGTCCAGCCGGGAGACGACCGCGGCCAGGGCCAGGATGCCGCCCAGCTTGGAGGCCGTGGACAGGTAGGCGGCGATCGGGATGGGAGCGCCGTCGTAGGTGGCCGGGGCCCACGCGTGCAACGGGACCGCGGCGACCTTGAAGGCGAGACCGATCACCAGGAGCGCGACGCCGACGCCGGCCAGCCGGGCGAACGGGCCGGACGCGGCGTGCAGCAGCGCCAGGTGGATCGAGCCGGTAGCCGCGTAGTTCAGGGCGGCGCCGAGCAGCGTCACGGCCGTGGAGACGATGCTGATCAGGAAGAACGTCAGGGACGCCGAGGCCGCCCGCTCGACCGGGCCGAACCGGCGGAGGCCGACCAGGACGTACAGCGGGAGGGTCAGGGTCTCCAGACCGACGATCAGGGTGATCAGGTCACCGGCGTAGGCGATCACCACGCCGCCGGTCATCGAGCAGGCCAGCAGGAAGCAGAACTCGCCGACCGGGGCCGCGCCGAGACGCAGGGCGGGGACCGAGAGAGCCAGGACACCGACGGTCAGGGCGGCGAACAGGGCCGCGGTGACCGCGGCCGGCCAGGTCGGCACCCAGGAGCACGCGCCGGTGGTGCAGAACGTGCCCGCCTCCGGGCCCACCACCAGGGCCAGGATCGCTGTCGCCAGGCCGCCGAGCGCGGTGGCGGCGACGGTCGCGGCGCGTCTGGCGACGAACAGGTCGGCCAGGAAGGCGAGGATCGCGGTGCCGGCCGCCGCGTAGAGCGGAAGCAGCGCGAAGTGGTTGACCGGCTGACTCACGGGTGGCCTCCCAGCAGGGTGGTCAGCGGCAGGGCGGTCCCGGCGAGGACCAGGGCCGGGATCACGCCGACGGCCAGGGTCAGCAGGATCAGCGGGGTCCAGGCGAACCACTCGACGGCCGCGATGGAGGGGCGCAGGGAGTGGACCGTCGGCGTGGTCGGGCCGTGGGTCAGGCGACGCAGCAGGCGGAGGAAGTACGCCGCGGTCAGCGCGCCACCCACCGCCGCCAGGATCGCCAGCGTGAGCCAGAGCGGGCCGCCCCGGCGGACGGCCGCGACCACCGCGAACGCCTCGCCCCAGAAACCGGCCAGGCCGGGCAGGCCCAGGGACGCGATCGCGGCGAACCCGAACAGCCCGGCCAGGCGCGGCGCGGTCTCGCGGAGGCCGCTGAGCTGGTCGAGCGAGCCCGTCCCGGCGCGGTCCTTGATCGTTCCGGCCAGGAAGAACAGCAGGCCGGTGATCAGGCCGTGCGCGACGTTGCCGAGCAGCGCGGCCTGCAGGCCGGTGACCGTCAGCGTGGCGATGCCGAGCAGCACGAAACCCATGTGGCCGACGCTGGAATACGCGATCAGGCGCTTCAGGTCGCGCTGCCGCAGGCAGATCAGCGAGCCGGCGAGGATCGCGATCGCCGCGAGGATGCCCAGCGCCGGGGCGGCCCACTCGGCGCCCAGCGGGGCGACGCCGACGCCGACCCGGATCAGGCCGTAGGTGCCCATCTTCAGCAGGACGCCGGCCAGGATCACCGAGCCGACCGTGGGCGCCTCGGTGTGCGCGTCGGGCAGCCAGGTGTGCAGCGGCCAGAGCGGGGCCTTCACCGCGAACGCGACCGCGAGCAGCGCGAACACCACGCACTGGGTGGTCCGGGTGAGGCCGGACGCGCCGGTCAGCGTGATCAGGTCGCCGGTGCCGGCCTTGGTGACCACCAGGACGACCCCGAGCAGCAGCAGGACCGAGCCGAACAGCGTATAGAGCACGAACTTCCGCGCGGCCGCCCGGCGCTCGCTGCCGCCCCAGCCGGCGATCACGGCATACATCGGGAGCAGGACGACCTCGAAGAACACGAAGAACAGGATCAGGTCCAGCGACAGGAAAGTTCCGAGGACGCCGACTTCCAAGATCAAGAGCAAGGCGCTGAGCGTACGGCCCGGGCCGCCGCCCTTCGGCACCTTGCGCACCGTGTAAGCGCAGCACAGCAGGGTGAGCAGCCCGGTCAGCACCACGAGGGGATAGGAGATCCCGTCGACCCCGAGGTGGAAACGCAGGCCGAGCGCGGGGACCCAGGGCAGATCCACGTTCACCCAGGGCATCAGCGGCACGGTGGGACGCGGGCCGCCGTAGGCGAACCAGCCGCCGGCGCGCTCACCGGCGAAGAACGGGACGAGCGACAGGACGAACGTGACCGCGGCGAACCCGGTGGCGACGATCCGGGCCTGGCGGTCGCGCCGGGCCGGGAAGACGGCGACCACGGCGGCGCCCAGCGCGGGCACCACGAGCAGGGCCACGAGCAGGACGGACGCGGCGGTCCAGGTCGGCTGGCCGGTGAGGTGGTCGCGATACATCAGGCCCCCAACCACGCGACGACGCTCAGGATCAGCGCCCCGAACAGGACCAGGACCGCGGCGCCGGGCAGCGCGACCCGATGGGCGTCGGCGAACAGCCCACCCAGGCCGCGGGCGGCTCTGCCGGTGCCCTCGACAGCGGCGTCCACGACACGCTCGTCCGCGGCCTTCGCCAGCCGGGCGAGCGCCTTCACCGGCCGTACGACGATCAGGCTCTGGACATGGTCCAGATGGAAGCCGGAAGCGAACAGCGGCCTGGCTCGGCCCAGCGCGAGGACCGGATCCACCCCGGGCACCGCCCACCACAACCACCAGGCCGTCCCCACGCCGGCCGCCAACAGCACCAACGGCAGCAGGATCGCGACGCTCAGGTGCGGGTCCTCCAGCTCCAGCGCGTGCCGGAAGCCGGGGGCGAACGCGGCCAGGCCGAGCAGCGCGGCCGGAACCGTGAGCAGCAGCAACGGCCAGCGCATCAGGGCCGGCGGATCGTGCGGGACGGCCGGCACGTGATAGCGGGCGTCGTCGAAGCCGATCTCCCAATCCGGCCCGTCCGGCCCGTGCTGGCGGGACGGCCCGAAGAACGCGCGCAGGAGCAGGCGCGTCGCATACCAGGCGGTCACGCCGACCGCGAGCAGCGCGGAGAGCCAGACGACCCAGGCCGCCCAGACCGGGACCGTCTCGCCGCCGTCGGTGGCGTGCGCGGCCGCGGTCAGCACATTCTCCTTGGACCAGAAGCCGGCCAGCGGCGGCAGCCCGGCGAGCGCGCCGAGGCCGATCACGAACGACCAGAAGGTGACAGGCATGTGCTCGCGCAGCCCACCCATCCGGGACAGGTAGTTGGTGCCCACCGTGTGGATCACCGCGCCCGCCGCCAGGAACAGCAGCGCCTTGAACGCGGCGTGGGTGAGCAGGTGGAACAGCGCGGCGGCGGGCGAGCCGACGGCCAGCGCGCCGGTCATGTAGCCGATCTGCGAGACCGTGGACCAGGCCAGCACGCGCTTCATGTCGTCCTGAGCCGTCGCGGACAGCGCGCCGAGCAGGATCGTGATCGAGGCCATCACGGCGAGCACCGCGAGCACGGCCGGAGACTGCTGGAAGAGCGGGAACGTGCGGAAGACGACGTACACCCCGGCGGCGACCATCGTCGCGGCGTGGATCAGCGCGGAGATCGGGGTGGGGCCGGCCATCGCATCCGGCAGCCAGGTGTGCAGCGGGAACTGGGCGCTCTTGCCCGCGACCCCGGCCAGGAGCAGCAGCAACGCGGCGGTCAGGGTGCCGCGCGAGTAATCGTGGGCGAGCACGTCGCTGATCCTCGACGTGCCGGCGGCGGTGATCAGCAGCGCGATGCCGAGCAGGAAGCCGACGTCACCCACCCGGGTGACCAGGAACGCCTTCACCGCGGCGGCCGGCGCCTCGGGCAGCCGGCGGTCGTGGCCGATCAGCAGGTAGGAACAGGCGCCCATCACCTCCCACCCGATCAGCAGGCCGATCAGGTCACCGGACGTCACGACCAGCAGCATCGCGCCGGTGAAGAGGCTGACCTGGGCCGCATACGGCGCGTAGCGCGGATCGTCGTGCAGATAGGTCACCGAATAGACCTGGACGCACAGCGCCACCAGGCACACGGCGAGCGCGACGTAGAGCGCGGCGGGGCCGGCCGAGAAACCGAGCGTCACCTCGATGCCGCCGAGATCGGCCCAGCGGGTGCTCGCCGCCAGCGGCTCACCGCGACCGGTCGTGGCCGCGAGCAGCACGATCGCGTCGATCAGCGCGAGCGCGGCGCCGGTGATGCCGAGCGCGGCGGCGG
>KL571206.1:81357-82431 GCA_000715855.1 Actinoplanes liguriensis
TGTGTATAAGAGACAGGCCGTCACCCGGCGGAAGAGCGAGACCGATCAGACCGAGAACCAGTGGGACGCCGGGGAGCAGCGCCCCGAACACGCCGGCGTTCACTCGCTCACCCGTTCCTCGTCGAGCGGCACCTCGTCGATCGCGACCGCCCGGCGCACCCGGTAGAACTGCAGGACGATCGCCAGGCCGACGCCCACCTCGGCGGCGGCCAGCACGATCACGAACAGCGCGAACGCCCCGCCCGAGCCGGCCTGCGAATTCGGGGTGGCCCACGCCTCGCCGGGCACGCCCCTCAACGCCGAGCGCAGGGACACGTCGGCGGTGACGAGGATCAGGTTCACCGCGTTGAGCATCAGCTCGACCGCCATCAGGACCAGGATCGCGTTGCGGCGGCGGGCGACGCCGTAGACGCCCAGGCCGAAGAGAGCGGCGGCGATCACGTACGGAATGGTCACGTGCATCAGGCCGGCACCTCCTCGTCCTCTTCCTTCGCCCTGTCAGTCGTCTCGCGGGGGTCGTCCGGTTTCACTTCGCGCCTGCCAACGTCCGGGCGGGACAGCACAATCGCTCCGACCAGGGCGGACAGCAGCAAAATCGAGAGAACCTCGAACGGGAGCACCCAGGTCCCGAAGATCTCCGCGCCGACCCGCTCGGCGGTGCCCGGGGCGCCCCGCGGGTACTCGATCCAGCGGAACGCGTCGGCGAACAGGGCGGCCAGACCGAGCCCGACCCCGGCGCCGATCAGCGCGGACGGGCCGATCGGACGGTCCAGGTCGGTGCTCGGGCCGATCGGGGCGCGGGTCAGCATCACCGCGAACAACAGCAGCACCACCACCGCGCCGACGTAGACCAGCACCTGCACCCAGGCGACCAACTCGGCGCCGAGGACCAGGTACAGGCCGGCGATCGCGCCCAGGCTCACCACCAGGTACAGGCCGGAGCGGACCAGGTGGGTGCTGGTCACGACGAGGGCGCCGGCACCGACGGCGACGGCGCCGAGGGCGATCATCAGCACGTCCGCGATGGTCACTCGGGGGCCTGCTCACGACGTACCGCAGCTGTCTCTTATACAC
>KL571206.1:82612-86119 GCA_000715855.1 Actinoplanes liguriensis
CGCCTGGCCCGGCAGCTTTCCGCGCGGCGGTCGCCTCCTCCTTGGAAGGCTCGCCGAGCACGTCGTGCGCGGGGGGCGGCGGAACCGTGCGCATCCACTCGCCGAGCCGGTTCTTGTCGTGCAGCAGGGAGAGGACGTCGGTCTCCGCATACTCGAACTCGGGCGTCCAGTGCAGCGCGTCGAACGGGCAGACCTCGATGCAGATCCCGCAGTACATGCAGAGGGAGAAGTCGATGTCGAACTTGTCCAGCACGTTGCGCTGGCGGGCCCGCGCGGCGCCCGGGACGACGACCTCCTCCTTGTGCGAGTCGATGTAGATGCACCAGTCCGGGCACTCACGGGCGCAGAGCATGCAGACCGTGCAGTTCTCCTCCAGCAGCGCGATCACGCCGCGGGAGCGCGGGGGCAGCTCGGGCTCGACATCCGGATACTGCTGGGTGATGGTCTTCTTGGTCATCGTCTTGAGCGTGACGGCAAGGCCATTGATCAAGCCCTTGCCGGGCATGCCCCGCTCGCCGTCATCAGTCACAAGGGCATATCCTGCCCGCTTCGGACGGGTGACGCGACCTCGCCCCTGCCTGATCTTCCGGTAGGGTCGATGGACGGGAGAGCCAGCCCGCTGTGGAGGCCGAATGTTCGCCCACTTGAGCGACACGCCAACGGATGGTTGGACCGTCGACGACCTCGACGCGCTTCCCGAGGACGGCGCCCGGCGTGAGCTGATCGATGGAGTTCTTCACGCGACCCCCTCACCGGCGCCGACCCACCGTCCGCGCTACCTCTGATCAGAGCAGGGACTTCACCGCGACCGTCAGGACCAGCTGGGCGAGCGAGACCGGGACCAGGATCAGCCAGCAGAGACGCTGGAGCTGGTCCTCGCGCAGGCGCGGGTACGTCACGCGGAACCAGATGATCACGAAGGACAGGGCGAAGACCTTCAGGAGCGTCCAGAGCCAGCCGAGCTGATCCGCGAACGGGCCGTGCCAGCCGCCCAGGAACAGGACCGTGGTGAGGCCGGCGATGACGATGATCCCGACATACTCCGCCAGCAGGAAGAACGCGAAACGCAGGCCGGTGTACTCGGTCATGTAGCCGAAGACCAGCTCCGAGTCCGCGATCGGCATGTCGAACGGCGGACGGCGGATCTCGGCCAGACCGGCGATGAAGAAGACCAGACCGGCCGGGGCCTGCCAGATCAGCCACCACGGGCGCCAGGCCTCCACGATGCCGGGCAGGCTGAGTGTGCCCGCCGCCATCGCGACGCTTGCCGCGGCCAGGACCAGCGGGAGCTCGTAGCCCAGCAGCTGCGCGGCGCCGCGCAGGCCGCCGAGCAGGCTGTACTTGTTGGCCGAGGCCCAGGCCGACATCAGCACCGCGACCACGCCGAAGCCCAGGATCGCCAAGACCAGGAACAGGCCGATGTCCAGACGCTGGGCGACCAGCCCGTTCGGCCCCAGCGGGATGGTCAGGATGACGACCAGGTAGGGGAAGAGGGCGACGATCGGGGCCAGCCGGAAAACGGTGCGGTCCGAGCCGTCCGGATGAATATCTTCCTTCTGTACGAACTTGACGCCGTCCGCCACCAGCTGCGCCCAGCCGTGGAAGGCGCCGGCGTACATCGGGCCGACCCGTCCCTGCATGTGGGCCATCACCTTGTGCTCGGCCTGGCCGACGACGAGCGGGAGAACCAGGAACGCGACCATGACGGCGACGACCCGGACGAGGAGGTCCAGCCAGAGCGGCATCAGTCGTCGGTCCCTTCGGTTTCGGGCCGGCGCGCCCGCGGGCCCCACTCGGCCGGGTCGGGGACACCGGGCGGGCGCATCGGGGCGCGCTTGGCCGTGCCCGCCTCCGACTCCCCCGGCTCCTTCGCGCCCGGCCACGGCTTCGCGACCCGCGCGGCCAGCACGAACTCCTTGCGCAGCGGATGGCCCTCGAACTCCGGCGGCAGCAGCAGCGGCCGCAGATCGGGGTGGCGGGCGAAGACGATGCCGAACATCTCGAACGTCTCCCGCTCGTGCCACGTCGCACCCGGATAGAGGTCCACCAGGGACTCCACCTCCGGATCGGCCCGCGGCACCCGGGTGCGCAGCAGCACCCCGTGCCGGCGCCGGGTGGACCAGAGGTGGGCGATCACGTCGAAGCCGTCGTCCATCTCGTCCACCGCGGACAGCCAGTCGAAGAAGTCGCAGCCCAGCGCGCCCGGGTCACGGGCGATGTCAGCGGCGTGCCACCAGCGGGCGACCGGCACGTCGACGACCGCGCGGGCGTGGCCCGGGCCGCCGCCGGAGACCCCGGCCGTGACCGCGCTCAGGGCGGGATCGTCCGTGGCCATCAAGTGGACCAGTCGCTCTCCGACCTCTTCGGGCGTCATGGAGGCCATCCTATGATCCGGGGCCGGTCTGCAACGTTCCGCCGGGGCGGGACGTGTAATCCCTGTGACCGCAACCGCCGAACCGGAGACACCCATCGCAGTCCGAGACCATCCGCCCAGCTTCGACGAGATCTACACCGCGCACTACGCCGACCTGACGGTGCAGCTCTATGCGTACTTCGGGGATCGGCAGGAAGCTCAGGACGTGGCTCAGGAGGCGTTCTGCCGCGCCCTCGCCCGCTGGAACGCCGTGGCCGGATTCGACGACCCGGTCGCCTGGATCCGCCGGATCGCCTGGAACCTGGCGATCAGCCGGTGGCGCCGGGCCCGGACCGCGCTCGCCTTCCTGCGCCGGCAGCCCCGCGCCGAACCGCAAGTAGCCGGGCCGAGCCCAGAACGGGTCGCACTGATCGCCGCGCTCGGCACGCTGCCCCCGGCCCAGCGCCGGGCGATCGTCCTGCATTACCTGGCCGACCTGACCACCGCGGAGATCGCCGACCGGGAACGCGTCGCCGAGGCCACGGTCCGGTCGTGGCTCCATCGCGGGCGCGCGGCGCTCGCCGCTCACTTCGGAGGTGCGCGATGACTGATCAACTTGACGAGCTGTTCGCCGGTCTGCGGACCGAGATGATCGGGCAGATCCAGCCGCCGGGCGCGGACGCGGCCCGCCGCACGGTCCGTCGCCGCCGCACCACCGCGCTGGTCGCCGCCGGCTGCGCCACTCTGGTCGCGATCAGCGGCGTCACGCTGATCATCAACCGGCAGGCGGCTCGCCCCACACCGGCCGCGACCAGCACCAGCAGCGCGCCCGCGGGCCCGGATCGGTACGCGGCGCTGGCGCAGGACAAGCTGGTGAAGGCCGACGACGCCACGGCCGCGTTCGACGTGCGGGCTCCCGTCTCGGCGGATTACCGAAGCACCCAGGAGGTCTACTCCTCCGATCTGGTCCTCAGCACCGCCTGTGCCGGGCCGGGCGGCCGGATCACCCTTGTCGTGACCGGTGAAGACCCCAGGGACAAGGCCCATGTCACGAAACCACGCGAGCTGGCCCGGGTCACCGTGTCCTGTGGCGCCGAACCGGTCCGGGCCACCGCGACGATCCGGACGCCGGTGGAACGGCTGCTCACCTTCCG
>KL571206.1:86324-90211 GCA_000715855.1 Actinoplanes liguriensis
ACGATCCGGACGCCGGTGGAACGGCTGCTCACCTTCCGGCTCGCCGGCACGACGCAGTCGACCGAGGCGGGCTTCGCCTACCGGCTGATCACCCGGGACGACACCCGGCTGTCGCCGGCCGACCCTGCCAGCGACGCGTACACCCTGATACCCCAGCAGAAGACCTCCGACGGGCGGACCGTCCGGAGCGGCGCCGGCACGCTGGAGCAGCAACCCTCGAAGCGGCTGATGCCCAGCAGCGCCGAATATCTCGGCACCGGCAAGCAGTACACCCTCGCGATGGCCTGCCGCGGACGTGGGACGTTCCGCATCCAGATCCGGGAGGACAGCCGGGTGGTGGCGGACCACACGATCACCTGCGGAGCACCACCGAGAGCCTACGAGTTCCCGATCGACCACAAATTCGACAACGGCAAGGAGACGGAATACCTCACCCAGTACCGGTCGGAGTCGCCGGCTCTCGCCTCGATCGGCTACGCCATGATCGAGAACTGACCTTCAGAGACCCGGGATGCGGCCGTTGCGGAAGACGTCGACGAAGTCCTGGTGGTCCTCGCGGGCCTGGTCACCATACTTGTGTGCGAAGTCGACCAGGTGCCGGACGAAACTCGCCTCGTCCTTGTCGACGACCGCGACGATCGCCTCCTCGGTCGAGAAGTCAACCAGGTCGTGGCTGGACTCGTCGTCGGCGACCGAATGCATCCGGGCGACCGCGCGGCCCAGGTCGGCGATCACCCCGGACAGCTCCTCCGGCTCGTTGACATCCGACCAGTCCAGGTCCGCGGCGTACGGCGACACCTCGGCGACCAGCTGACCCACCCCGCCCAGCTCGGTGAAGCCCAGCCACGGGTCGGCGTGCGCCTGCAGCGCCCGCTGCGACTCCGCGGTGCGATGACCCTGATGCTGGAAGTACGACCTGACCCGCTCGTCGTCGATCCACCGCGCGACGGCCGGCACCTGCGCCTGCTTCATGTAGATGATCACGTCGTTCTCGAGCGCCTCGGTGTGGCCCTCCAGCAGCAGGTTGTAGGACGGCAGCCCGGCCGACCCGATCCCCACACCCTTGCGCAGCTTGATGTCCTTGATGTGCGTGGAGATCGGCCGGCCGGCCTCCGGCAGCGTGCCCAGGTACCGCTCGAACGCCTGCGTCACCCGCGCCGCGGTGTCGTCGTCGACGTCGTAGACGCCGTCACCCAGCGAGAACCGGCGCTCGAAATCGTCGACCGTGGTCTGCCCGTTCAGCAGATCCACCCGGGTGTTCAGCCGCGCCTCCTGCAGCACCCGGCGCAGCACGCCGTCCGCGTTCTCCAGCGTGATCGAGCCGATCGCGTCGTCACCGCCGTGCGCGATCGCCCGCAGCTCGGTCAGATACGACTCGGCGAACGTGGTGACCAGCGTGGTGATGCTCTCGTCGGACAGGGCCTTGGAGTAGCCGATCAGCGCGACGCTCGCCGCGAAGCGCTTCAGATCCCAGGAGAAGGGGCCGACGTACGCCTCGTCGAAGTCGTTGACGTTGAAAACCAGCCGCCCCGACGAATTCATGTAGGTGCCGAAGTTCTCGGCATGCAGATCGCCGTGAATCCAGACCCGGCTGGTCCGCTCGTCGAGATAACTGTCGTCGCGGTAATCGCCGGCCTGGTCGGCGTAGAACAGCGAGGCGCTGCCCCGGTAGAACGCGAACGGCGACGCCGCCATCTTCCGGAACTTGCGGCGGAACGCCGCCGGATCGATCGCCATCAGCTCCCCGAACTCCCGGGCGAGCACGTCGACGATGACATCAGCACGAGACGCTTGGCTCATGCCGATCACGCTAGACCGGCGGGGCCACCATCGGAGCGGTTAATGCGGTGGCGTCCCTGGTGAGCGGGTCGGGGCGGGCGACTCCGCCGGGGCCGGACTGCTCGGCGGCGATCTTCTCCTGGAGACGGAGGATGCCGTGGAGCAGGGCTTCCGGGCGGGGCGGGCAGCCCGGGACGTAGACGTCGACCGGGATGATCTGGTCGACGCCCTTGGTGACCGAGTACGAGTCCCAGTACGGCCCGCCGCAGTTCGAGCAGGAGCCGAACGAGATGACGTACTTCGGCTCGGGCATCTGGTCGTAGAGGCGCTTGATGGCCGGGGCCATCTTGTCGGTGACCGTGCCGGAGACGACCATCAGGTCGGCCTGGCGTGGGCCGTGCGCGAACGGGATCACCCCGAGCCGCATGAAGTCGTGCCGGCTCATGCTGGAGGCGATGAACTCGATCGCGCAGCAGGCGAGCCCGAAGTTGAACACCCACAGGGAGTAGCGGCGCCCCCAGTTCAGCACGAACCGGATGGGTTCACCGAGCACTCCAGGTAGGGCCATTTCGTCAACCTACTGCATTCGCGTAAGGCCGGATCAACGTCATCGGGCGTCGGGCGACCTCCAGCACGTGGTCTGGAAAACGAGAGCCCTCCCGGTAGTAGCGAGCGCGAGTCCGCCCGACCGGCTCCAGCAAACCCGCGGTCGCCAGATCACGGAGGTCACGCTGGGCCTGTTGAAGGGTCAACCCTTCAGCTTGCTCATACCGATGACGGCGGATGCGACCCACCACCGCGACGTCGTGCAGGGCCGAGACAACCCGCTCGTCGAATCCGGCCTCGCTCACGAACGCTTCGAGCAGATCCCACACGATGGCCGTCCGATCCACTCGCCCCTGCACTGTCTGCGCCTGCTGGTGATAAGCAGCGAGACTGAACCGGATCCAACTGGACACATCTTGATCAGGGAGATAGGTAGCGCCGCGCTCTTCGAGCTCCTCGTAATACTTCCAGGTGTTGCCTGGACGGCCGAGCCACGCTTCGATCGAGGAGAACTCCGGAGCGAGGACGCCTTCCCGCGCGATCACCAGTGTCTGCAGGGACCGCGACATCCGGCCGTTGCCGTCGGCCCACGGATGGATGGAGACCAGGTTCAGATGCGCCATGGCCGCGCGAACCAGTGGATGCGTTCCGTCATCGGTGTTCAGCCATTCGACCAATTCGTCCATCAACGCGGGAACCGCAGCGGCGTCAGGTGCCGTGTAGGCGGCGACACTGGGATCTCCCACCTTGGTGACATAGACCGGACCCGAACGCCACTGCCCCGCAGGCTTACGTGAGGAATCGCGATGTCCCTGCAACATCCAGTGCAGCGCGTTGAGCAGGCCCTTGCTGTAGGAAAAGTCCGGAACGTCGTGCAGCCGCTGCACGTAGGTCATCATGCGCTGGTAGGCGAGCGTCTCCTCACGGTCTTCGTCAGATACGTCGACATCTCGCTCGCCATCCATCAAATCCTGAGCATCGACTGTCGAGACCTTGAACCCTTCGATGGAGTTGGACGAAGCCACGGCGTCGGCAGTCAAATATCTACGCAGACCAGAGGTCCATTTGGCGGGTCGATCCAGGATTTGATGCCGAAGCCTTTGGCGCATCTCTTGAATGGCGGTCAGAACCACGTGGTCGGTCCTGGTCAAGGCGGGTGTGGAGAAGAGCACCCTTCAACGATACCCGCATTGACGCATTGATTACGTCATCACATTGGCGGTCACACCGACGGACGCTGGAGCAGGCTGAGGAAGCCGGTGAGGAGGGCCTCGCGCAAGGCGGGTGGAGCAGCGTTCAACAAGGCGTTGACCTGGGCCATCTGGCTGAAGTCGCCGGTGCCCAGGCCCAGCCCCTCGGCCAGGCCGGCGATGAGCTCCGGGGTGATCATCTCCGGGGTGAGCGGGGGCAGCGGCGGGATCTCGACCGGGCCTCGGGCCTGCGCGGCGGCAACCGCGGCGGACAGGTCGGCGGCGAACGACGGGGCGGTGTCGCGGACCGCGGCGGTCACCGTCAGGTGGATCGTCGGCTCGAACGAGCGGTACGCCATCTGCGGCTGGGTG
>KL571206.1:90375-92904 GCA_000715855.1 Actinoplanes liguriensis
AGATGTGTATAAGAGACAGGAACAGGTCGACGCCGTCCGAGGCGAGGCAGACGACGCTGCTCTCGGGCGGGGCGAAAAGACGTACCCCCGAAGTGGTTTTGACCGCGTCCGCGAGAACCTGGACCGCCGTGCGGGTTGCGGCCGCGAGGTCGAGGTAGCCGTTGTCGCCGATGGAACGCAGCGTCGCGAGGGCCGCGGCGATCGGGCCGCCGGAGCGGGTGGACGAGATGACCGGGTTGATCATCGTGTAGCCGGGCCAGTCGGCGTAGGCGAAGTACTGCGGGCGGCGCAACTCCTCGGTGCGGTGCAGCAGGATCGAGACGCCCTTCGGCGCGTACGCGTATTTGTGCAGGTCGACCGAGATGCTGGTGACCCCGGGCACGGACAGGTCGAACGCCGGCAGGTCGGCCCCGAGGCGGCGCAGGTAGGGCAGGATCCAGCCGCCGAAGCACGCGTCGACGTGAAAGCGGACGCCCCGCTCGGAGCAGAGAGCGGCGATCGCCGGGATGGGGTCGACGACGCCGTGCGCGTAGGACGGCGCGGAGGCGGCGACGAGCACGGTTTCCGGCCCGATCGCCGCGGCCATCGCCGACGGGTCGGCGCGAAGGTCCTTCACCGGTACGACGTCGAGCCCGACCCGCAGATAGTGGGCGGCCTTGGCGAACGCGGCGTGCGCCGTGGACGGGACGACGATGCGCGGATCCTTGAATTCCGGAAAAGCGTCCCGCGCGGCCTTCACGGCGAGGATCAGTGACTCGGTTCCGCCGCCGGTCACGCTGCCGACCGTCGACGAGTCCCCGCCGAGCAGCCGCGCGGCCGCCCCGACCAGGGCGTTCTCCATCGCGAGCAGGGACGGGAACGCGGTCGGGTCGAGGCCGTTGACCGAGGCGGAGATCGCGTACGCCTGCCGGGCCAGCTCGTCGAGGCCATCCACGGCCGGGTCGTAGACGTACGCGAAAAGCCGCCCGCCGTGAGTGGGCAGATCGCCCGCCCGTAGCGCCCGGAGTTCGCCGAGAATCTGGTCGCCGGGGACACCGTCCTCCGGCAGCGCATCGATCATGGCTCGGACGCTAGCGGAACGGTGGCCTCGCGGTAACCACGCAGGAGCAGGACGGCCACGCCCACCAGCAGCGCCGGCAGGACGGTGAAGCCGAGGAGTACGCCGAGCCGGGCCGTGGAGTCCTGCGCGGCGGCCTCGCCGGTGGCCGAGGAGACGTACCCGAAAGTCTGCAGGACCAGGGCGTAGATGCCGGGTCCGAGCGCCAGCCCGAGGGTCTCCCCCGCCGTCCACAGCCCGGTGAAGACGCCGGCCTGGCGACGGCCGGTGCGCGCGGTGTCATAGGCGATGCAGTCCGGCAGCATCGCCATCGCGAACACCTGCTGGCCGGCGTAACCGACGCCGATCACGGCGACGACCAGGTAGATCACGACCGGGGGCAGTTCTGGGGAGGCGAGCAGGACGAGCGCGCCGGCGGCGAACAGCAGCGAGCCGGCGATCAGCGAGCGCGGTTTGCCGTGGCGCCTGCCGACCCGGCTCCAGAGCGGCATCACCAGCAGGGCCGGGCCGACGAACGCGGCGAACAGGAACGTGCCACCGGCCTTCTGGTGGATCACGTGGTCGGCGAAGTACTGCACTCCGGCGAGCATCGTGCCGATCCCGGCGGCCTGCACGATCCAGCACAGCAGGAGGGCGCGGAACGGGGCGTTTCCGGAGGCGACGCGCAGTTGGGCGGCGAGGCTCGGCTCGGACTCCTGCGCGGCGCTCGACGGAGCTTTCCTCGTACCGGCAAATGTCGCAATCGTGCCCACAGCGATGAGTGCGCCGATGAACAGGCCGGACCACCGGTGGCCGGCACGGCCACCACCCGTCGCATCGACGACCAGCGGCGCCAGTGCGCCGGAGACCAGGATCGCCAGCGCGAGGACCGCCACCCGCCAGGTCATCAGACGGGTCCGCTCGGCGTAGCCGTCGGTCAGCTCGGCCGGCATCGCGACGTAGGGGACCTGGAAGAACGCATAGGCGCTCGCCGCCAGCAAAAAGACGATTGCGACGTACGCCCCGGAAGCGCCCTCACCGCCGAACGGCGCGGCGAAGATGGCCGCGAACAGCGCGCTCAGCAGCAGCCCCGCCACCAGCAGGAACGGGCGCCGTGAGCCGCGCCGGTCCGAGATCCGACCGGCCAGCGGGTTGACCAGCACGTCCCAGGCTTTCGGCAGCAGCACGAGCAGGCCCGACACGCCCGCCGCGACACCCAGGGTGTCCGTCAGATAGGGCAGAAGCAGCAAACCGGGCACGGTCCCGAAAGCCCCCGTGACCAGGGACCCGAGGGCATACCCAGCCAAAACCCCCCGGGGCAGGACACTCGGCCGAGTTACCACGGGAGAGGGACCGATCGGCGTCATCGACGCGCATCGTAACCATGATCGGGCGTTGCCGCCTACGCTCGCTCGCATGGGAAGCGTTGCGGCCGGAGTCGCCGCGAGCCATCCGGCGACCACCCGCACCGGAGTGCGGATCCTCGAGGCGGG
>KL571206.1:93086-93292 GCA_000715855.1 Actinoplanes liguriensis
AGATGTGTATAAGAGACAGGTCCTGGCCTGCTGTGTCGCCGAGACGATCTATACCGGGCTGGGTGGCGGCGGGTTCGCCACCTACTTCGACGCGCGCAGCGGCGAGGTCACGTGTCTGGACTTCTTCGTCGCGGTGCCAGGCCTGGACGGCGACCGGAAACCGGAGCCGATGGTCGCGGTCGACGTGTTCTTCGGCGGGCTGCCAT
>KL571206.1:93522-94560 GCA_000715855.1 Actinoplanes liguriensis
AGATCTACTCGATCGGCGGGGCCAGCGTGGCCGTCCCGGGCGTCCCAGCCGGCCTCGGCGAGGTGCACAAACGCTGGGGCCGGCTGCCCTGGCAGGAGGTGGTCGCCCCGGCCGCGGGCCTGGCCCGGACCGGAGTGCTGCTGCCGGCCGCGCACGCCCGCACGCTGAAGTCGTGCGCGCCGGCGCTGGCCTACGGCGAGGGGGCGGCGTCCTACCAGCCCGACGGCCGTCTGCTGGAGAGCGACGAGCTGCTCTTCCACCAGGGCCTGTCGACCGCGATGGACGCGCTGGCGGTCGACGGCCCGGACGTGTTCTACACCGGCGAGCACGCCGACCTGCTGGTCTCCACGGTCCGCGCGGCCGGCGGCACGATCGGGCCGGCCGACCTGGCCGGTTACCGGGTGCACGAGGTCCCGGTCGACAACGCCGAGCTCGCCGGTTACCGGGTCTGCGCCCGGCACGACCTGAATCGGACCGTGGACACCATCGGCGCGCTGCCCGCCGACCTGTCCCGGCCCGGCCGCGCCGTCGGGGTGGCGACCGCGCTGCGCAACCTCGGGGCGCAGCGGCTGGGCGACACCACGAACGTGTCGGTCGTCGACGCGGAGGGCAACGCCTGCGTGATCACGACGACGCTCGGGCTCGGCGCCGGGGTGTGGCTGCCCGGGCTCGGGATCAACCTGAACTCCATGCTCGGCGAGGGCGAGCTGCTCACCGAGGAACTGGTGCCGGGGCGGCGGATGTCGTCCTACATGTGCCCGCTCGTGGTGATCGGGCCGGACGACACGCTGGCGGTGGCGGCCGGGTCGGCGGGGGCGTCGCGGATCCGTACCGCCCTGGTCGACACGCTGCTCGGGGTGCTGGTCGACGGACTGGACGTGGCGGACGCGATCGCCCGGCCACGCTTCCACGCCGTCGAGGACACCGTCCACGCCGAGAACGGGTGCCCGCCGGAGGAGCTGGCGGCGCTGCGGGCGGCGGGATGGCAGGTCGTCGAGTGGCCGGACCTCAACCACTACTTCGGCGGGGTGACCGCGG
>KL571206.1:94785-96585 GCA_000715855.1 Actinoplanes liguriensis
GGCGACCCTCGTCGCGGCGGCGTCGGCCTCCTGCTGTAGTCACATCCTCGCTTCTTTGTTGTCACATCCGGCGGGCGGCGGTTGCTTCGGCCGCCTCGGCGGTCTCCCGCAGCGCCACGTCCAGGTCGGTCGGGGTCAGGCCGAAGGTCTGCTGGGTGCGGGTGCTGTCCATCACGAACGGCGCGTAGAACTGGTAGTCCATCTCGGCCAGCTCACGGGCGATCGGGACCGCCAGGCCCGCCGTGCGCATCACGAACCGCGGCAGGCTGTGCACCTTGACCTGCGGCACACCGGCCACCGTGCAGTAACGGGAGGCCAGCTCGCGCATGCTGACGGGCGGGCCGGAGGGGACGTGCCAGGCTTTTCCGTGCGCCCGCTCGTCCCGGGCCAGCGTGACGAGCGTCCGGGCCATGTCGCCGGTGTAGGTGAAGGTGTGCGGCGCGTCCACGTCGCCGGGCGCCCAGGCCGCGCGACCGGAGTTGATCGCCGGCAGCAGCACCGCGGAGATGGTGCTGACCGCGCCGGCGCCGACGTAGTCCGACGCGCGGGCCTCGACCGTGCGCACGCCGCTGGCCAGCGCGTCCTGCCACATCTTGATGCGGATCCGGCCCTTGCGACCGGTGGCGGCGAGCGGGGTGTCCTCGGTCATCCGGCCGCCCGGCTGCGGGCCGTAGCCATACAGGTTCCCGGTGATCGCGTAGACCGCGCCGGCCGCCTTCGCCGCGGCGATCATCGCGTCGTTCATCGGGAACCATTTGTCGGCCCACTCGGTGTACTTCGGATTCGCGCAGTTGTAGAGCACCTCGGCGCCCCTGGTCAGCTCGGTCAGGCGGCGGGCGTCGGACGCGTCCGCGGCGACCCGCTCGATCAGCGCGTGGTCGGGGCCGCTGCCGCTGCGCGTGACCATGCGGACCTGCTCGCCCTGCTCGGCGAGGATGCGGGCGACATTCGAGCCGATCGGGCCGGAACCGACGACGACGTGCATGATGTTCTCCTTTGCGAGCAGTGCTCTCTGTTGAGGACAACTGTTCCACACGTTTCGCCGACATGCAAGAGCAGTGCTCTCGTTGTGGCACACTGGCACCCATGAACGCCGCCAACCTGCGCGCCCGCGTCCGGGCCGAGATGACCGAAGAGATCAAGCAGGTGGCCCTACGCCACCTGGCAACCGACGGGGCCAACCTCTCGTTACGGGCGGTCGCCCGCGACCTGGGGATGGCCTCGTCGGCGGTCTACCGCTACTTCGCCAGCCGGGACGACCTGCTCACGGCTCTGATCATCGACGCGTACGACGCCGTCGGCGAAGCCGCCGAAAAGGCCGCCGCAAGTCAGGCCGACCCGGTCGAGCGCTGGGTGACGATCACGCACGCCGTCCGCGACTGGGCGATCGCCAACCCGCACAAGTGGGCGCTGATCTACGGCAGCCCGGTCCCCGGCTACCAGGCGCCGCAGGACACCGTCGTCCCGGCCACCCGGGTGATCTTCGCGCTGGCCGGGGCGGTTCAGGCCGGGCTGGCGACCGGGCGGATCACCGAGGTGCCGCCGCAGCCCGCCGGGCGCTTCGGTGAGGAGATGGCGGCCGTCGCCGAACAGTTCGGGACAGGCGTGCCGCCACACCTGGTCGGAGGCGTGATGTCCGGGTTCATCCACCTCTGCGGCGCGATCAGCGGGGAGCTCTTCGGGCAGCTCAACAACACGATCGACGAGGATCGCGAGGGCTTCTTCGAGTGGCAGATGCGGGCGGCGGCGGCCTTCGCCGGACTCGCCTAGAAGATCAAATTCTTCATGTCCTACGTCCGC
>KL571206.1:96824-97033 GCA_000715855.1 Actinoplanes liguriensis
CTCCGTGGGTGGGCACGGTCAGACCGCAAACCCCCGTGACCGCCGAAGCCCGCGGAAAAGCTCCGCGCCTCGACCAACGCCGCCCGCCGGGCCGGGTCGGCTGGTGTTCAGGGTCGTAATCGGGCCCGATTACGACCCCGAATACCAGCCGGAACCGCAACCCACGCCGCTGCCCAAGCCCCGGCTCTGTCTCTTATACACATCTCTGA
>KL571206.1:97311-99333 GCA_000715855.1 Actinoplanes liguriensis
AGAGCCAGCTGAAGCCGCAAGGTCCGGCGCGGTCCGGTTCCCCGCGCGTTCAGGAGCGGCGGCCC
This sequence comes from Actinoplanes liguriensis, assembly GCA_000715855.1. Classification (GTDB taxonomy): domain Bacteria; phylum Actinomycetota; class Actinomycetes; order Mycobacteriales; family Micromonosporaceae; genus Actinoplanes; species Actinoplanes liguriensis. The sequence continues at coordinate 97,377 of KL571206.1, forward strand.
CTCCCGGGGTGGCGCGGGGTCAGGGGAGTGCGGGTCAGGGGTGGCGGGTGTGGAGGACGTGGCCGCCCGGGGTTTCCGGTGGGACGTCCGGACGGTTGAAGAAGCGCGCGGCCAGACCGGACGGACCCAGGTCCTCGATCTCACCGAAGCCGAGCCCGACGAGCCGCTCGGCGATCTCGGTGGGGTCGAAGAACGTCAGCCACGGCTCGCCGATCTTGGCGACCCGGGCGGCGCGCGCCTCCAACGCGGCGCGACGCTCGGCCGACATCCGTTCCGGGTCCTGCGCGTAGTCGAAGACCACTTCATTGCCCGTACCCTCGGAAATGAAGCTGAGGGTCTCGGTGAACGCCTCGATCGTCAGGTAGGGCACCACGCCCATCCACAGGAAGAACGCCGGCCCGTCGAGGTCGAGCTCCAGCTTCTCGTGCTCGAAGTCGACGCCGACGTACCGCATGTTCTCCGGGATGGTGATGCCCGTCTCGGCGAGGCGTTCCCGTTTCCACGCCTGCGTGTCCGGATGGTCGATCTCGAGCACGGTCAGCGAGGGGTGCGGGTTCCGGTACGCGAAGGTGTCCAGTCCCGCCCCGAGCACCACCGCGGTACGCACTCCCCGGCTCACCGCCGCGGCCAGGTGGTCCTCGGCGAACCGGTGCCGGGCCGCGATGAACATCCGCATGCCGCGCCGGGGAGCGTCGGCGAGCAGCTCGTCCGGCTCGTGCCCGAGGATCTTCAGGGCGAGTGGGTCGCGGAAGATCGAGCCGTGCTCCAGCACCTGGTGGGCGGCACGGTAACGCGCCGCCGCGTACGCGGTCCTACTTGCCTGTCCGGTCTGCATCAGGGCTCCACCCGGCCTTGTCGATCACTACCCGGTCGCCGCGCAACGGTACGCCCTCGGAGAGCAGTCGCGCCCGCGCTTCCCGCTCGTGGCCGGGTGGGAGCCGGCCGGTGCTGTTCACCACCCGGTGCCACGGCACGCTGCCGCCGTGCCGGGACATGATGCCGCCGATCTGGCGGGGCGAGTTGCGGCCCGAGCGGTCGGCCAGCGCGTCCGCGATCGCGCCGTACGACATCACCCGGCCTTCCGGGATCCGCTCGACGAGGTCGAGGACGGCTTCGACGTACTCCTCCGGTGTCATCACCGGCCACGATATGGGATCTGCGCCGGGTCTTCACCGGGCGGCCGAGCAGAATGGGCCGGGTGCGGGAAGTGGTTACCGGTGCGCGCCGGATCGTGGTCAAGGTGGGGTCCTCCTCGCTGACCACGGCGGCGGGCGGCATCGACGAGCAGCGTCTGGACACTCTGGTCGACACCCTGGGCGGGCTGGCCGGCGAGGGTCGTGAGGTCGTGCTGGTCTCCAGCGGCGCGATCGCCGCCGGGCTGGCCCCGCTGCACCTGCCACGGCGACCGCGTGACCTGGCCACTCAGCAGGCGGCCGCGGCGGTCGGGCAGGGGCTGTTGATCGCGCGGTACACGTCCGGTTTCGCCCGGCACGGCTTGACCGTCGCCCAGGTGCTGCTGACGGTCGACGACGTGACCCGGCGGGCGCACTACCGGAACGCGTACCAGACGCTGCGGAAACTGCTCGATCTGGGCGCGCTGCCGATCGTGAACGAGAACGACACGGTCGCCACCGAGGAGATCCGGTTCGGTGACAACGACCGGCTGGCCGCACTGGTCGCCGCCCTGGTCGACGCCGATCTGCTGGTGCTGCTCTCCGATGTGGATGCCCTCTACACCGGCAGCCCGTCGGATCCGGCGTCCCGGCGCATCCCGCTGGTCAAGGCCGAGAACGATCTGGCGGGCGTGGCGATCGGCTCGGCCGGCAGGTCCGGGGTCGGCACCGGCGGCATGGTGACGAAGGTCGAGGCGGCCCGGATCGCCACCGGCTTCGGCATCCCGGTGGTGCTGACCGCCGCGCCGCTGGCCGGGAAGGTGCTGGCCGGCGACGAGGTGGGC
>KL571206.1:99487-101309 GCA_000715855.1 Actinoplanes liguriensis
CGCCACCTCGCCGCGCGGCCGCCTGCACCTGGACGCGGGCGCGGTCGCCGCGGTGGTGGCCCGGCGCAAGTCGCTGCTGCCGGCCGGGATCACCGCGGTGGACGGGTCGTTCGCGGCCGGTGACCCGGTCGACCTGGTCGATGCGGGTTCCGGCACGCCGGTGGCGCGCGGGCTGGTCAACTACGACGCGGTGGAGCTGCCCGCGCTGCTCGGTCGATCCACTCCGGAACTGGCCGCGGAGCTCGGTCCGGGCTATGAACGAGAGGTCGTCCACCGCGACGACCTCGTACTGCTGTGAAAGGGTTCTCATGAGCGTGCTGGAGCAGGCTGCCGCGGCCCGGGTCGCCGCCATCGACCTGGCCGGAGCCACTCGCGCGGAGAAGGACGCGGCTCTGCTGCTGATGGCGGATCGGCTGGTCGAGCGCACCGACGACATCGTCCACGCGAACGGCGTCGACGTCGCGAAGGCGCGGGAGAGCGGGATCTCCGAGGCGATGATCGACCGGCTCGCGCTGACCCCGGCGCGGATCGTGGCGATGGCCGACGGGCTGCGGCAGCTGGCCGCGCTGCCCGACCCGATCGGTGACGTGGTGCGCGGCTCGACCTTGGCGAACGGGTTGGAGTTGCGGCAGGTCAGGGTGCCGTTCGGGGTGGTCGGCATGATCTACGAGGGCCGGCCGAACGTGACCGCCGACGCCGCCGGGATCTGCCTGAAGTCCGGCAACGCGGCACTGCTGCGCGGCTCCGGCTCGGCTTTCTCGTCGAACGCGGCGATCGTCTCGGTGCTGCGCAAGGCGGTCGCCGACGCGGGCCTGCCGGCGAACACGATCCAGCTGCTGGACGCGACGACGCGTGACTCGGTGAAGGAGTTGATGCGCGCCCGCGGTCTGGTCGACGTGCTGATTCCGCGTGGCGGCGCTGATCTGATCCGGACAGTGGTCGAGCAGTCCACGGTGCCGGTGATCGAGACCGGCGTCGGCAACTGCCACGTGTACGTGGACGCCGCCGCCGACCTGGAGAAGGCGCTCGCCATCACGATCAACTCGAAGACCCACCGGAACTCGGTCTGCAACGCCGCCGAGTCGTTGCTGGTGCACGCCGAGATCGCGGCGTCGTTCCTGCCGCTGGCCCTGGAGGAGTTGGCGGCCAGGGGCGTGACCGTGCACGGCGACCCCCGGGTCGCGGAGTACAGCGACGCCGTCGTCCCCGCCACCGAGGAGGACTGGGGTAAGGAGTACCTCTCGGCCGATCTCGCGGTCGCGGTCGTCGACTCGCTGGAGGACGCGCTCGACCACATCCGGCAGCACGGCACCGGTCACACCGAGGCGATCGTCAGCGAGTCGATCGGCGCGACCAGGCGTTTCACGGCCGGTGTCGACGCGGCCGCGGTGATGGTGAACGCGTCGACCCGGTTCACCGACGGCGGCGAGTTCGGCTTCGGGGCGGAGATCGGCATCAGCACGCAGAAGCTGCACGCCCGGGGCCCGATGGGGCTGCCGGAGCTCACCTCCACGAAGTACATCGTGACCGGAAACGGTCACATCCGGGGCTGACCGGCTGACAGCACAGATCCCGTTCGGCCGCCGCCCGGCGGCCGAACGGCTCTTCTCGTGGCAGGACCGCTCAAGTGCGGGGTCCCGTCGCCGACTTGGGCCGGCGACCCCTGACTTGCAGGCGACGATCGCATGCCCACGGGGTGATTACGCACGAACCCTTGGACTGTCCGGAACAGGACCGATCTAAGGGCCAGGCCCAGTCCCCCCAACGAAGAGGTCATCAGTGCGCCTCCCCCGAAGCGCGGCGGCTGTCGTCGCGGCAGCCC
>KL571206.1:101560-102228 GCA_000715855.1 Actinoplanes liguriensis
GCCTCACCGGTTGCAACAGTCTCGAAGAGCTGACCAGCAGCAGCAAGCCGCTGGCCGGCGTCAAGTCGACCAGCAGTCCGGCCATCAAGGCGTCGCCCACCGCGACCGTGACCGCCACGACCGCCGTGAAATCGACCCGGCCGAGTGGCGCGCTGGACACCGGCACGGCTACCCATCGCCTCAAACAGGGCAACTTCACGGTCCAGTTGACGTACTGGACGTCGGACAACGCGAAGCTCTACACCGCCTCGACGCTCAAGACGATCAACGTCTCGGCCCACATCGAGGACGCCGACAGCACCCATCGGGTGACGGTCAGCACCTTCCAGGTGACGCAGGACGACGGCACGAACCGGGCGGTCGCGGCGACCGACAACGGCAAGTTCGACGTCACCCCGCCGTACCCCTACACCACGGTGCTGACCCTGCCCGCCGCGACGACCGGAGCAACGGCGCTCACCCTCACGATCCGGCTGGACCTGCTGGTGGAGACCGCCCCCAAGGCGGGCACCTACTACCGCTCCACCGCGCTGGACACCCTGACCCTGCCTCTGCTCACGAATGGCGCCACACGATGACCGAGACCAGTCCCGGCCTTCGCCGAGCTACCGACCGCCGCATTCTCGTACCGCGGAGCACCAAGGCGGGACCGCTGGCGCTGCCGGCGG
>KL571206.1:102475-107935 GCA_000715855.1 Actinoplanes liguriensis
CGCTGCCGGCGGCCATCCCGCAGCTGGCCCTGCTGGAGACCGCCGAGGCGGTGTCCGACGAGATCGCCGCCGCCAAGCCCCGGCATGCCACGATCAGCTGCATCATCCCCTGCTACAACGAGCAGGAGACGATCAGCGACGTACTCAAGAGCATCCTCGCCCAGACCCGGCTGCCGGACGTCATCCACGTCATCATCAACAACACCGATGACGACACCCCGGAGATCGCCCGTAGTTTCGAGGGCCGCCACACCCGCTCGATCAAGGGCGAGGAGTTCGTCACCACCGTCCACGTCCACGACATGGGCGTGAACCCGGACAAGAAGGTGGGCGCACTCAACTACGGCTACTTCCTGTCCCGCGGCTGCGACTACATCCTCGGCGTCGACGGCGACACGACCCTCGCCCGGGACACCGTGGAGCGGCTCGAGCTGGAGATGACCGACGACCCGCGGATCGGCGGGCTCAGCGCCATCTACACGATCGACAAGAGCCGCTACCGCGGGCTGATGGCCCGGTTCCTGGTGGCCGGCCAGCGTGCGCAGTTCGGCGCGTTCAACATGGACAACCTGCTGCGCGGCCGCAACATGGCGGTGCTCGGCGGTCAGTGCAGCCTGTTCAGCATCCGGGCGCTGGAGATGGTGATGGTCCGCCACCACCAGCAGGCGCCGTGGGTGCGCGACAGCGAGGTCGAGGACAGCAAGCTCTCGCTGCAGATCAAGGACGCCGGATTCAGTACGAAGATCAGCGCGACCGCCCGTGCCTTCGTCGGCCCGATGACGAACCTGCGTGCCCTGCACGGCCAGCAGGTCAAGTGGAACTTCGGCGCGATCGACCTGTTCTGGCCCGGTCAGCGCGGTGACAACAAGGGTCAGCCGCTGCACCCGAACCTGCGCCTGCGGTGGTACGAGAACATCTCGATGCTGTTCAACATCGGGTCCCGGGTCGGCTTCCTGCTGCTGCTGATGGCGGCCCTGTCGATTCACGCGTTCGTGTTCAACCCGATCTGGCTGATCCCGCCGGCCATCGCGATGCTGCTGAACCTGCGTCTCGCGCTGGCGATGAAGGACAAGAGCGCGTCCGACCTGCTCTACGCGGCGCTCATCATCCCGGCCGAGTTCTACATGTGGATCCGGATGGGCCACTTCGTGTCGGCGTGGACGCAGTTCCTCGCCCAGACCGACAAGGACAACTGGGCGGCGCAGGCGAACGCGGAGAAGGGCAAGGGATCGGCGTACGTCATGCCGCTGGTCGTGCTCGTCGCGATCCTCGGTGGCGGCATCTACGCCTGGAGTCAGCAGAGTGTCGGCGTCCAGTCGGCGATCCTGTCGCTGGGCTGGCCGATCCTGTACATCGGCACCATCGCGCAGACCGTGTTCATGCTGCGCAAGCTGGTGCGGCGGCACCGCGGATTCCAGGTCTGACCCGGTGATCGCCCGGCCCGTCTCCCACGACGGGCCGGGCGGTCAGCGGCAGGCGCGCAGCGCGGTCAGCGTGATGTTGACGTCGAAGACCGGGCCCTCGTTGCTGTCCCACCCGCCGTCCGACCGTTGCGTCTCGGCCAGCCTCTTCCGGGCGTTGCGCAGCAGCCAGTCGTCGCCCAGGTTGACCCGGCGCAGCGCGGCCGCCATCTGGGCGACGTCGGCCGGTCCCATCTCGTGCAGCCGCTCGCCGAGGACCAGCTGCACCCGGGACGACTCGTAGAAATACTGCTGCTGGTGGAGCAGCCCGGCGGCGTGCCAGCCGGCGGCCAGGAACGACGGCCACGTCCCGTCCGGCCGGATCTGGGCGGCGACGAACGTGGCGGCCGAGCGCAGCACGTTGTCGTAGCGACCGCGGGTCTGATACGGGTCGATCTCGACGGCGGCCGCGGTCAGCCAGAACCCGGCGGCCGAGGTCAGGTAGAGCGTGGCCTCCGGGTCGCCGGGCAGCGCCCACGCCGGGGCCTCGTCGGCCAGCGACTCGTGCTCCTGCCAGGTGCCGTCGGGACGCTGGGCGGTGGCCAGCCAGTGCAGCGCACGCTCGGCGACCGGACCGGCCTGGAGACCGCCGAGATCGTCGAGCTCACCGAGACGGAAGCAGGTGGCGTCGACCGAGGGCACCTGCTGCCCCTCGGTCGACGCGGGCCAGCCGCCCTCTGCCATCTGGCCGCCGGCAATCCGGTCGATGATCTCCGGAGACGCTGGCTGACCGGTCCGCAGATACGACAAGCGCGCACGTTCGACCGGGTCACCATGGGCCACGACGTATCCGATCGCGGCATCGATATCGACCACGATAGAGACGCTACCCGGCATTTCTGTGATTCGGCGACGTGATCTGGACAGTGGGTGTCACACCGAAGAGTGTTTCCGGGCCGGCACTTTCACTGCTGGAAGTGCCGGCCCGGCCACCATCAGTACGACGGGAGGGACGGGTCGACCGTGTTGACCCAGGAGACGATGCCGCCCTGGACGTGCACCGCGTCCTTGAAGCCGGCCGCCTTGAGCGCGGCCAGCGCCTCCGCCGAGCGCACGCCCGACTTGCAGTGCAGCACGATCTGCCGGTCCTGCGGGAACTTCGCCAGCGCCTCGCCGGAGAGGATGTCGCCCTTGGGGATCAGGGTCGCGCCGGGGATCCGGTTGATCTCCCACTCGGCCGGCTCACGGACGTCGACCAGGAAGATGTCCTTGCCGTTGTCCTGCCAGTCCTTGAGCTCGCGGGCGGTGATCGTCGAGCCGGTGATCGCCTCCTGCGCCTCCTCGGAGACCGCGCCACAGAAGTCCTCGTAGTCCTCCAGCAGGTCGGTGACGGTCGGGTTCTCCCCGCAGAGCGCGCAATTCGGGTCCTTACGGACCTTGATCTTGCGGTACTCCATCTCCAGGGCGTCGTAGACCATCAGACGACCGACCAGCGGCTCACCGATGCCGGTGATCAGCTTGATCGCCTCGTTGACCTGGATCGAGCCGATCGACGCGCAGAGCACGCCGAGGACGCCGCCCTCGGCGCAGCTCGGCACCATGCCGGGCGGCGGCGGCTCCGGGTAGAGGCACCGGTAGCAGGGACCGTGCTCCTCCCAGAAGACCGAGGCCTGGCCGTCGAAGCGGTAGATCGAGCCCCACACATACGGCTTGCCGAGCAGCACGGCGGCGTCGTTAACCATGTACCGCGTCGCGAAGTTGTCGGTGCCGTCGACGATCAGGTCGTACTGACTGAAGATCTCTTTGACGTTGTCGCGGTCCAGCGCGGTGTTGTGAATGACCACGTTCACCAGCGGGTTGATCTCCGCGATGCTGCGCGCCGCCGACTCCGCCTTGGGCGTGCCGACGTCGGAGACGCCGTGGATGATCTGGCGCTGCAGGTTGGACTCGTCGACCGTGTCGAAGTCGATGATGCCGAGCGTGCCCACACCGGCCGCGGCCAGGTAGAGCAGTGCCGGCGAGCCGAGGCCGCCCGCGCCGACGGCGAGGACCTTCGCGTTCTTCAGCCGCTTCTGCCCGTCCATCCCGACGTCGGGGATGATCAGGTGTCGCGAATAGCGGCGGATCTCGTCGACGCTCAGCTCGGCGGCCGGCTCGACGAGCGGGGGCAGAGCCACAGTCACTCCCCGGGTTCGGTGGTAAGGATCGTCGCCCATTGTCGCTCGTTGAGCGGCTTCGCGCCCATGACGTCGGCCACGGGCCCGACATGCGGGATCGAGGAATATTTCGCCGTTGCTACGGCACCGGTTCACCCTCGTACCGCTTACCGTCCCGATACGGCCAGGCATTTCGGGTGCAGCCGTCCAGACCATAGGTCTGCTGCAGCATCACCGGCGCCGGTTTCCCCTTACCGGGGCAGGACTCGTGACCGTGCCCGAGCTCGTGACCGACCTCGTGGTTGATCGCGTACTGCCGGTACTCGTCCAGCTCACCCTCGTAGTCCGGGGTTCCGTCCGCCCAGCGCTCGGCGTTGATGATCACCTGACCGGGCACCCGGCACGAGGTGAAACCCTCGGTGTGCAGGCCACCCGCGGCGCACATCTTCTCCGACGTCGCGGCCGAGGCGAGATAGATCGTGAAGTCCGTCTCGGCCGACTTCGCCACCCGGCGCAGCCGCACCTTGCCACTCGCGATCCAGCTCCGCTTGTCCCCCAGGGTGCCGTCGATCGCCTTGGCGAACGCGTCCGGCTCGACATCGGGCACGGCCTCCTCGACGGCCACCCGGAAACGGTGCAGGGTGCCGGACTTTCCGAGCATGGGGCCGCGCGTGTCGGCGTACCGGAAATCGCCTGTTTTGCCCTCGTCGGCGGCCGGCGGCGCACCCTGCACCGAGCCGACCTTGTCCGAGTCATCCCGGTTCTTTTCCGCCTGGCCCTGCTTCGCCTGATCGCGTTTCTCCTGGTCCTGATCGACCTGCGGGGCGGCGGCACCGATCGGCTCGGCCGCTCGATCGACCACCGCGGGTCGCTGCCGGTCCCGCAATTCATGACCGACGATCAAAACCATCGAAACGACTATGAGGTACGCCATGAAAGTCACCCGGCGACGGCGCCGCAGCATCCTGCGCCGCGACGGGTCCAGCTTCGCCCGGAGCTCGTCATGCCCGTCGACATCCGGGGGCGGGCTGGTCCGGTCGATCTCGACGACCGGGGTCGCGCTTGCGCCGACGGTCAGCAGCGGCTGGAACGGGGCCAGGATCTCCCGGCTCTCCACCACCAACGGCTCGACCTGGGGCGCCTCGGCTCCCGGCGCTTCAGCTACCGGCGCCTCGGCCTCCGGTGCCTCGGTGTAGATCGGCTGCTCATGGGTCGGCTGGTCGTCGTGGATCGGCTCGTGCTCGGCCGGATGCCAGAGGCCCTCCGGGATGCCGGCCGGGAGGCGCAGGCTCTCCGGGAGCCCGGCCGGCTGATCGGTGGTCGACCAGAACCAGGTCTCGTCCTCGGTCTCCGGCTCCGTGGTCTCCGTCTCCGTCTCCGTCTCCGGGAAGATCCTTTCGGCGTACGTCGTCTCGGGGACAACCTCGGGCTCCGCTGCGGGAGCCGGGGGCGGGGTCCGGTAGAAGTCGGGGCGCGGGGCGGCCGTCTCGGTGGTCGTGGCAGCGGCCGCGGACGCGGACGCGGACGCGGACGGGCGGATGATCGGCCGGCGGCGGCTGGAGCGGTCGTGCTGCTCGTCGACGATCGGGGCCGGCTCGGTCGGCGGCGGCTCCTCGACGGGCTGGGCGGGGAGCAGGCGAGCGGCTCGGATCGGCCGGACGAGTTGCGGGCCCTCGGGGTGCGGGCCCACTTCCTCTTCGAGCCACATGCCCGCTTGGTACTCGGGGCGTGCGCTCGCGAGCGGACTCATCTCAGGGCCGGCGACCGGGCCTGCGACCGGGCTGGTCTCCGGTGTGGTCGACGACCTGCGCCGGCGGGGCGGATCGGGCAGAACAAAAGGCGGGCCGTACAGGTCCGCGTCGGGCGGGGTGACCGGCGCCGCGCTGGGCGGCGTGGCCGGTGGG
>KL571207.1:0-831 GCA_000715855.1 Actinoplanes liguriensis
GGGTGGCGCTGCGCTCGCCGATGTCGACCCGCAGCTCGCCGACCTCGTGGACGGCGGGCTGGGCGGCACGGCTGGCGCGGCCGACCCGGCGCAGCACGGTGGCTATCCGCGCGTCCAGGTGGGCGCCGGTGAACGGCTTCACCATGTAGTCGTCGGCGCCGGCCCGCAGCAGCCGCACGACGGTCTGCTCGTCGTCGCGCGCGGTGGCGATGATGATCGGCACGTCGGTGATGCCACGCAGCATGCGCAGCGCGTCCGAACCGTCCAGATCGGGCAGCCCGAGGTCGAGAACGACCAGGTCGGGCGTCTCCGCGGCGACCCGCCGGAGAGCCTCCAGCGCGGTGCCGACGGCGTGCACGGCGTGCCCCCGGTCGGCTAGCGAACGGAGCATGGCGCCGCGCACGACATGGTCGTCCTCGACGAGCAACACCGTGGCCATGCGAAGACCGTACTGTCTCCGGCGGGCAGAACCTAAAGGGTCATGGAGCGAGATGCTTTGATGACAGTCAGTGATGGAATACGATCCGAAGTACCGATGTCATTCACTCTTTTCCCCGATACGAGACTCGCGCTGGCCCTCGAGAGCCTGGCCGGTCTCAGCGTCGGCGACGCGCTCGGCGCCCAGTACTTCGTGCCCGGTAACAAACCCTCCGACCTGCTCGACGCCCGTGTCCCGGCCCCGCCCTGGGACTGGACCGACGACACCGAGCAAGCCTGCTGCCTGGTCGCTTCCCTCGATGAGGGCGAGTTCGACCGCGACGCGTTCGCCCAGCGCCTGAGCGGCGTCTTCGAACCCTATCGGGGGTACGGCCCCGGGGCTGTCTCTTATAC
>KL571207.1:1023-1587 GCA_000715855.1 Actinoplanes liguriensis
GATGTGTATAAGAGACAGGCGTTCAACGGCCAGGGCTCGTGCGGCAACGGCGCGGCGATGCGGGCGGCCCCGCTCGGCGCGTGGCATGCCGACTCCCTGCCGCACGCGGCGGCCCAGGGCGTACGCGCCGCCGAGGTGACCCACGCGCACCCGGAGGGGATCGCCGGTGGGGTGGCGGTCTCGGTGGCCGCGGCGTTCGCGGCGGCCGCGCGGCTCAACGGCCACCGGCCGGACCCGGGTCAGCTGCTCCGGGCCGCGGCGGCGCACACCGCGCCCAGCGTGGTCCGGGACGGGCTGACCGCGGCGCCCCCGATCCGCGGCGTCGAGGAGGCCGCGCACCGGCTGGGCAGCGGCGGCCAGGCGACCGCGCAGGACACGGTGCCGTTCGCGCTCTGGGTCGCCGACCGCTACCTCGACGACTATCCGGCCGCGGTGGCGGCGTGCGTGGTGGCCGGCGGTGACGTCGACACCACGGCGGCGATCGCCGGGGGCGTCGTGGCGGCGTACACCGGAATCGAGGGCATCCCCGGTGACTGGCTCGCCGCCCGGGAACCGCTCCCGGCG
>KL571207.1:1734-16315 GCA_000715855.1 Actinoplanes liguriensis
GGACTACGGCGGCCGACGCGGTGGCCGCGGCCGGGCTCCCGGCGAACGGGCCGAGGGCGATCGTCGTGGTCCGGGAGGCCGACGGCCGGCTGCGCGACCTGGCCTGGGCGCCGGCCGCCGACACCGAGGTCACCCCGGTCCACCTCGACGAGCCGGACGGGCTGGACGTGCTGCGGCACTCGACCGCGCACGTGCTCGCGCAGGCCGTGCAGGACGTGTTCCCGGAGGCGAAGCTCGGCATCGGCCCGCCGATCCGCGACGGCTTCTACTACGACTTCGACGTCGAGAAGCCGTTCCAGCCCGAGGACCTGGGCAAGCTCGAGAAGCGGATGCAGGACATCGTCAAGGCCGGCCAGACCTTCCGGCGCCGGGAGTATTCCTCGCTCGACGAGGCCAAGGCCGAGCTGAAGGACGAGCCGTTCAAGCTCGAGCTGGTCGACATCAAGGGTTCCGATGACGCAGTGGACGAGTCCGATGTCTCTGTGGAGGTCGGCGCCGGCGAGCTCACCCACTACGACAACCTGAACAAGGACGGCGAGCGGGTCTGGGGCGACCTGTGCCGCGGCCCGCACCTGCCGTCGACCCGGCTCATCCCGGCGTTCAAGCTGATGCGCTCGGCCGCCGCCTACTGGCGCGGGTCGGAGAAGAACCCCCAGCTTCAGAGGATCTACGGTACGGCGTGGCAGTCCCGGGACGAGCTCAAGGCGTACCTCAATCGTCTTGCCGAGGCCGAGCGCCGGGACCACCGCAAGTTGGGCACGGAGCTGGACCTCTTCTCGTTCCCCGATGAGATCGGGTCGGGTCTGGTCGTGTTCCACCCGAAGGGTGGCGTGATCAAGCGCGAGATGGAGGACTACGTCCGCGCCCGTCACATCGAGGAGGGCTTCCAGTACGTGGGAAGCCCGCACATCACCAAGGAAGGGCTGTTCCACACCTCGGGACACCTGCCCTACTACAAGGACACCATGTTCCCCCCGATGGAGTTGGAGGGGGCGAACTACTACCTCAAGGCGATGAACTGCCCGATGCACAACCTGATCTTCAGGTCGCGCGGGCGGTCCTACCGTGAGCTGCCGATGCGACTCTTCGAGTTCGGCACGGTGTACCGCTACGAGAAGTCCGGCGTGGTGCACGGCCTGACCCGGGTGCGCGGCCTGACCCAGGACGACTCGCACTCCTACGTCACCGCCGAGCAGGCCCCGGACGAGATCAAGCACCTGCTGAACTTCGTCCGCTCGCTGCTGGACGACTTCGGCCTGGACGACTACTACCTGGAGCTGTCGACCCGGGACCCGAAGAGCGACAAGTTCATCGGCTCGGACGAGCAGTGGGAGAGGGCGACCAAGGTCCTGGAGGACGTCGCCACCGAGTCCGGCCTCGAGCTGGTGCTCGACCCGGGTGGCGCGGCCTTCTACGGCCCGAAGATCAGTGTGCAGGCCAAGGACGCGATCGGCCGTACCTGGCAGATGTCGACCATTCAGTACGACTTCAACCAGCCGGCCGGCTTCGGTCTGGAGTACCAGGCGGCGGACGGCACCCGGCAGGAGCCGGTGATGATCCACTCGGCGAAGTTCGGCTCGATCGAGCGGTTCTTCGGCGTGCTGGTCGAGCACTACGCGGGCGCGTTCCCGGCCTGGCTCGCGCCGGTGCAGGTGGTCGGCATCCCGATCCGCGACGACCACGCCGACTACCTGGCGGAGTTCGTCGCCAAGTTGAAGAAGGCCGGCATCCGCGCCGAGGTCGACTACTCGACCGACCGGATGCAGAAGAAGATCCGCACCGCGCAGCAGCAGAAGATCCCGTTCATGGCGATCGCCGGCGACGACGACGTCAACGGCGGCACCGTGTCGTTCCGCTACCGGGACGGCTCGCAGCGCAACGGCGTCACGATCGACGAGGCCGTCGCGCACGTCGTCGAGGTGGTTCGCTCCCGTGTCAACACCGGGCCCAGCGCGGCCTGATCTCCGCTCCGGCTCCCGCCGGCCGGCCTTCCGCTGGACAGCTTCCGCGTGGCGCGGCGGCGGGAGCGGGGTGGACGTGCTCACGCACGTGGCCGCTGTCACGCTCGCGAGCCGGAGCCCTCGACCGCTTAGGATGCGGGGCATGGAGACGGGCGAGCCGGATGGTCTGGAGCGGCTCTGGACTCCGCACCGGATGCCGTACATCACCGGGGACCGGGCTCCGGCCGGCTGTCCGCTGTGTCTGGCCCCTGATCTGCCCGAGCCGGAGAGCCTGGTGGTGGCCCGTGGCGAGCTGGTCTTCGCGCTGCTGAACCTATATCCGTACAACCCCGGGCACGTGATGATCTGCCCCTATCGGCACGTCGCGGACTACACCGACCTGACCGAGGAGGAGACGGTCGAGACGGCTGCCCTGACCCGGACGGCAATGCGGGTGATCCGCTCGGTGAGCCGGCCGCACGGCTTCAACCTCGGGATGAACCAGGGCGCGGTGGCCGGCGCCGGGATCGCCGAGCACCTGCATCAGCACGTGGTGCCGCGGTGGAGCGGCGACGGCAACTTCATGCCGGTGATCGGTCAGACCAAGGTCCTTCCGCAACTGCTCTCCGAGACCCGGCTCATGTTGTCGAAGGCCTGGCCGGCGACGTAGTCAGGGCCGCGAGCGCGCGGATGCCGGCGACGATGTCCTCCGCGGAGGGCGCGTTCGCCGGGTCGGTGAGCCACTGGGTGAGCACGCCGGACATCAGCGCCATCTGCACCGAGCCGAGCGAGCGCACGGTCTCGTCGTCGAGCTGATCCTCCGGCGTGCCGCTGAGCATCGCGGCCATCCCGGAGCGGCCGGCCCGGACCCCCTCGGCGAGCTGTTCGCGCAGCTGGGGGTTGTGCTCGGCCTGCAGTGCGACCTCGACGCTGGCCAGCCAGAGCGGCCGGTCGGTCTGGATCGACCGGATCACCCGCCGCCAGAAGTCGAGCATCGGGTCCTCGTCACCCTCGCCCGGCTCGCCCAGAGCCCGGCCCAGCGCGTCGCCCCACTCCTCCATGGCGCTGAGCATCGCGGCGGTCATCAGCGCCTCGGTCGAACCGTAGTGATAGCCGATCGAGGCCAGATTGGTGGCGGAGAGCGCCACGATGTCACGGGCCGTGGTGCGGGCGTAACCCTTCTCCAGCAGCGCCTTCTTGGCGCCCTTCAGCAGCTCCTCGCGATGCCCCATGTTCGTAGATCCTAACTTCTATACAAACGTATAAGACGTTTGTATAGTAGGTCGCATGACGAACTCACGGGTACTGATCTCCGGCGCCGGCATCGGCGGTCCCGCTCTCGCTTTCTGGCTGGTCAAGCGCGGCTTCGAGGTGACCGTCGTGGAGCGCGCGGCCGAGCTTCGCGAGGCCGGCTACAAGGTGGACGTGCGCGGCGCCGCGACCGAGGCGCTCCGCAGGATGGGCCTGCTGGCCGGGGCGCAGGCCGCCGACACCGGCATGGAGCAGATCACCTACGTCAAGCGGAACGGCGACCCGATCGCCAAGCTCCCGGCCGACCTGCTCATGGGCCGCCGCGGCGACGACCTCGAGATCATGCGCGGCGACCTGACCCGGCTCCTGCACGACGCCACCGCCGCCGACGTGGAGTATGTGTTCGGCGACGCCATCGCCACCCTGGCGGACGGGCCCGACGGCGTCGACGTGACGTTCGAGAAGGGCGCGCCCCGCCGGTTCGACTTCGTCGTCGGCGCCGACGGCCTGCACTCCGCGACCCGCCGGATGGTGCTGGGCGAGACGCCGCTCCACCACCTCGGTGCGTACATCTCGATCTTCTCGGTCCCGAACGACCTGGGCGTGGTCCGCGAAGAGGTGATGTATTCGCGGCCCGGCCGGCTGCTCTTCGCCTACGCGATGGAGCCCGGCCGGCCCGCCCGCGTCGGCATGGTCTTCGCGTCCCCGGAGCTGAGCTACGACCGCCGCGACGCCGCCGCGCAGCGGCAACTGGTCCGCGAGGCGTTCGCCGGGCAGGGCTGGCGGTGCGACGAGTTCCTGACCGCGATGGACTCCGCGCCCGACTTCTACTTCGACTCGATGAGCCAGGTCGAGCTGCCGTCCTGGTCGTCGGGGCGGGTGGCGCTGCTCGGCGACGCCGCGCACTGCCCGTCGCCGGCGTCCGGGCAGGGCACGAGTCTCGCGCTCGTCGGGGCGTACGTGCTCGGTCAGCACCTCGGTGAGCCGGGCGGCTTCGCGGCCTACGAGAGCGCGATGAGGACGTACGTCGAAAAGAATCTGGCCTTCGGCCGCAAGATGGTCAAGGACATGGTGCCCGGTGGCCGCCTCACCATCGCCTTCCGCAACTACGGGATGCGGACCCTCAAGTTCCACCCGCAGAAGGAGAAGGTCATCGACAAGGTCCTCGCGCCGATGCACGAGGCGGCCAACGCGATCACTATCTGACGGCGTGCTCCTTCTTGACGGCGTCGGCGAGGTGCGCGGGCATCGGCTCGTGGCGGATGTAGGAGCGGGAGAACGTGCCCGCTCCGGACGAGAGCGCCCGCAGCTCCACGGCGTAGCGGACCAGCTCGATCGCCGGCACCTCGGCGCGGACCAGACTGTGCCCGCCGTCGTCCTCGGTGTCCGTGCCGAGCGGCCGGCCCCGGCGCCCGGAGAGATCGCTCATCACCGCGCCGACGTAGGTGTCGGGCACCCGCACGACGATCTCGTCCACCGGCTCCAGCAGCGTCATCTGCCCCGCGCCGGCCGCCTCGCGCAGGGCGAGCGCCCCCGCGGTCTGGAACGCCGCGTCCGAGGAGTCGACGCTGTGCGCCTTGCCGTCGGTGAGCGTGACCTTCAGGTCGACAACCGGGTAACCGGCCACGATGCCCTTCTCCAGCTGCGCGCGGACACCCTTCTCCACCGACGGGATGTAGTTGTGCGGCACCGCGCCGCCGACCACCTTGTCCACGAACTGGAAACCGCTGCCGCGGGGGAGGGGCTCGATCTCGATGTCGCAGACCGCGTACTGCCCGTGCCCGCCGGACTGCTTGACGTGCCGCCCGTGCCCCTTGGCGGTCGCGCCGAACGTCTCCCGCAGCGACACCTTCACCGGCTCGGTGTCGAGCTCGACACCGCCGGAGCGGAGCCGGTCGAGGACGACGTCGGCGTGCGACTCGCCCATCGTCCAGAGCACCAGCTGGTGGGTGTCGGCGTTGCGCTCCAGGCGCAGCGTCGGGTCACCGGCGACCAGGCGGCCCAGGTTCTTGGCCAGCGCGTCCTCGTCGGAGCGGGTCTTGGCGACGACCGCGATCGGCAGCAGCGGCTCCGGCATCGACCAGGGCGCCATCAGCATCGGGTCGTCCTTGCCGGACAGGGTGTCGCCGGTCTCCGCCGAGCCGGACTTGGTGATCGCGCAGATGTCCCCGGCGACACAGGCGCCCACCTCGCGCAGCGTGGCGCCGAGCGGGGTGTAGACGTGCGCCACCCGCTCGTCGGCGTCGTGGTCGGGGTGACCGCGCTCGGCCATGCCGTGGCCGGAGACGTGCAGCGTCTGGTCCGGGCGCAGGGTGCCGGAGAAGACGCGGACCAGTGACACCCGGCCGACGTGCCGGTCGATCGTGGTGCGGACCACCTCGGCGACCAGCGGGCCGTCCGGGTCGCAGGTCAGCGGCGGCCGCGGCGAGCCGTCCACCCCGGTGACCACCGGCAGCTCGTGCTCCAGCGGCGACGGCGCGGCGTCGGTCAAGCCGTCGAGCAGCGCGTCCAGCCCGACGCCGGTGCCCGCGCAGACCGGGATCACCGGGTAGAAGTTGCCCCGGGCGACCGCCTTGTGCAGGTCCGGGATCAGCGCGGCGGTGGAGATCAGCTCACCGGCGATGTACCGGTCCATCAGGGTCTCGTCCTCGCTCTCGGCGATGATCCCCTCGATGAGCTGGTTCCGGTCGTCGGCGATCGGGTTCAGGTGCTCCGGCTCGGCCTCCCCGGCCCGCGGCGGATAGCCCTGCGAGTAGTCCAGGACCCGGAGCGAGACCAGGCCGATCAGGCCGACGACCGACTGGCCGTCGTCGCCGAGCATCGGCTGGTAGGTCGGCATCACGTTCTCGCCGAACGCCTCCTGGCAGTCCTGCAGCGCCTGCTCGTAGTCGGCGCGCGGATGATCCAGCCGGGTGATCGCGACGGCCCGCGGCATGCCGACCGCCGCGCACTCCTCCCACAGCCCGACGGTCGCCTCGTCGACACCGTCCACCGCGGAGATCACGAACAGCGCCGCGTCCGCCGCGCGCAGGCCGGCCCGCAGCTCACCGACGAAGTCGGCGTAGCCGGGCGTGTCGAGGAGGTTGACCTTCACATCCCGGTGCACCAGCGGGGCGCAGGACAGCGCCACCGAACGTTGCTGCCGTACCGCGGCCGGGTCGTTGTCGGTGGTCGTGGTGCCGTCGGTCACCGTGCCGGCCCGCGGGATCGTGCCGGTGGCCGCGAGCAGCGCCTCCACCAGCGTGGTCTTCCCGGCGCCGGAGTGGCCCACCAGCACCACGTTGCGTACTCTGCCGGGCTCTGTCACCACCGGTGCGGTCGCACCGGCAAGCCCCTTCTCCGAAGTCTTTTGCGCCATGCCGAGCGCTCCTGTCGTTTTCATGCTGTGAGGGTGAGTTGTGGAATCCGGCCGGGGCTGCGGCGTGGTCAGGAGCGCGCCTGGCAGCA
The DNA here is from genome assembly GCA_000715855.1 of Actinoplanes liguriensis. Classification (GTDB taxonomy): domain Bacteria; phylum Actinomycetota; class Actinomycetes; order Mycobacteriales; family Micromonosporaceae; genus Actinoplanes; species Actinoplanes liguriensis. Next base: position 8,373 of record KL571207.1, read on the forward strand.
CCCGCGAAACACCCACATACAACACCGGTATGCGGGCGCTTCGCGGGCGATGCCAGCCACCCTCCTGACCTCGCCTCGCACTCGGCCGGATTCCACAACTCACCCTCCCGCTGTTCTATAAATCCCACACCCGGTGCTGTAGCGCCCGCAAGGACCTGAAGGGCACCCGAGGTGCCGGATGGTGACGATCCGGCCAACCGGGGGGCGAGCCGTACCGTGATCAGGCGCGCGCCGTTATGGTGGGACGGCCATGGCAAAGATCGTTCAAGTAACGGCCCGTGCCGTCGTCTCGTACGGCGTCAACCCGGTCGCACGTTTCCTGCTCAAGATCGGCGTTACACCCAACGCCGTCACCGTCGCGGGCACCATTGGTGTGCTCATCGGTTCCTATTTCGGCGCCCAAGGAAAACTCCTGGCGGGCACCGTGATCGTAACCGCCTTCGCTCTCACCGACGCACTCGACGGCACGATGGCCCGCATGCGCGGCGGAACCGGAAGATTCGGGGCACTCCTCGACTCGTCCATGGACCGCCTCGCGGACGGTGCGGTCTTCGGCGCCGTCGCCTACTACATGGCCGGGCAGGGCAATCCGTACGGCGGCATGATCGCCGCCCTGATCAGCCTCGTCGCCGGCCAGGTCGTCTCCTACGTGAAGGCCCGGGCGCAGAGCCTGGACCTGAACGCCGACGTCGGCATCGCCGAGCGTCTGGAGCGCCTGCTCATCGTCGGCGTCGGCGGCCTGCTCGGCGCTGCCGGCCTGGAGTGGGGCCTGCCCGCCGCGCTCTGGGTGCTCGCCGCGCTCTCCCTGGTCACCGTCTTCCAGCGGCTGATCCACGCGGCCCGCACCGAGGTCAAGGAACCGGCCGAGTGAAGGACCAGCTGACCACGCTCGGCTTCACCGCCGGGTGGCGTCTGGTCCGCGCGCTGCCGCTGCCGGTGGCGCGCGCCCTGTTCACCCGGGTCGCGGACCGCTCCTGGAAGAAGAACGGGCCGGGCACCCAGCGGCTGCGGCGCAACTACCAGCAGATCGTCGGCGCGGACATGCCGGAGACGCTGGTGCGGGACGGGCTGCGGTCGTACGCGCGGTACTGGATGGAGGCGTTCCGCCTCCCGTCGCTGAACCGCGAGCAGCACGCGGCCGGCTTCCACATGCGCGACGACTGCCACGACGAGATGAAGCAGCTCATCGCCGAGGGCAACGGCCTGGTCCTGGCCCTGCCGCACGTGGCGAACTGGGACGCCGCGGCCGCCTGGGTGGTCTCCCACGACTGGCAGATGATCACCGTCCAGGAGCGGCTCAAACCGGAGGCGGTCTTCCAGAAGTTCCTGGACTACCGGGAGAGCCTCGGCATGCGCGTGCTGGCGCTCACCGGCGGCGAGCGTCCCCCGCTCGACGTGCTCGCCGAGCACCTGCAGCAGGGCTGGGTGGTGCCGCTGCTCGCCGACCGGGACCTGTCCCGCAGCGGCGTCGAGGTCGAGTTCTTCGGCGGGCGGACCAGGATGCCGGCCGGCCCGGCGATCCTCGCGATCCGCACCGGCGCGCCGATGTTCGCCGTCGACATGTGGTACTCCGAGCACCGCGTCGAGGCGCAGCTCCGGCGGATCACGCCGCCCACGGACGGGCCCCTCGACCAGCGGGTCAAGCGGACCACGCAGCTGATGGCCGACGCCTTCGCGGCCGGTCTCGCCGAGCATCCGCAGGACTGGCACATGCTCCAGAAGCTCTGGATCTAGGGGGCCGAGTGCGGATCGGGATCGTCTCGCCGTACTCGTTCGACGTCCCCGGCGGTGTGCAGAACCACATCATGGACCTGGCCGAGGCGCTGATCGAACTCGGTCACCATGTCAGTGTGCTGGCTCCCGCGGACGAGGACGCCGAGCTGCCGGAATACCTGGTTCCGGCGGGCCGGGCGGTGTCCCTGCCGTACAACGGGTCGGTCGCCCGGATCGCGTTCGGCCCGGTCTCCACCGCCCGGGTCCGGCGCTGGCTGGCCCGCGGCGAGTTCGACGTGCTGCACGTCCACGAGCCGCTCACGCCCAGCCTGTCGCTGCTCGCGGTGCTCTCCGCGCGTGGCCCGGTCGTCGCCACCTTCCACACCGCGATGACCCGCTCCCGCGCGCTCGCCGTCGCGCAGAACTTCCTGCAACCGGTGATGGAGAAGATCACCGCCCGGATCGCGGTCAGCGAACTGGCCCGCAAGGTCCAGGTCGAGCACCTCGGCGGCGGCGCGGTCGAGATCCCCAACGGGGTCGCGGTGCGCAAGTTCGCCTCGGCTTCGCCATTGCCCGGCTGGCCCGGCCAGGGCGGTGCTCTCGGTTTCCTCGGGCGTTTCACCGAGTCCCGCAAGGGCTTCCCACTTGTGCGTACGGCGTTCGTCACGCTCGCCCGCGACCGTCCCGGCCTGCGACTGCTGGTAGCCGGCCCCGGTGACCGCGCCGAGCTGTTCGACGAGATCCCGCCCGAGCTGCACGACCGGGTCGAGTTCCTGGGCCTGGTCAGCGAGACCGACAAGGCGAGGATGCTGCGCAGCGTCGACATCTACGTCGCCCCGAACACCGGCGGTGAGAGCTTCGGCATGATCCTGACCGAGGCGATGGCCGCCGGGGCCGCGATCGCCGCGAGCGACCTGGACGCGTTCCGTCGGGTATTGGACGGTGGCCGGGCCGGCGCCCTCTTCCCGAACGGCGACACCGCCGCGCTCACCACACTCCTCGGCGACCTGCTCGACGACCCCGCCCGCCGCGACCAGCTGGCCTCCGGTGCACGTCAGGTGGTCGGGACGTTCGACTGGCCGAGTGTGGCCGGGCGGGTCCTCGAGGTCTACACCACGGCGATCGAGGCCACCGACGGGCGCGTCTTCGACGACGACGGGGTCTGATCGACTCGGGGCAGGTGACGGTCCGACACAATCCGGCACTACGATGCCCCGCATGTGGTGGGTGCTGGGTGTCGTCGTGCTGGCCGCGATCTTCTCGGCGTACCTCGGCTGGACCGCCCAGCGGGTCGAACGGGTACACGCCCGCGCCCAGTCCGCCGAACGCGCCCTCGACGCGCACCTGCTGCGCCGTGCCGCGGCCGCCGCGGTCGTCGCCGAGCACCGGGAGTCCGTCGAGCTGTACGCCGCGGCCCGGCTCGCGCTGGACGCCGAGCCCGACGAGCGCGAGTCCGCGGAGAACGACCTCACCCGCCAGTTGCAGGGCATCGAGCTGGATCCGGCCGACACCGCGGCGCGCACGCTGATCGTCAGCAGCCGGCGGGTGGTGCTGGCCCGGCAGGTGCACACCGACCTGGTCCGGGACGCGCTGACCGCGCGGCGGCGCAAGATGGTCCGGGTGCTGCGGCTGCCCGGCCGGTACCCGGAGCCGAGCTACTTCGACATCGTCGAGCCGGTGATGCCGCCGCTCCCGGCTCCGTCCCCGGCCCCCGCGCCGGAGGCCCTGCCGGTCCAGGCCGTCTGATCCGCCTCCTCCGGGCCTTCGTTTTCTCCGCCCGGACTTATCCACACCAGCGCTTTGTCCACAGGCCGCGCTTCCAAGATCGCGGTTTCGGGTCACACTGGTCGAGGGCAGGCCCCCGTGGTGGGTGGGGACTCGGAAGTTGGCGGAGGTGCTGTCTGCCCGGGCCGGGTGTCCCAGCGGACCGACTACGACCTCTCCGGCGGCGCGGGCACGAAAAAAGGGCCGCCCACCAGGGCGGCCCTCCGGATCCGAGCTGCTTACCAGCCGCGCTCGGCGAGGCGGTGCGGCTCCGGGATCTCCTCCACGTTGATGCCGACCATGGCCTCGCCCAGCCCCCGCGACACCTTCGCGATCACGTCCGGGTCGTCGTGGAACGTGGTCGCCTTGACGATGGCCTCGGCGCGCTGCCGCGGGTTGCCGGACTTGAAGATGCCGGAGCCGACGAACACGCCCTCCGCGCCGAGCTGCATCATCATCGCGGCGTCGGCCGGGGTGGCGATGCCGCCCGCGGTGAACAGCACGACCGGCAGTTTGCCCGCCTCGGCAACCTCTTTGACCAGCTCGTACGGCGCCTGGAGCTCCTTGGCCGCGACGTAGAGCTCGTCTTCCGGCAGGGTCTGCAGCCGGCGGATCTCCCCACGGATCTTGCGCATGTGGGTGGTCGCGTTGGACACGTCCCCGGTGCCGGCCTCGCCCTTCGACCGGATCATCGCGGCGCCTTCGGTGATCCGCCGCAGCGCCTCGCCGAGGTTGGTGGCGCCGCACACGAACGGCACGGTGAACTGCCACTTGTCGATGTGGTTGGCGTAGTCGGCCGGGGTCAGCACCTCGGACTCGTCGATGTAGTCGACGCCCAGCGACATCAGGACCTGGGCCTCGACGAAGTGACCGATGCGGGCCTTGGCCATGACCGGGATGGAGACGGCGTTGATGATGCCGTCGATCATGTCGGGATCCGACATGCGGGACACGCCGCCCTGTGCCCGGATGTCGGCGGGGACGCGCTCCAGCGCCATGACGGCGACGGCGCCCGCGTCCTCCGCGATCTTCGCCTGCTCGGGGGTGACGACGTCCATGATCACGCCGCCCTTGAGCATCTCCGCCATGCCACGCTTGACGCGAGCGGTTCCGACGGCGGGCTGGTTCTCAGACATACGACTCCTCGTGCGCGATTTCGGTAAGGCGATGCTACGAACCGGTGGGTGGTCGCCTCGATAGCCAATCGACCCCACGGTGGCCTGCATTAGCGCCGAACCCCACGTCAAGAGCCTTCCCGCGTACGTCGTGAAAGCCCCTGGAAGCCCCCCGCGTCCGCTCGTGAAGGTTTCCGCGTCCTAGAGTTACGCCGTGAACATCGGAGTGCTGGCCCTGCAGGGCGACGTGCGCGAACACCTGTCCGCTCTGGCGGAGTCGGACGTGCTGGCCCGTCCCGTCCGGCGGCCGGAGGAGCTGGCCGACGTCGACGCGCTGGTGATTCCGGGCGGCGAGTCGACCACGATGAGCAACCTGGCGATCACTTTCGGACTGCTCGACCCGATCCGGAAGCGGATCGCGGACGGCATGCCGGTGTACGGTTCCTGCGCCGGCATGATCATGCTGGCGACCACGGTGCTGGACGGCCGCCCCGATCAGGAGTCCTTCCAGGGGATCGAGATGACCGTCCGGCGGAACGCGTTCGGCCGGCAGGTCCACTCGTTCGAGGCCGCGGTGGAGATCGAAGGCATCGAGGGCGGCGATTTCCACGCCGTCTTCATCCGGGCCCCGTGGGTCGAGCAGGTCGGCCCCGACGTGCGGGTGCTGGGCCGCGTCGCCTCCGGGGACACCGCCGGTAGGATTGTGGCCGTTCGGCAGGGGAACCTGCTCGCCACGGCATTCCACCCGGAGCTGACCGGCGACCTTCGCGTCCACCGGTACTTCGTCGAGATGGTCCGCCAGGCCGCACCCGCACGGTAGACACGGAGGTTACGCATGTCCGGCCACTCCAAGTGGGCGACGACCAAGCACAAGAAGGCGGTCGTCGACGCCAAGCGCGGCAAGATGTTCGCCAAGCTGATCAAGAACATCGAGGTCGCGGCGCGCACCGGTGGCGGTGATCCCTCCGGTAACCCGACGCTCTACGACGCCATCCAGAAGGCGAAGAAGAGCTCGGTCCCCAACGACAACATCAACAACGCGGTCAAGCGCGGCTCCGGCCTGGAAGCCGGCGGCGCCGACTGGCAGACGATCATGTATGAGGGGTACGGGCCGAACGGCGTCGCCCTGCTGATCGAGTGCCTCACCGACAACCGGAACCGCGCGGCCACCGAGGTGCGCACCCGGCTGACCCGCAACAACGGCACGTTCGCCGACGCGGGCTCGGTGTCGTACCTGTTCAACCGCAAGGGCGTGGTGATCGTCCCCAAGGGTGGGCTCAGCGAGGACGACATCATGCTCGCCGTGCTCGAGGCGGGCGCCGAGGAGATCAACGACCTGGGTGACTCGTTCGAGGTGGTCAGCGAGCCGACCGACCTGGTCGCCGTGCGCACCGCGCTGCAGGATGCCGGCATCGACTACGACTCGGCCGAGTCCCCGCTGCTGCCGACGATGACGGTGCCGGTCGACGAGGACGCGGCCCGCAAGGTGCTCAAGCTGATCGACGCGCTCGAGGACTGCGACGACGTGCAGAACATCTACGCCAACTTCGACGTCTCCGACGAGGTCATGGCCGCGCTCGAAGAGGAGTGAGCCGACGGCTTGCCGGGCCGGTCCGCCACGTGCGGGCCGGCTCGTCGCGTCCTCAGGAGCCGCTGGTGGCGAGCCACGACATCGACTGGACCATGCAGGCGACGAGCAGGAGACCGCCGATCACCAGGCGCGCGACCCGGTTGCGCTGGGCGCGGCGCCACGCGTGACACCACGCCACGGCCGCGTCGGCGAGGGTCAGGAGCTCCGCTCTGGCCGTACTGTCAATCACCGCGGCCTTGTGGAAAGCGATGCTGGCGGCCGGGCCGCCCACCCGGACCAACTGCCTTTCCGGCGGGTGCAGCACGCGCACCTCGACCTCGTAGACCTGGTCGTCGCGCCACGCCTTGGTCCGTTTCACGAGCCGTTTCCGCAGGTAGAGCCCGGGCGCGTCGGCGTGCGTGAGGCGTCCCCAGAGGCGCAGGCGGCGCCAGTGGCCGGCCAGGTCGATCAACGACTCCTGGTAGATCTCGTGGCCGGCCGGGTCGCCGCCGGTCAGGCGCAGCGCCTCGGGCCGCAGCACACCCTCGTGAGCCGCGACGACCTCGACGAACTCGGCCGGCGGATCGTCGTCCATGGGTGGAATGAGGTACATGGCGACCTCCCGCACCCATCGTCGAGGCGTGTCGGCGGCGGGCGCAAGAGGGCCGCGTATTAGGGTGTCGAACACACGTACGTGAGGGGAGGCCGTGGTGCGCGTTCTCGGCATCGATCCGGGTCTCACCCGGTGCGGCGTCGGCGTGGTCGAGGGGGTGCCCGGCCGTCCCGGAAAGCTCATCGCCTACCACGTGGTCCGCTCCGAGCCGGACGAGGACATCGCGCTCCGGCTGCTGCACCTCGACCGGAGCCTCGCCGAGCTGGTCGCGCTGCACCAACCCGAGAGCGTGGCCGTCGAGCGGGTGTTCTCGCAGCACAACGCGCGTACCGTGATGGGCACCGCGCAGGCCAGCGCGGTCGCGATCCTGGCCGGGTCGCGCGCCGGGCTGCCCGTGCAGACGTACACGCCGAGCGAGGTCAAGGCGGCCGTCACCGGCTCCGGGACGGCCGACAAGGCGCAGGTCACCGCCATGGTCACCCGCCTGCTGAAGCTCGACGCGCCGCCGAAGCCGGCCGACGCGGCGGACGCCATCGCCATCGCCATCTGTCACATCTGGCGCGGGGGCACCCGCGCGAAGATCCAAGCCGCGGCGATCGCCGCCGCCCGCAGGAGCAGCCGATGATCGCCAGCGTGCGCGGTGTGGTCACCGCGATCCTTCCGGACAGTGCCGTGGTCGAGGTCGGTGGTGTCGGCATGCGCGTCTTCTGCACGCCGAACACGCTCGCCTCGCTGCGTTCCGGCGCCGAGGCGCGGCTCGCCACCACGCTGATCGTCCGGGAGGACTCGCTCACCCTCTACGGTTTCGCCGACGACGACGAGCGGCAGCTCTTCGAGCTGCTGCTGACCGCCAACGGGGTCGGCCCGCGGATCGCTCAGGCGGTGCTGGCGGTTCACCAGCCCGATGCGGTTCGCCGTGCGATCGGCGGCAGTGACATCGCGGCGCTGACGCAGGTCCCGGGCATCGGCAAGCGCGGCGCCGAGAAGATGATCGTCGAGCTGAAGGACAAGATCGGCCCGATCGGGTTCGGTGACGGCTCGGGCACGAACCTGCTGGCCGGCGGCTGGCAGGACCAGGTCCGGCAGGGTGTGCTCGCGCTCGGCTGGAGCGCTTCGCAGGCCGACCAGGCGGTCGCCGCGATCGGCGAGACGATCGACGGCGACGTGC
>KL571207.1:16521-18222 GCA_000715855.1 Actinoplanes liguriensis
TGTATAAGAGACAGCTGCTGCGCCAGGCGATCCGGTTGCTGGGCAAGACCCGATGAGCGATCTCTCGCCGGATGTGCACGAGGAGGAGCTGGACGCGGAGGCCAGCGTCCGGCCGCGCCGGCTGGCCGACTTCATCGCCCAGCACCGCGTGCGTGACCAGCTGGAGTTGCTGCTGAAGGCGTCGATGGGCCGCGGCACTCCGCCCGACCACATCCTGCTCTCCGGCCCGCCCGGCCTGGGCAAGACCACGCTCGCCAACATCGTCGCCGCCGAGCTGGGCACCGGCATCCGCACCACCAGCGGCCCGGTGATCGAGCGTTCCGGCGATCTGGCCGCGATCCTCACCGGGCTCAGCGAGGGCGACGTGCTCTTCATCGACGAGATCCACCGGATCGCCAAGCCGGCCGAGGAACTGCTCTACAGCGCGATGGAGGACTTCCGGGTCGACGTGGTGGTCGGCAAGGGTCCCGGCGCCACCGCGATCCCGCTCGACGTGGAGCCGTTCACGCTGGTCGGCGCGACTACCCGGGCCGGCCTGCTGACCGGGCCGATGCGCGACCGGTTCGGCTTCGTCGCGCACCTGGACTTCTACTCACCGGCCGATCTGGACGCGCTGCTGCACCGCTCGGCCCGGATCCTCGGGGTGCCGATCACGCCGGAGGGCGCCGCCGAGATCGCCGGCCGGTCCCGCGGCACGCCCCGCATCGCGAACCGGCTTCTGCGCCGGGTCCGGGACTATGCCGAGGTGCGCGGCGACGGCATCGTCACCGTCGAGATCGCCAAAGCGGCACTTCAGGTGTACGACGTCGACGCGCTCGGCCTGGATCGGCTGGACCGCGCGGTGCTGCGGGCGCTGATCGAGTCGTTCAAGGGTGGTCCGGTCGGCCTCTCCACCCTGGCCGTCGCGGTCGGTGAGCAGGCCGACACCGTGGAAGAGGTCTGTGAGCCGTTCCTGGTGCGAGCCGGGCTCCTCGCTCGTACCCCGCGGGGCCGGGTCGCCACCGAAGCCGGTTGGGCCCATCTCGGTAAGACGCCACCCCAAGACGGCAGGTCCGGGGTGTTTCAGGGGGACCTGTTCGCACGAGATACATAAATATCCCTCGTGATGTGAACGTGACGTGTGCCGCATTCGTAGTCTCCAGGTTGACCGATTAGACTCGCCCCCGCTTCAACCCGGATGTTTTGACGCCCTGGCTCACCTCGCAAGAGGTCCCGGTGGCCTACGGAAGGCTGTTCTCTCGTGTACGTCGTGGCCGAGTCCGCTGGCGGTGGAAACTCACTGAGCCTGTTCCTGCCCTTCATTCTCATCATCGGCGTGATGTATTTCCTGGTGATGCGGCCGCAGCAGAAGCGGCGCCGGGAGGCGATGGAGCTGCAGAACAAGCTCGGCCCCGGCGACGACATCGTGACCATCGGCGGCCTGCACGGCACCGTGGTGTCGATCGAGGACGACGTGGTCCTTCTGGAGATCGCTCCGGAGGTTCAGGTTCGCTTCGCCCGCCCGGCCATCGCCCGGGTCGTCACCCGCGCCGACGAGCCGGTCACCGAGGCGGATGACGAGATCGTCGACGAGCCCGCCACCAGCACGGAGACTGTCGTCGAGGAGACGCCGAACCCGGTCGTCGACGTCCGCAAGCAGGACTGACAAGATCCACCTCGGACCGGCCCGCGGCCTGTCTCTAGATGTGTATAAGAGACAGA
>KL571207.1:18430-19053 GCA_000715855.1 Actinoplanes liguriensis
CCGCCCACCGATCGACAGCGCCGCGCGGGTCGCGCGGCCGAACACAGGGAGACCTAACGCCGTGGCACGACCACCACAGGGACAGATGCATCCTGGACGCCAACTCGGCGTGCTCGGCCTGATCTTCGTCGTCCTGTATCTCCTGGTCTTCTTCGCCGGTAACCCCAAGGGCGGCTTCACCGAGCGCCTGAAGCCGAAGCTCGGTCTCGACCTCGTCGGCGGCACGCAGGCCACCTACATCGCGAGCCAGGCCGGCGGGACGCCGAGCAAGGAGTCGATGGAGCAGGCCCGGACGATCATCGAGAACCGGGTGAACGCGCTCGGCGTCTCCGAGGCCGAGGTGGTGACCCAGGGCAACAACACCATCGTGGTCTCCCTGGCCGGTAAGGCGGACGACCAGCTCAAGGACCTCGCGCAGGCCGCGAACATGCGGTTCCGGCTGCTGATCGGCACGACCATGGACGTGTCGGCGAGCGCGCTGAACCCGGCCTCGCCGTCGCCCAGCGTGGCGCCGAGCGGCGCGGTTCCGTCGGCCGGCGCGTCCGGCTCGGTCGCCCCGTCGGCCGGTGCCAGCGCCCCGTCGGTGGTGGCCAGCCCGTCCAGCGGTGGCCAGGGTGGTGGCG
>KL571207.1:19232-29565 GCA_000715855.1 Actinoplanes liguriensis
GCCCCGGTCTCCGCGAGCGTGGAGGAGCAGCGCGCGGCGGTCGAGAAGAAGGTCGGCGCGAAGCTCTGGGCCCAGGCGAACGCGCTGACCGGCCCGGTCGACCTGAGCACCGACCCGAAGGCCGGCCTGGTCTACAAGCCGTTCAACGCGCTCTCCCCGGCCGAGGTGGCCGTGCTGAGCACGAACATGCAGATGTACGTCCCGACGATCAGCTGCGACCAGCTCGACAAGCGGCCGAACGGCTCGATCGACAAGATCGACTCGCAGGTCGTGGCGTGCTACAGCGGCCAGGCCAAGGTTCTGCTGGACCAGGCGAAGGTGGTCGGTGACGACATCTCCAGCGCCAGCCCCCAGCTCGACCAGACCAATGGCCAATGGGTCGTCTCGCTCGACTTCAAGAGCGAGGGCCAGAAGAAGTGGGCCGACCTGACCCGCGTGGCCTACAACGCGACCTCCAGCGACCCGTGCTACACCGCCGTCCAGGCGCTCTACGGCTCGGCCGAGCACTGCGCGGTCGCGGTCGTGCTGGACAAGGAGATCCTGTCGGCGCCGCAGATCCAGGGCGTGCTGACCGGCTCCTCGCAGATCACCGGCAGCTTCACGGCAGTCTCCGCCAAGCAGCTGTCCGACCAGCTCAAGTTCGGCGCCATCCCGGTCACCTTCTCGTCCGGCCCGGCGCAGACCATCTCCGCGACCCTCGGTCTCCAGCAGCTCGAGGCCGGCCTACTGGCCGCCGGAATCGGTCTGGCCCTGGTGGCGATCTACGCGTTCTTCTACTACCGGTTGCTCGGCTCGGTCATCATCCTGAGCCTCGCGCTCTCCGCGCTGCTCACCTTCGGAGCGCTGGTCTTCCTCGGCCGGACCATCGGCTACACGCTGACCCTGGCCGGTATCGCCGGCTTCATCGTGTCACTCGGTATCGCGGCGGACTCGTTCGTCATCTACTTCGAGAGACTCAAGGACGAGATCCACGAGGGCCGGACGGCTCGCAGCGCGGTGCCACGGGCGTGGCACCGGGCCCGCCGGACAATCATCTCGGCGAACACGATCACCATCATGTGTGCGGTAGTGCTCTACATCGTGTCGATCGGCGCGGTCCAGGGCTTCGCGTTCGCGATGGGTCTCTCCACCGTGCTCGACCTGGTCGTGGTGTTCCTCTTCCGGCACCCGATCATGACCATGTTCGCCAACACCAAGGCGTTCCTGTCGCCGCGGGTCAGTGGTCTCGGCCGCGTCCTGCGCCGCAACTCGACCGAGGAGTCCGTCTCCTCGCGTGTGAAGGAGGCCTGAGATGGCCAGTTCCGGTCTCGCGTCCCGCCTCTACGCGGGTGAAGCCAACATCAACATCGTGGGCCGCCGGAAGATGTGGTTCACGATCGCGGCCGCGCTGATCCTGATCTCGATCGGCAGCTTCGTGATCCGCAGCTTCGAGCTGGGCATCGAGTTCGCCGGTGGCACCTCGTTCAGCGTCCCGGCCGCGACCGCCGGCAAGACGCTGACCCAGGACGAGATCTCCGGCGCGGTCGAGAAGGCCGTGAAGGACGCCCACCCGGATGCGTCGATCGGCGCCGTCCAGAAGGTCGGCGAGGGCAAGGACGCCAGCTACACGGTCCGCGCCACGGCCCTCAGCACCGCCGAGGCGGAGCAGGCCAAGCTCGCCATCGTCAAGGACCTCGGGGTCGACGCCAGCAAGATCAGTGACAACCAGGTCTCGGCGGCCTGGGGTGGTCAGGTCACCCGCCAGGCGGTGATCGGTCTGATCATCTTCCTGGTGCTCGTGGTGGCGTACCTGGTGTTCCGGTTCGAGGTCCGGATGGCGGCGGCCGCGCTGGCCTCGCTCATCCTCGACCTGGTGCTCACCGCCGGCGTCTACTCGCTGGTCGGCTTCGAGGTCACGCCGTCCACGGTGATCGGCTTCCTGACGATCCTCGGCTATTCGCTGTACGACGTGGTCGTCGTCTTCGACAAGGTGCAGGAGAACACCCGCGGGATCACCGCCGGCAGCACCCGCACCTACTCCGAGGCGACCAACCTGGCCGTCAACCAGACCCTGATGCGCTCGCTGAACACCGGTCTGGTGGCCCTGCTGCCCGTCGGCGGCCTGCTCTTCATCGGCGCGGGCCTGCTCGGCGCCGGCACGCTGAAGGACCTCGGCCTGGTGCTCTTCGTCGGCATGGGCTTCGGCGTGCTCTCCTCGATCCTGTTCGCGGCGCCCGTGCTGAGCGCCCTGAAGGACCAGGAGCCGAAGATCAAGGCGCACAACGCCCGGGTGCTCACCCGGCGTGCCAGCCGGTCCGACGACGCCGCCAAGGGTGACCGCAACCGCCCGGCGAACGCCACCGCCTCGGACGTTCCCGCGATGGCCGGCAGCACCACCCCTCGCCCGGGCGCCCGCCCGGCCGCGCGGCGCAACAACAACCGCCCCGGCGATCGCCGCCGATGAGATGACATCAGGGTTTTCGACGGCCGCGGGGTTTGCGTACGGCGGAAACCCGGAAGTCATCTCATCGGTTACCAGGCGATCGCCCGCGGAGCGAAGCGGAGCCATCCGGCTCGGCGGTAAGCGGTAACGCATCTCTCGACCTGAAGGCCCGTCACCCGTACGCGGGGGCGGGCCTTTAGGCTGTGCGCCGTGACTAGCGAGAACGCCCCCGTGACCGGGGACAGCGGGCCCGAGCTTGCCGCCCTGGTGGCGGGTGCGAGCGTCGACGTGCCGGACTTCCCGAAACCGGGGGTCGTCTTCAAGGATCTGATGCCGCTCTTCGCCGACGGCGCGGTGTTCCGCCGGGTGATCGACGGGATCGTCACCCACCACACGAGTGACTCGTTCGACGTCGTGGCGGGCGTGGAGGCGCGCGGGTTCGTGGTGGCGGCGGCGATCGCGTACGCGACGGGCAAGGGCGTGGTGCCGATCCGCAAGGCCGGGAAGCTGCCGCGCAAGGCGCTCTCCGCCTCGTACGAGCTGGAATACGGCGAGGCCACCCTCGAGGTGCACGAGGACGCGTTCATCGCGGGACAGCGCGTCCTGGTGGTCGACGACGTGCTCGCCACCGGGGCTGTCTCTTATGGTCTCCGGCTTCTCGGTGCTGCTGGAGCTGGGCTTTCTCGACGGGCGGGCGAAACTCGGGCCCCGTGCGGTGCACGCGTTGCTGACTGTTTGATCCGGCTTCGCTGCTCTTCGCCCGTTCGGTCCCGCTGATTCCGCTGGTTCGGCCGGGCCAATCGCGATGTCGGTGCGGGTAGGATGGTCGTTCCAGAGGGCCACCCCTGGGAGCGATCGACGCCGGGGCGACCGGCGACGATCTCGACAACTTGGCGCAGGTGATGAGGAGGCCGGTGTCCAGCGACGTCGTCCCTCCGGCGGAGGGCACGGTGCAACCGACCCAGAACTCGCGGACCGGCTCGGGCGAGGTTCCGCCCGCTGACCAGCCCCGCGCTGACGAGCAGACCGCGGTCAACGGAAACGGGAACGGAGCCGCGCCTGAGGTCTCCAACGAGGTGGAGCTGGCTCAGCCGGCCTCGACCGGTGAGACGAGTGGCTTCGGCTTCGCCAGCGCGCCCACCGGGCGGCGGGTCCGGGCCCGGCTGGCCCGGTTCAACGCGCCCTGGCAGAGCACCCAGGTCAGCGAGGTGCTCGAGCCGCTGATCGCCACGCACCGGGCCAGTCACCCCAAGGGTGACGTGCGCCAGCTGCAGAAGGCGTTCGACGTCGCCGCGCGCTGGCACTCGGGGCAGTACCGGAAGTCCGGCGACCCCTACATCACCCACCCGCTCGCGGTCGCGACCATCCTGGCCAACCTCGGGATGGACACCACCACGCTGGTGGCCGCGCTGCTGCACGACACGATCGAGGACACCGACTACGGCCTCGAGCAGATGCGCAACGACTTCGGCGCCGAGGTGGCGCTGCTGGTCGACGGCGTGACCAAGCTCGACCGGGTGAAACTCGGCGACGCGGCGAAGGCGGAGACGATCCGCAAGATGGTCGTCGCGATGGCCAAGGACCCGCGCGTCCTGGTGATCAAGCTGGCCGACCGGCTGCACAACATGCGCACCCTGACCTTCCTGCCCCGCGCCAAGCAGGAGCAGAAGGCCAAGGAGACGCTGGAGATCCTGGCCCCGCTGGCCCACCGGCTGGGTATGAACACGATCAAGTGGGAGCTGGAGGACCTTGCCTTCGGCACCCTGTTCCCCAAGCGGTTCGAGGAGATCAACCGCCTGATCGGGGAGCACCAGCCACAGCGCGAGGCGCTGCTGCGCCAGGTGACGAACCGGGTCAGCCTCGACCTCAAGTCGGCGAAGATCAAGGCCGAGACCACCGGCCGCCCGAAGCACCTCTACTCGATCTATCAGAAGATGATCGTCCGGGGCCGGGACTTCAACGACATCTACGACCTGGTCGGCGTCCGCATCCTGGTCGACACGGTCCGCGACTGCTACGCCGCGCTCGGAGTGATCCACGCGAACTGGCAGCCGGTGCCGGGCCGGTTCAAGGACTACATCGCGATGCCGAAGTTCAACATGTACCAGTCGCTGCACACGACCGTGATCGGCCCGACCGGCAAGCCGGTCGAGATGCAGATCCGGACGTTCGCGATGCACCGCACGGCCGAGTTCGGCATCGCCGCCCACTGGAAGTACAAGGAGCAGAAGGGCGCGACGATCGTCGGCCCGCCGGCGCACATCGACGAGATGACCTGGCTGCGGCAGCTGCTCGACTGGCAGCGGGAGGCGAGCGACCCGTCCGAGTTCCTGGACGCGTTGCGCTTCGACCTCTCCAGCCAGGAGGTCTACGTCTTCACGCCGAAGGGCGACGTGATCCCGCTGCCCACGGGGTCGACGCCGGTCGACTTCGCCTACGCGGTGCACACCGAGGTCGGGCACAAGTGCATCGGCGCCCGGGTGAACGGCAAGCTGGTCCCGCTGGAGTCGACACTCTCCAACGGCGACGTGATCGAGATCTTCACGTCCAAGTCCAGCACCGCCGGCCCCACGCAGGACTGGCTCGGCTTCGTGAAGAGCCCCCGGGCCCGCACGAAGATCCGGCAGTACTTCAACAAGGAGCGCCGCGAAGAGGCGATCGAGGACGGCAAGGACGCGATCGTCAAGGCGATGCGCAAGCAGGGCCTGCCCCTGCAGCGCATGCTGACCAGCGAGAACCTGACGACCATCGCGCGGGATCTGCACCTGCCGGACGTCACCTCGCTCTACGCCGCGGTGGGGGAGAGCACCGTCTCCGCCCAGTCCGTGGTCGCCAAGCTCGTCGCCGGCTTCGGCGGTGAGGAGGGCGCGGTCGAGGACATCGCCGAGACCGCCGTCGCGACCCGCCCGCCGCGCAACCGCAGCACCGCGCAGGATCCGGGCGTGGTGGTGAAGGGCGTCTCCGACGTCTGGGTGAAACTGGCCCGCTGCTGCACCCCGGTTCCGGGGGACGCGGTGTTCGGCTTCGTCACCCGCTCGGGTGGCGTCAGCGTCCACCGGGAGGACTGCGCCAACGCTCAGGACCTGCGCGAGCAGGAGGAGCGGGTGGTCGAGGTGAGCTGGAAGCCGACGTCCGCGTCGACGTTCCTGGTCGCCATCCAGGTGGAGGCGCTCGACCGGCACAAGCTGCTGGCCGACGTCACCCGGGTCCTCTCCGAGGAGCGGGTGAACATCCTGTCCGCGACGGTGACCACCACGCGGGACCGGGTGGCGGTGAGCCGGTTCACGTTCGAGATGGCCGACCCGAAGCATCTCGGTCATCTGGTGGCGGCGGTCCGCAAGGTCGACGGCGTCTTCGACGCCTACCGGGTCACCTCCGGCGCCTGACCACCTCCAACAGCACCAAGCGCCGGCCCGGACGTTCCGCGCCGGCGCTTCGCCGTCAGCTGGTGCTCACGGCTGTTGTGGGCCCGTTTTGCGACCGTGAGTGCCGGCCAGGGAGCGGGAGCGCGGGGCGGCCGGGAGTGCGGCGGGCGCCGCGAGGGCACTCACGAGACTTGGCGCGTCGCCTGGCCACGGGCGTGCTCATCGACGTACGGGGAAATGAAAAAGGGCGACCCGAAGCGGGCCGCCCCTTTCCGGAAACCTCGGGTCAGGAAACCGTCATGGTCTTGATGTCGAGTTCCTTCTTCGGGTGGCCGCCGCCGGCCGAAGCCTTGAAAGCGCCGTCGTCGCCGGCCTTGACCACGGTCTTGACCAGGTCCAGGCCCTTGGTGATGGTGCCGAGGAGGGTGTAGTTCGCGGAGAGCTGCGTGTCCTCCGAGCAGATGAAGAACTGGCTGCCGGTCGAGCCGGGCTGGCCGGTGTTCGCCATCGCGATCGAGCCCGCGGGGTACGGGTTGTTGGTGTCGGTCGGCAGGTTCTCCTCGGCCATCGTGTAGCCGGGGCCGCCGGTGCCGTCGGTGTCGCGGTAGCCCTTGCCGGTGGCGAACGGGTCGCCGCACTGCAGGACCTTGAAGCTGTCCTCGTTCACCAGGCGGTGGCACTTGGTGTTGTCGAGGAACTTCTTCGACGCGAGGTACTTGTAGCTGGCGCCGGTGCAGGGCGCCTTGCTCAGGTCGATCGTCGCCTCGATCGGGCCGAGGTTGGTGTCGAGGGTCAGCACGCTGGTGCCGGTGTTCGGCACGGTGGCCGGCGGGGTGCCGACATCCTTGACCTTGCCACCGCTGGTCGCGTCGGCCGGGGTCCAGGTGCAGGCGACGGTGCCGGCCGCGGTGGCGGCGCTGCCCGCGGTGGACTTCTTGTCGTCCTTCTTCAGGGCGCTGAAGACCCAGACCGCGGCGCCGGCGATCACCACGACGGCGATCGCCGAACCGATGATCGCCTGACGCTGACGCCGCTTGCGCGCGGACGCGGCGCGCTCGGCCATCTCCTTCTCGAGCCGGGCTCGCGCGGCCGCGCGCTGCCGGTCCTTGATCGACGACACGTCGTTCCTCCTGCTGGTCTCTTCCGAACTCACGACTGCGCGCTCTCCGAGGGAGCTGCCGCGACTGTGTCCGCGGCGACGGTCAGGCTCTTGATGGTGATCTTCTCCTTGGGCTTGACCTTGTCTCCCGCGTCGTCGGTCACCGTGGGAATCTTGCCGATCTTTGCCAGCGTGTCCAGCCCGCCGGTCACCTGGCCCACGATCGAGTAGACCGGGTCGGTGGTCGGCGCATAGTCCTTGAAGAAGATAAGTGCCGGCGGGGTTGCCGATCGTCGCAACGGTGCCGGTGGGGTAGAGAACAGTCGGCTTCGCCGCGGTGGCGGCGCTCGCCGACGGCTCCGGCTGCACCGGGAGGTTCTCGTCGTAGTACGTGTACGCCGGGCCGCCCTGACCGGTGCCGCTCGGGTCGCCACAGTGCACCGCGCCGATGTCGAGGATCTCGTGGCAGTCGGTGCCGTCGAAGAACTTCTTGCCGGCGAGGTAGGAGAAGCTGGCGGCGCCGCACGGGGCGCTCGCGATGTCCAGCGTCGCGGTGATCGGACCACCCTGGTTGGTGGTGATCGTCATCGCCTCGGTGCCGGTCTCCGGAAGGTCCTTGGTGGGCGGTGTGCCCACGTCCTTGACGTCGGTGTTCTTGGACGTGTCGATCGGCGACCACAGACAGATGTCAGCGGCCTCGGTCGTGGTGCCTTCCTTGCTGTCGAAGGCTCCGCCGATCCAGGCGCCGCCGAGCGCGACCAGCACGACCGCGAGGCCGGTGCCGACGCCGGCGAGGACACGGCGTCGCTTGCGCTCCCGGACGGCGCGGCGGGCCATCTGGCGATCGAGTTTCGCGCGAGCGAGCTTGCGCTGCCGGTCCTTGCTGGGAGCCACTAACGCTGTCCTTCCCGGTGTATGTCAAGGGGTGCGGCACGCCACACGCTCGGGAGAGTGTACGGGTACCTCCTGAGAAAGTGGTGTGCGGCTGCCCAGCTAGGCTCGTTACGATTCGCACCTGTTTTTCTGTGAGGGGGACCGGCTCGTGCTCGTCGCCAGCTTTCCGGCGCAGGCCTTCGGCACCAACTGTTATGTGGTGGCCGCCGGCCCGGGCGAGCAGTGCCTGATCGTCGACCCCGGCATCGGTGTGCTCGACCAGCTCGACGAGGTGCTCGCCCAGCACCGGCTCTCCCCGGCTGCGGTGCTGCTCACGCACGGTCACCTGGACCACACGTTCTCGGTCGCGCCGGTCTGTGGCGCCCGTGGCATCACCGCCTACGTCCACCCGGACGACCGGGAGATGCTGGCCGATCCGTCCAAGGGTCTGAGCACCGATCTGAACTCGCTCTTCGGTGGCCGGATGCAGTATTCGGAACCGTCAGACGTCTCAGAATTGACGGATGGTGCCGTTCTTGACCTGGTCGGCTTGAAGATCACCGTCGATCATGCCCCGGGCCATACCGGCGGGTCGGTGCTGTTCCGCCTGCCGGGCGAGAGCTCCTCCTGGGACGCGGAGGAGATCTGTCTCTCCGGAGACGTGCTCTTCGCGGGCTCGATCGGACGCACCGACCTGCCGGGTGGCAGCACCCCGACCATGATGGCGTCGCTGCGGGACAAGATCCTGCCCCTCGCCGACGACACCGTCGTGCTGCCCGGCCACGGACCGGCCACCACCATCGGCCGCGAGCGCGCGTCGAACCCGTACCTGCGGGATCTGACCGCGGCGCCCGGCCGCTTCCTCTGATCGTTTCAGGAGAGACAGTGCCTATTTCCGGCTTCCCTGAGTGGCTGCCGCCCCAGCGCATGATCGAGCAGTATGTGCTGGACAGGATTCGTTCCATCTTCGAGCTGTACGGTTTCGCCCCGCTGGAGACCCGCGCGGTCGAGCCACTGGAGACGCTGCTCTCCAAGGGCGAGACGTCCAAAGAGGTCTACCTGCTGCACCGGTTGCAGGATTCCTCCGGCGCCACCTCGTCGGATGATCAACTGGGTCTGCACTTCGACCTGACGGTTCCCTTTGCGCGGTTTGTCACGGAAAACCACGGCAAGCTGGTCTTCCCGTTCCGGCGCTACCAGATCCAGAAGGTGTGGCGTGGCGAGCGCCCGCAGGAGGGTCGCTACCGCGAGTTCCTCCAGGCCGACATCGACGTGGTCAACCGGGACACCCTGCCGTTCCACTTCGACACCGAGATGCCGCTGGTGATCGGGGACGTGTTCCGGTCGCTGCCGATCCCGCAGGCGACCATCCTGGTCAACAACCGGAAAGTCTGCGAGGGCTTCTACCGCGGGCTCGGCCTGGAAGACACCGCGCAGGTCCTGCGGACGGTGGACAAGCTGGACAAGATCGGGCCGGAGAAGGTCGCGGCGCTGCTGGCCGAGACCGCCGGGGCGTCCGACGCGCAGGCCCAGGCGTGTCTGAAACTGGCCGAGATCTCGACCGCCGACGGCTCGTTCGTGGACGCGGTGCGGGCGCTCGGCGTCAGCGACCCGCTCCTCGACGAAGGCCTGGCCGAGCTGTTGCAGGTCGTGGAGGCCGCCAACGAACACGCGCCCGGCCTGATCCGGGCCGAGTTGAAGATCGCCCGTGGCTTGGATTACTACACCGGCACGGTCTATGAGACCCAGCTTCAGGGGTACGAACGAGCCGGCTCGATCTGCTCCGGCGGGCGTTACGAGACGCTCGCCTCGGTCGGCAACACGCGGTTCCCGGGCGTCGGCATCTCGATCGGCGTGTCGCGGATGCTCGGTCTGCTCTTCGGGCAGAACGCGCTCTCGGTGTCCCGCTCGGTGCCGACCGCCGTCGTCGTCGCGGTGCCGGCCGAGGAACAGCGGGCCGAATGTATCCGGATCGCCGCTGAGCTGCGGCGGCGGGGCATCCCGACCGAGGTGGCGCCGACCGCGGCGAAGTTCGGCAAGCAGATCCAGTTCGCGGACCGGCGCGGCATCCCGTACGTCTGGTTCCCGGGCTCCCCCGACACGGTCAAGGACATCCGTTCCGGCGAGCAGGTGGAGGCGTCCGCCTCGACCTGGACTCCGCCCGCCGCCGACATGCTCCCCGGGGTAACCGCCATCTGACGGTACGACCGTGGGCGCCCTACCCAGGACGCCAACGGCTCGCCGCCCCGCAGCCGGCTGGCGCTGAGGGCTGGATCAGGGCTCGGAACGAGCCGTGAGTGCCGGCGCGGGCCGGTCTCGCCCGGTCGGCCGGCGTTGCGGGTTGTGGGCGGCCGTGAGTGCCGGTCGGCTGGAGGGGCGGGTTATGGGGTGGGGAGGGGGAAGAGCAGGCACGTGGAGGTGGCGTGGGCCAAGAGGCGGTTGCGGGGGTCCGTGAGGCGGGCCTCGGCCAGGGCGGTGCGGCGGCCCTGCTGGAGGACGGCGCCGGTGCAGGTGATCAGGCCGGTGTCGACGGTGACCGGGCGGAGGAACTTCACGTTCAGGTCCATGCTGGTG
>KL571207.1:29818-34092 GCA_000715855.1 Actinoplanes liguriensis
TCCAGCAGGGTGGAGATGATGCCGCCGTGGACGGTGCCGATCGGGTTGTAGTGGAACTCCTGCGGGTCGAGCGTGATGGTGACGCTGCCCGGCTCGACGAGGAGGCGGCCACCGCCGATGAGCTGGAAGATCGGTGGGGGCGGGACCTCGCCGGCGGACATTGCCTGCAGGACGTCCAGGCCGCTGCGTTCCACGAAGAGTTTCGCGTGCTCACTGGGGTCGGTCCAGGAGAACGTGCGGGAGCGAGCCTGGGTCTGCGTCATGGACTCAGGCTGGCACCGGCTTGCTGCGTCTGTCAACGAGACCTAGCCTCGACGCCATGGTCGCGCATGTCACACCACCGCCCGAAGCGCTCGACTGGAGCGTGGACAACTGCACCATCAGCCGCGCGATGGAAATCCTCGGCGAGAAGTGGACGATGGTGGTGCTGCGCGAGATCTTCTCCGGGATCCGGCGGTTCGACGACATGCGGGTGCGCACCAGGGTTCCCCGTCAGGTGCTGACCAATCGCCTGAACGCGCTGGTCGAGGCGGGGGTGTTGCGCCGTGAGCCGTATCGGGAGCCGGGCGCCCGGGAGCGTCACGAGTACCGGCTGACCGAGAAGGGCTTCGACCTCTATCCGGTGCTGATCGCCCTGGCCGGCTGGGGGAACCGGTATCTGGCCGACCCGGAGGGGCCGCCGATCCAGTTCGCCCATCGGGGCTGCGGCGCCGAGCTGGACGTCGGGATCCGCTGCGCCGAGGGGCACGAGGTGGCCGATCGCCGGGACGTGCTGCCCCGCCCCGGGCCGGGCACACACCGGCGATGAGGATGAGCCGGCGACAGAGGTGAACGGCGACAGCAATACCCGGCGATAAAGGTAAAGCGTGTTAAGAAGCAATCCGGTCTTCCGTGCGCTCTGGATCGGCGTGCTGGCCAGCAACATCGGCACCTGGATGCAGACGGTCGGTGCCCAGTGGCTCGTGGTGCACGAGGCGAACGCGGCGACCTGGGTCAGCCTGGTGCAGACGGTCACCACCCTGCCCGTGCTGTTGTTCGCGCTGCCGGCGGGGACGATCGCGGACGCGCTGGATCGGCGGCGGCTGCTCATCGCCGTACAGCTGAGTCTGTTCTTGATCGCCACAACCCTGACCGCGCTGACGACTCGGGGAGCGGTCGGCCCCGCATCCCTCCTGGTCTTCACGTTCCTGCTGGGGTGTGGGCAGGCGCTGACCCTGCCGGCGTGGCAGGCGGTGATCCCGGAGGTCGTGCCGCACGATCAGCTGCCCTCCGCGTCGGCGCTCGGCGCGGTCAACACGAACCTGGCCCGCTCGGCCGGTCCGGCGCTGGCCGGGCTGCTCGTGGCGCAGTTCGGGTCGGCGGTGGTGTTCGGCCTGAACGCGCTGTCGTTCGTGGTCTTCGCGGTGGCGCTGCTGCGCTGGCGCCGCCCGGAGCGGCCGCCGGTGAGCCGTCCGGAGCACTTCGGCTCGGCGTTGCGCGCCGGTGGGCGGTTCGTCCGCTGGTCGCCGGTGATCCGCCGGATTCTCGGCCGGGTGCTGCTGTTCGTGCTGCCCGGCAGCGTGGTCTGGGGCCTGTTGCCGCTGGTCGCGAGCCGTGAGCTGGGGATGGGCGCGAGCGGGTACGGCATTCTGCTGGCCGCGCTCGGCGCCGGGGCGGTCGCCGGGGCGCTGCTGATGCCGCGGGCGCGCAAGCTGCTGCGGACCGACCAGCTCATCGCGATGACCGGAATCGCCTATGGTCTCGCGCTGCTCGTCACCGCGCTGGTCCCGAACCGTTTCGTCGTCACGCCGGTGCTGGTGATCGCGGGCCTGGCCTGGATGGTGCTGGTCTCCCGGATGAACGCGGCGATGCAGCTGAACCTGCCGAACTGGGTGCGCGCCCGGGCGCTGGCGATCTACCAGCTCGTCTTCGCCGGTGGGCAGGCGATCGGCGCGCTCGTCTGGGGGCTGTCCGCCGAGGCCTTCGGCCTGCGGCAGACCTTCGGGCTGGCGGCGGCTCTGATGCTGGCGGGCACCTTGACGGTACGTCGCTGGCCCGTCCACACCCACGAGGACGACGATCAGAGCCCCGCCGTCTTCTGGGCCGAACCGCACCTGATGCTCCAGCCGCACCTGGCGGACGGGCCGATCCTGGTCTCCGCGACCTTCCGGGTCCCGGCGGCGAACGTCGGCGCGTTCGTCCTCGCGATGGACGAGGTGCGCGGCTCCCGGCAGCGGACCGGCGCGACGCAGTGGGGACTGTTCCGGGACGGCACGGATCCGGCCGAGTTCGTCGAGGTCTACCTGGTGCCCACCTGGGAGGAGCACCTGCGTCAGCACGAGGGCCGGCTGACCGAGGAGGACGAGCAGGTGGAGGGTCGTGCGATCGCGCTTGCCGAGGGGCCCCCGGAGGTCCGCCACCTGCTGCCCGCCAAGCATTCCGATTAGCCGGATGTTTCGGTTTTGTTCCGATTAACCTCAACAGTGGCCCGGAAGGGGTCCTGCTGAGGAGCAGTGGCCCGGAAGGGGTTCTGCTGAGGAGCAGTGGCCGGAAGGGGTTCTGCTGAGGAGCAGTGCCCGGAACGGCTCCCGCTGAGGAGCAGCGGCCCGGAAGGGGTCCTGCTGAGGAGGCACGGTGGACGCCCGGCTCTTGATCATCGGAGGCGCCGCCGGACCGGCGTTGCTCGTCCGGTTCGTGGAGCTGGCCGGCGCCGCGTCCGCCCGGATCGTGGTGATCGCGACCGCCAGCGAGACCCCGGAGAGCACCGGCGCGCACTACGTCGAGACGTTCACCGGGCTGGGCGCGGGCTCGGTCCGCGCGCTGCGCCTGACCACCCGGGTGGAGGCGAACGCGCCGGAGGCGACCACCGCGCTGCGCGACGCCACCGGGGTCTTCTTCACCGGCGGCGACCAGCAGCGGATCACCACCGTGCTGGGCGGCACCGCGACCGACTCACTGCTGCAGGAGCTGGTGGCCGGCGGCGTCGTGGTGCTCGGCGGGACCAGTGCGGGCGCGGCGATGATGTCCGCCACGATGATCGTGGGCGGGGACGAGCCGGGGGTGACGGCCGCGGCCGTACGGACGGGTCCCGGTCTTGAATTTCTCCCCGGAGTGCTCATCGATCAGCACTTCGCCCAGCGTGGGCGGTTGAATCGGCTGCTCAGCGCAGTCGCGCGGTATCCGCACGAGCTCGGCCTGGGCATCGACGAGGACACCGCGATCCTGACCGACGGCGACCGCTTCGAGGTGCTGGGCAGCGGCGCGGTCACGGTCGTCGACGCCGGGGCGGCCACCGACATCCGGGTCCCGAGCGGCGGCCCGATCGCCCTGGCCGGGGCATTGATCCACGTGCTGCCGGCGGGCCACACCTTCCACCTCACCGGCCGCCGGCCGGGGATCGGGGACCACCCACATGAAGATCGAGAGCTTGCGCCGCCTGCGCGGCCCCAATGTGTACCTGTCCCGGCCGGCGGTGGTGGCCCGGCTCCGGCTGGAGGAGCTGACCGGCCGGGAGACCGCTGACGTCACCGGCTTCACCGAGCGGCTGCTGCGGGCGCTGCCGGGGCTGGCCGAGCATCACTGCGCGGCCGGCGCGCCGGGCGGGTTCGTCAGCCGATTGCGGGGCGGGACGTACTTCGGTCATGTCACCGAGCACGTGTGCCTGGAGTTGTCCCAGCTCATCGGCAGGGACGTGAGTTTCGGCCGGACCGTCTCGGCGGGCGAGCCCGGGCTCTACGACGTGATCCTGGAGTGCCCGATGGACGAGTCGCCGGACTCGCGGGTGCCGGGGGAGTTGCTGGACGCGGCGGTCGACCTGGTCCTGGCCATCCACGCCGGGCAGGCCGACGGGCGGCCGGCCGCGCGGCTCGCCGAGCTGGCGGCGTTCGCCGAGCGGGAGGCGACCGGCCCGAGCACCCGGGCGATCATCGCGGCCGCCCGGCGTCGTGGCATCCCGGTGGAGCGCTTCGACGACCTGAGCCTGGTCCGGCTCGGCTGGGGCACCCGGCGGCGGATGGCGTGGGCCGCGATGACCGACCGGACCAGCGGCGTCGGCATCGACATCGCCTGCGACAAGCACGTCACCCGGCGGCTGCTCGGCGAGGCGGGCATCCCGGTGGCATCCGGTGGAGCGGCGGCGACCGCGGAGGAGGCGGTCCGGCTGCTGCGCGAGCTGGGCGCGCCGGTCGTGGTGAAGCCGCGGCACGGGCGGCAGGGGCGCGACGTCGTCCTCGGGCTGAGCACCCCGGAGGAGGTCGAGCGGGCGTTCGCCGAGGCCGGCGGGGACGTGGTGGTCG
>KL571207.1:34371-38352 GCA_000715855.1 Actinoplanes liguriensis
CGTGGTCGGTGACGGCCGGTCCACCCTGCGGGAACTGGTCGACCAGGTCAACGCGGATCCCCGGCGCGGGGACGGGCACTCTCGAGTGCTGACCCGGATCACGCTGGACGAGACGAGGTTCCGAGAGACCGACGTTCCGCCCGAGGGCGAGACCGTGTGGCTGCACGACGTCGCGAACCTCTCCACCGGCGGCACCAGCCGGGACGTCACCGATCAGGTGCACCCGGACGTGACCCGGCTGTGCCAGCGGGTGGCCGGAGATCGCCGCGCCGCTGCCGCCGACCGGCGAGGACGAGCCGGTGGCCGGGGTGATCGAGGTGAACGCGGTCCCCGGGCTGCGGATGCACCTGGCGCCGGCGCGCGGGCGGGCGCGGGACGTCGGCGACGCGATCGTCCGGGCGATGTTCCCCGGCGGCTCGGACGGGCGGATCCCGACCGTCGCGGTGACCGGCACCAACGGCAAGACGACGGTGACCCGGCTGACCGCGCACCTGCTCAGCGGCAGTGGCGGCCGGCGGGCCGGCATGACCACCACCGACGGGGTGTACGTGGACGGGCGCGCGATCCACCTGGCCGACGCCACCGGTCCGCGGTCCGCGCAGCAGGTGCTCGGCGACCCGCAGGTCGAGGTGGCGGTGCTGGAGACGGCGCGGGGCGGCCTGCTGCGGCGGGGGCTCGGCTACGACTGGTCGGACGTCGGCGTGGTCACCAACATCACCGCCGACCACCTGGGCCAGGACGGGCTCGACTCGATCGAGGACCTGGCGCACGTCAAGGCGGTGGTCGCCGAGCGGGTGCGGGACGGCGGCACGCTGGTCCTGAACGCCGACGACCCGTGGGTGCGCAGCCTGGCGACCCGGCCCCGGGTGCGGGCCGACCGGAAACGACTCGTCTGGTTCGGTCTCGACCCGGGCAACCCGGTGCTGACCGAGCATCTCGGGCAGGGCGGCACGGCGTACGTGCTCCAGGACGGCTGGCTCGTGCAGGCGACCGGCGCGCGGAGGACGCCCCTGATGCGATTGACCGAGGTTCCCGGCGCGTACGGCGGAGCCGCCCTGCACACCGCCGCCAACGCCCTCGCCGCGATCGCCGCCGCCCGCGCGCTCGGCGCCCGCCCGGAGACCGTGGCCGCCCGGTTGAGCGAGTTCGACCCCGGCGTCGACAACCCGGGGCGCGGCACGCTGCTGCGGCTGGGCGACGTCTCGATCTTCCTGGACTACGCGCACAACCCGGCCGCGCTCGCCACCACTCTGCGCACGCTGCATCGGCTCTGGGGCTCGAACCGCTGCGTGGCCGCCGTGACGCTGCCCCCGGACCGCCGGGACGACCTGCTCGCCGCGTCCGCGCAGATCCTGGCGGACGGGCTGACCCGGGCCGTGCTCTACGACGACTGCGACACCCGCGGGCGCCCGGCCGGCGAGGTGTCCACGCTGGTGGAGCGAGAGATGCGGGCTCGGCGGCCGCAGATTCGGGCGGTTCGCGCGGAGGGCTATCGCGAGGCGGTGACCACCGCGCTGGGGATGACCGCGCCGGGCGAGGTGCTGCTGGTGAACTATGAGAAATGGGGACGGATGCGGGCGTTCCTGGGCGAGCTGGGCGCGGTTCCGGCCGGGGCGCATCCGGTGATCCCGATCTCCCCGGCGGCCCGCGCCACCCCTCAGCTGGCCCGGAATCTGACCGCGAGTCCCCGGTCGGGTCAAGCAGTGTGACAGATCATGGACATTCATGATCTCTCTCCGTAGCCAGAGATTGACCGATCGTGTATGGCTCCACTGGGGAGTAACACGAAAGTTGAAGGCGCAAGTTCCGACGAAGCGGGCAATCCTCGTGACGCCCCGTGGCCGTCCGTGACGGAATGTTAACAGAAAGCGCTTTCCTGCCCGTTCGGGCAGCTCCACGCGCCGCTCGGCTGATCCAACTCAGTGTGATGAAGGCCTGGTAGATCGCATGGTGGGTGAGTCGAACTAACGCCTTATAGGTACTAACATCCTCGCCGTCGATGGGGGATGCTCAGGATCCGTTGGTCGGGTCCCGACTCGCCCGGCGTCGGTCGGCATGGCGGTGCGGTCCGGCGTTTTCCTCGAAGCGCGCATGTGGGGGCACATGAGCACGACGGACCTGCCCGGTTCGGGTCTGCTCGCCGGTCGATATCGGCTGGTCGAGCGTCTCGGAGCCGGCGGGATGTCAGTGGTTTGGCGAGGGTTCGACGAAGTGCTGGGGCGTCAGGTCGCGGTCAAGGTCCTGCCCCCGTCCACCAGTGCCGACCCCTCCTTCCGGCGACGACTGCGTGCGGAGGCGCAGGCCGCGGCGCGGCTCAGCCACCCGCACATCACCAACGTGTACGACTACGGCGAGGCCACCACGGTCGACGGCGAACCCGTGCCGTACGTCGTCATGGAGCTCGTCGACGGCGAGTCGCTCGCCGCGGTGCTGGCCCGTGTCCGCACCATGTCGTGGAACACCGCTGTCCGGATCAGCGCCGACGTGGCCGCCGCCCTGGCCGCCGCACACGCGCGCGGGATCGTGCACCGCGACGTCACCCCGGCCAACGTCATGCTCACCCAGTCCGGGGCGAAGGTGGTCGACTTCGGCATCTCCGCCCTGATCGGGGAGAACGACACCGACGACGACGGCAGCCTGCTCGGCACCCCGGCCTACCTGGCGCCCGAGCGGCTCGAGGGCGGCCAGGTCAGCCCGGCCACCGACGTCTACGCGGTCGGCCTGCTGATCTACCGGATGCTGATCGGCCAGCTCCCGTGGGATGTCGGCACCACCACCGCGCTGCTGCGCGCCCACCAGTACGTGGAGCCCGACCCGCTCCCGCCCGTCGAGGGCCTGCCGCACGAGGTGGACGCCCTGGTCGGCCGCTGTCTGGAGAAGCGCCCCGCGGACCGGCCGCCGACCGCCGAGGTCGCGCACGTGCTGGCCGCGATCGCGGCGGGCGCCCCGGCGACGCCGGCCAGTGGCTACCAGGCGGACTGGGGGGACAGCGGCGAGGACACCACGATCCTGCCGTCCGGTTACCCGTACGCCGGGATGGGCCCGGCCGCCGCGGCCACCTCGCACGCCCCCGACCCGCGGTCGCCGCAGCTGCGTCCCGGCGCGGGCGCTCCGGCGGCCGGCCCGCCGGACAAGCGTCCCCCGGCCCGCAGCCGCAAGCAGGTCCGGACCCGCCGCGCCCTGATCGTCTTCGGCACGATCGCGCTGCTCAGCGGCCTGACCTACGGCCTGAGCCTGGCCGCCCCGCCGAGCGGGAACAACCAGGCGAACCCGTCGCCCGGCCCAACCGTGATCCCGGCGTCCGGCAACTGCATCGTCAGCTACGCGGTCTGGTCGCAGGACAAGGGTCGCTTCAAGGCCCAGGTCACGCTCGCGAACCGGGACGACAAGACGGTCGACGACTGGAAGCTCTGGTTCCTCATGCCGGGCGACCAGACGCTCTCCGGCCAGGGCAAGGTGGCGCTGACCCAGGACAACCGGGCGGTGACCGTCGAGTCGGCGGCCGCGCTCGCGCCGCAGCAGAACACCACGCTGGAGATCACCGGGCGCTACACGAAGAGCAACGCCGCGCCGATGCTCTTCCAGCTCAACGGCAAGACCTGCCAGGCGTACGTGTCGAGCGAGCCCGGCGAGCCGTCCCGCCCCGTGGAGCAGCTCTCCGACGGCACGGTCCGGTTCGGTGACCCGGCGTCGGAGGCCACGCCGGCGCCCGGCATCTCGGTGGACCCGGGCGGCATCGTGCACATCACGCCCACCAGCGGGTCGCCGAGCAAGACCGCGACCACGACGCCGGCCGTCGGGACGTCGTCGTCGGCGTCCACCTCGTCCGCGCCGGTCGACGACCCGGACGGCGGGGTGACCAAGAGCGTGGAGCCGGCGCCGCCCTCGGACGCGCCGAGCAGCCAGGCGCCCGACACCACCGGCGACGACCCGACGACCGAGGCGCCGCCGGCCCCGGGCACCTCGGTGATCGGCTGCGAC
>KL571207.1:38514-39960 GCA_000715855.1 Actinoplanes liguriensis
TGTGTATAAGAGACAGGCCCCGGGCACCTCGGTGATCGGCTGCGACGAGGGCATCGACTGCTGATCGTGGTTTTCGCGCCGGGCGTGATTGCGCGCACGGGGGTACAAGGGACACCGGCCCGGAAAACCAGCGGTCGATCCGGTGTCCGCCGAGTTACGGTGAAGACGAGAACGACAGGCGCTCTGCTTCGATCCGCCCCGGGTTATGCGTGATGTTCAGATCGATCGTCGATTGCCGGGATTGCGGTTGTCTTCGCACGGCGTGGCTGCCGACCGGCAGGTCACTCGCGGAGATGATGGATTTTGGTGTCTGCGAGTGCCGGCCGGACAACCAAGCAGGTCGTCCCAACGGGGAGTTCGACATGATCAGCACAGTGAAGGACCTGGCAGCCGAGGCGCTCTTCGTCTCGTGTCTCCAGCCCTCCGAGGACCCGACTCGCACCGCCGTGGAGGAGGCGATCACCAACATGATCCTCCAGCACGGCAGCGACGGGTGCGCCGCGGGCGTGGCCACCGAGTTCGGTGACCACCCCGACGTGGCCATCCGCCGGATGCGCTGGGTGCAGACGGAGCTGGCCGAGGTCGTGATGATGCGCGCACCGGCTCTGCACTGAGTCCTGAGTCCCCTGAACCGCAACGATCCGCGTGACCCCACGGTCAGGCGGATCGTCGTGTCTCCAGGCCCGGGTCGGTTGCCGACCTGAGGCTTTACGTGAAAAAACTCCACAAAAGCAACCGAGTTCCGCCGCCGCTGCACCCGACGGCCACCAGTCTTCTTCTCGTCAGCCGGTTTCACCAGCCGGTTCGTACGAGCGAGGAGGACTACGTGACCGTCACGACCGAACTCCCCGCCACCATCGGCATCATCCATGACGCGCCCTCTGCGCGCGATATCGAGGACCTGATCCGCGAGAACATGCCGATGGTTGGCCATCTGGTCCGGGAATTGCTCAACCGGGTGCCCGGCCACGTCCACGCAGATGACCTCTCGTCAGCCGGGTTCGCGGCGTTGCTCGGAGCGGCTCGCTCCTTCGACGTGACCCGCGGAATCCCCTTCCACCGCTTCGCCGCCGTGCGGATCCGCGGTGCTCTGCTGGACGAACTCCGTGGCCAGGACTGGGCAAGCCGATCCGTCCGGGCCCGTGCCCGGCGCGCGGCCACCGCCCGTCAGGAGCTCACCGCCGCTCTCGGACGCACACCCAGTGACGCCGAGGTCGCGGAGATGCTCGGCGTCGGGGTCTCCGAACTGGCCAGCGTTGAGGACGACGTGCAGAAGGCGTCGCTGCTCAGCCTGCAGGGCTTCCCCACCGGGGCGGCCGAGGAGATGGTGCCGGAGCTGTCCGAGGGGCCGGAGGATCTGCTGCTCAAGCGGGAGCGTCTGGGCTACCTGCACCAGGCCATCCAGGCGCTGCCCGAGCGGCTGCGCCAGGTGGTGGAGGAATCGTT
>KL571207.1:40238-42226 GCA_000715855.1 Actinoplanes liguriensis
AGATGTGTATAAGAGACAGTCCCAGCTGCGCACCGAGGCGCTACGGCTCCTGCGAGAGGGCCTGAACAGCTCGCTCGCACCGGAGCTGCTGACCGTCGCGGCAGGCGGACCACGTACGCGGAAGGGGTGTTTGCAACGACGCCGGAGTGAGTACTTCGCGAAGGTGCAGCAGCAGGGCAATCTGCACACGCGGCTTGCCTTGACGGACAGTCACGGCGTTCCGATAGCCGTAGCTGCGTGATCCTTTCGGTGGGAGGGCGGCTTCGGCCGCCCTTCGCCATGTGCCACGCAGAACGGGTCGAGCGCCGCGCGGACCGCACGGATGTCGGCGCCGATGGCGGTGGCGAGCATTCCCGCCCCGGCGAGCGGCATCACCGCCGCGTTCGGCCCCGCCTCGGTTTCCGCCAGAACGTGGCCGGCGGTGACGACCGTGCCGACCGCCCGGGCGTCGCCCAGGATCGCGGGGCCGCTCCACCCCGCGGCGCGCGGGCCGACGCTCAGCTCGTGCCGGTAAAGGGT
Organism: Actinoplanes liguriensis; assembly: GCA_000715855.1. Taxonomy (GTDB): domain Bacteria; phylum Actinomycetota; class Actinomycetes; order Mycobacteriales; family Micromonosporaceae; genus Actinoplanes; species Actinoplanes liguriensis. Next base: position 40,758 of record KL571207.1, read on the forward strand.
GCTGCCGTCGTACCTGATGAGGGTGTCAGCGACGAAGTCGCCGGAATCCTCGCCGTGCCGTCCGCAGACCAGATCGTCCCGCCACAGCAGCGACCCGCCGGCCTCCACCGCGACCCGGGTGACCGCGACATGATCACAGCCGGCCGCGGCGATCAGCGGCTCCGGGACTGTCTCTTATAAGCGGCTCCGGGAGCCAGCGCAGCGACCCGCCCGCCGCGACCGTCGCGGTGACCGTCAGCCGGGACGCCGGCGCGGGCCGGCCGGGCAGCGCGAGCTGCGCGGCGACGCTGAGCAGCTCCAGCCGGGCGCCCGGCCCGACCTCGATGTCCAGCCGCAACTCGTCCCCGCGCAGCGGCCCGGCGGCCCCGCCGACCAGGTGCACGGTGACGCCCTCGCCGGTGCGCGGGCCGGTCCGCCGCAGCAGCAGCGGCGACTGACCCCGCAGCACGGTGAGCCGGGTGCCGCCGAGCCCGTCGGACTCGGCGACGATCCGCGCCTCAGCTCTCACACCGCGACCCGCGCCGCGACGAGCCCCCGGATCCAGTTCGCGACCGGGGTGGCCGCCTTGTCCTCGGCCAGGGACAGGAACACCGTCGGCAGCTCGTGCCGGCGGGCCTTGGCGTCCCGGTCCATCACCGAGAGGTCCGCGCCGACCAGCGGCGCCAGGTCGGTCTTGTTGATCACGAGCAGGTCGGCCGTGGTCACGCCGGGGCCGCCCTTGCGCGGCACCTTGTCGCCGCCGGACACGTCGACCACGAAGATCTGCTGGTCGATCAGGCCCTTGCTGAACGTGGCCGTCAGGTTGTCCCCGCCGCTCTCGACCAGCACCAGGTCCAGCGGCCCGAGAGACGCCTCCAGGTCCTCGACGGCGTCCAGGTTCGCCGAGATGTCGTCGCGGATCGCGGTGTGCGGGCAGCAGCCGGTCTCGACCGCGCGGATCCGCTCGGCCGGGAGGACCCCGTTGCGCAGCAGGAAGTCGGCGTCCTCGGTGGTGTAGATGTCGTTCGTCACGACGGCCAGCCGGAGCTCCTCGCCGAGCGTCCGGCACAGCGCCGCGACCAGGGCGGTCTTGCCGGAGCCGACCGGGCCGCCGATGCCGATGCGCAGCGCCCGCGGGCCGGCCAGCAGCGGCTCGTGCGGGTCGACGCCCGGGTCCGGATGCGTGTGCGGAACCTCGTCAGGACCGTGTTCGTGCAGTTCAGGATGCTGCGATTCAGGATGCAAAGAGACGCACCTCCCAGGTGGCGTGGTGCTCGGCGCCGATGTCGAGCAGTGGAGCGCCCGCGGCCGGCAGTTCGTCGACCGGGTCGCCGGACCGGCTCGCGGCGAGTTCCGCGATCCGGTCACATTCGGGTGCCAGTCGCGCCAGGAGCGCGTGCACCGCGTACGGATCAAGTCCCAGCAACCGGACCGCCGCGCTGGCCGGGCCGGTGATCGTGCCGTGCGCCGCCGCCACCGCCGTCTCCGCG
>KL571207.1:42395-44536 GCA_000715855.1 Actinoplanes liguriensis
CCCTGCCCTGCGCCCGGGACGCCCTGCGCAGCGCCGGCGACGGCGTCCGGGCGTCGAGTCCCGCGTCCAGGGCCGGCCAGCGGCCGATCGACGCGCAGGCCGCCGCCGCGAACGCCGCGTTGACCAGCCCGCCGGTCGCGAGCTTGCCGCGGAGGAACCCGGCGAGATCCTCGACGGATCGCACCCGCCCGGCGGAGACCTGCGCCTCCAGGCCGGACGAGTGCGCGTGCCCACCGGACGGCAGCCGCCCGTCGGCGAGCAGCAGAAGCGTGGCGAGACTCATCAGAACAGGAAGTACCGCTGCGCCATCGGCAGTTCGGTGACCGGATCCGGTTCGACGACCTCGCCGTCGATCCGCACCTCGAACGTGTCCGCCCGGACCTCGATCCGCGGCATCGCGCCGTTCAGCGGCATGTCCGCCTTGCCGACCGACCGGGTGTTCCCGACCGGGACCAGCGCGCGCTTCACCCCGATCCGGTCGCTGAGCAGGGCGTCGACCGCGGCCGGGGCGACGAACGCGACGGAGGTCTGCGCCGGCACGACACCGTAGGAGCCGAACATGGGCCGGGGAAGCATCGGCTGCGGCGTGGGAATCGACGCGTTCGCGTCCCCCATCTGCGCATAGGCGATCATTCCACCCTTGAGAACCAGGCTCGGCCGTACGCCGAAGAAGGCGGGATCCCACAACACGAGGTCAGCGAGTTTCCCGGCCTCCACCGAGCCGACCTGGGCCGACATGCCGTGCGCGATGGCCGGGCAGATCGTGTACTTCGCGACGTACCGCTTGATCCGGTTGTTGTCCGCCCGGCCGTCGCCGGACATCGCACCGCGCCGCGCCTTCATGACATGGGCCGTCTGCCAGGTGCGCAGGATGACCTCGCCGACCCGGCCCATCGCCTGCGAGTCGGAGCCGATCATCGAGATCGCGCCGAGATCGTGCAGCAGGTCCTCCGCCGCCATCGTGGACGGGCGGATCCGGCTCTCCGCGAAGGCCAGGTCCTCCGGCACCGCCGAGTTCAGGTGATGGCAGACCATCAGCATGTCCAGGTGCTCGGCCAGCGTGTTCCGGGTGTAGGGCCGCGTCGGGTTGGTCGACGACGGCAGCACGAACGGGAGCGAGGCCACGGTGATGATGTCCGGCGCGTGCCCGCCGCCGGCGCCCTCGGTGTGATAGGCGTGGATCGACCGGCCGCCGATCGCCCGGATCGTCTCCTCGACGAAGCCCGCCTCGTTCAGCGTGTCGGTGTGGATCGCGGCCTGCACGCCGGAGGCGTCACACACCTTGAGGCAGGCATCGATCGCCGCCGGCGTGGTGCCCCAGTCCTCGTGCAGCTTGAAACCGCCCGCGCCGCCGCGCAGCTGTTCCCACATGGACTCCTCGGACATGGTGTTGCCCTTGCCGAGAAGAAGGACATTGATGGGGTACGTGTCCAGAGCCTCGAGCATCCGCGCCAGGTGCCACGAGTTCGGCGTGACGGTGGTCGCCTTGGTGCCCTCGGCCGGCCCCGTGCCGCCGCCGATGATCGTGGTGATGCCGGACGCGATAGCGGTGTCCAGGATGGTCGGGCTGATCAGGTGCACGTGGCTGTCGATCGCCCCGGCCGTGAGGATCCTGCCGTTGCCCGCGATGATCTCGGTGCTCGCGCCGATCACCAGGTCCGGATGCACGCCGTCCATGGTGTCCGGGTTGCCGGCCTTGCCGATCGCGACGATCCGGCCGTCCCGGATCCCGACGTCGGCCTTGACGATGCCCCAGTGGTCGACGACGACCGCACCGGTGATCACGGTGTCCGGCGTGCCCGAGGCGCGGGTCGCCCGGGACTGGCCCATCGACTCGCGGATCACCTTGCCGCCGCCGAAGACCACCTCGTCGCCCGGCTGCGGGCCGGCGCTGCGGTCCTCCTCGATCTCCAGCAGGAGGTTCGTGTCGGCGAGACGGATCCGGTCACCGGCGGTCGGGCCGTAGAGAGCCGCGTACCGGCTGCGTTCCAGGGAGGTCATGCCGGCTCTCCGTTCCGCCCGCCGGGGGCGTTCGCTGCGCGCGTCACCGTGGGCTCCCGTTTCCGTTGGCGCCGTTCGGCTGGGCCTCGCCGGTGTCCTCGTCCATCGAGCCGGCCGGTTCGATGTCACCCGGATCCGGC
>KL571207.1:44729-46508 GCA_000715855.1 Actinoplanes liguriensis
ATGTGTATAAGAGACAGGGTTCGATGTCACCCGGATCCGGCTCGGCCGCCGGCGGCAGCTTGTCCAGTTCGCCGCCGGCCAGGCCACGCAGGCCCGGGACGATCCGGTTGCCGGCCAGCGGGACCAGCACGATGTCCCGCGGCATGCCCGGCTCGAAGCGGACCGACGTGCCGGCCGGGATCCCGAGGCGGTGACCCCAGGCGGCGGTGCGGTCGAACTCCAGGGCCGCGTTCGACTCCGCGAAGTGGAAGTGCGACCCGACCTGCACCGGGCGGTCACCGGTGTTACGGACGGTCAGCTCCAGGACCGGCCGGCCCGGGTTGATCGCGATCTCGCCCTCACCGAAGAGGACCTCGCCGGGGATCACGAGATCGGCCCGTGCACGGTGACCAGCTTCGTGCCGTCCGGGAACGTGGCCTCGACCTGCACCTCGGCGAGCATCTCGGGCACTCCCTCCAGGACGTCGTCGCGGGTGAGCACCCGCCGGCCGGCGTCCATCAGGTCGACGACGGTCCGGCCGTCGCGGGCCCCCTCCAGCAGGAAGGCGGTGATGATCGCGGTGGCCTCGGGGTAGTTCAGCTTGAGCCCACGGTCACGCCGCTTCTGGGCGACGTCGGCAGCCACGTGGATGAGCAGTCGGTCCTGCTCGTGCTGGCTGAGGAACAAAGGAACCTCCTGGGTGCGCCCGGAGATGCTTGCATTTGGAAGTTTCCGACGTGTAACTGTTCGGTGTTTCTCCGTGATGATCCTCTTTGGCTGGACGCCAGGTTGATCAAAACACGGATCAGCCCGATACGCGCCGCATCGCTGCTCAGGGACGCTCGTCGGCGCCGGACGGGTCCTCCTCCGGCGGCTCCGAGTCGTGGGTGCTCCCGCCGGGCGAGACCGACCGCGGCACGCTGGGGCTCGCCGAACTCGGAGACGGGGACCGGGAGCGCGACGGGCGGGGGATCGGGGGCGGCGGGTTCTTCCTCGTGGCCGTACCGGAAATCGTGGTCTTCGGGGTGGGGCTCGTGCTCGGAAACGCCGAAGCGCTCGCCGGGGGCGAAGGCGCCGGAATCGTCGTCGCGGGGGTCTCGCCGAACCAGTTGAGCGGGTCGCTGACCAGGGCCACCGCGGCGACACTGGAGAAAGCCGCAAGCACGAACGCCAGCAGCGGCAACAGGATGCCCCGTGGCCTCTCCACCGGGATCGGGCCCGGCTCCAGCGGCACGGTCTCGAACTCGGTCGCCAGCAGATGCGGCGAAGCATCATCGGCGGCGCTCGCGGCGGCGGCCATCGCGGCAGCCGACGGGTGACGCCGCGCCGGATCCTTCGACAGGGCCCGGGCGACCAGGGCGCGGACCGCGGGCGGCACATCGGCGGGCAGCGCCGGCGGCTCGTCCGTGACATGACGCAACGCGATGGAGACCGCGTCCCCGCCCTCGAACGGCGGACGGCCGGCGAGACAGTGGTAGGCGACCGCACCCAGCGCATACAGGTCCGCGGCCGGGCCGATCGCCTGCTTGGCGACCTGCTCGGGCGCCATGTAGCTGGCCGTGCCGATCACGTTGCGCGCACCGGTCAGCGTCACCGAGAGCGCCGAACGGGCGACACCGAAGTCGACCAGGACGACGTTGCCGTCCGGCTCGATGATCAAATTGCCGGGAGTGACGTCGCGGTGCACGATCCCGGCCCGATGAACCGCCTGCAAAGCGTGCGCCACCTGCGTGACCAGGGCCGTCGTCTCACCGGGAGACAAACGGCCGCGCTCCGCGATCCGCTGGTCCAGCGGCTGGC
>KL571207.1:46726-47133 GCA_000715855.1 Actinoplanes liguriensis
TCCGCTGGTCCAGCGGCTGGCCGTCGATCCTGGCCAGCACCAGATACGTCCCGTCGGCGGTGGTGCCGAAGTCGTAGACCGTCGCGATCCCCGGATGGCGCAACGCGGCCATCGTGCGGGCCTCGTGCTCGAACCGCTGCCGGAAACTCGGGTCACCGGAATGCTCGACGAGCAGCATCTTCACGGCGATCGGACGACCCAGCACGGTGTCCGTGGCCCGCCAGACCTGGCCCATCCCACCTGCGGCGATGCGTTCGTCCAGCCGGTAACGCCCGTTGAGGGTGTCCCCGGCCTCCGGCATGACCCCAGCCTAGACCTGCCATCAGCGGTGATCGATCTGCTGATCAGCCCTGGCCGGTGGTGTCGCCGTCCTCGCCGCTGTTGTCGCCCTCGGTCTGGGCGGGAGT
>KL571207.1:47416-47638 GCA_000715855.1 Actinoplanes liguriensis
CTGGGCGGGAGTCGCCGGCTCGGTGGTCGGGTCCGGCTCCTCCGTCGGCTCGGTCGTCGTCGTCTCCGCCGGGGTGGGGCTGGTCGCGTCACCGGTGGGCTGGGCGCCGCCGGCCGGAGTGGTGGTGGCCTTCGTCTTCGGGGCGCTCGGCGTGACGGAACGGTGGGGGGTGCCGCCGTTGTTGGTGGTGCCCTTGCCGGAGCCCTTGGAAGCGGGACTGGT
>KL571207.1:47884-48545 GCA_000715855.1 Actinoplanes liguriensis
GCCTTGCCAGCCCGCTCAGAGATGTGTATAAGAGGCCCAGCGGATCCGCGAGCGCGAAGATCGCCCCCAGCAGGAGCAGGACCAGCACGGCCGCCGCGGCCGCGATCAGGCCACGCCTCCGCTTCGCGGCGTCGCGCCCGGCGCCCTCGCCCGGTGCCGTCGTTCCGGGCACCCTCGTTCCGGGTGTCCCCGCTCCGGGCACCGTTGTCACGGCCCCGCCGCCGGGCGTTCCTGTTCCGGGCACCGTTGTCACGGCCCCGCCGCCGGGCGTCCCTGCTCCTGGCACCGTTGTCACGGCCCCCTCGGCGGCCGCACTTGTTCCGCGCATTGCTGGTGCGGGCGGGCCCGCCGCCGGGCCTCCGTCGGCGCCGCGGTCCCCGGTTTGCGGCGGCATGGTCGCGCCGAGCGCCGTCAAGCTTCCGTCGGCCATGGTGTGACCGTCCTGAACCGGCCCGGCGAGTGGGGCGTCGTCGAAACGCGGCGCTCCGACCATGGCCCGGCCGGCGAACGCCCCGGCCGCGACCTTCTGCGTGGTCGCGTTCCGGTCCGCGCCGGTCTCCTCCAGCCCGGCCCCGGTCCCGCTGCCGACCTGCGGCGCGATGCCGAAGCTCGCCCTCCCACCGTCGGCACCCGCGCCCATGCCGCCGGCACCCGCGCCCAT
>KL571207.1:48702-50455 GCA_000715855.1 Actinoplanes liguriensis
CGCTGGCTGGTGTGCTCGCGTCGCTGGGCGGTGCGCCCGCCGGGCTGCCGGCTCCGGTGCGGGTCAGGCTGTCCGCGGTGGCCGCGAAAGCGCTGGTCGCGGTGAGGGCGCTGGTCGCCGCGGCGAGGTTGGTGAGCGTCGCGGCGGTAGCCGGGAGGCCGGCGTCCTCGGCCACGGCGGCCTCCGCGGCGGAGGCCATCGCGGCGGCGGACGGGAAACGCTCCTCCGGCTGCTTCGCCAGCGCGATGCCGACCAGGTCGCGGACCGCCCGCGGAACGTCCCGGGCCAGCGGCGGCGGCTCGTCCGTGACGTGCTGCAGGGCGACCGCCAGCGGGTTGTCCCCGAGGAACGGCGGCCGTCCGGTGAGGCAGTGATACGCCACCCCGCCGAGCGCGTAGATGTCCGCCGCCGGCCCGGTGGTCTGCTTCGACACCTGCTCCGGCGCGATGTAGAGCGCCGTACCCACCACCTCGCGTGCCCCGGTCAGCGTCACCGAGTTCGCCGACCGCGCCACCCCGAAGTCGACCAGCACCACCGTGCCGTCCGGCTCGATGATCAGGTTGCCCGGCTTGACGTCCCGATGCACCACCCCGGCGTCGTGCGCGGCCTGCAACGCCCGGCCGGCCTGCGCCACGATCGACATCGTCTCGGCGACCGAGATCTGCCCGCGGTCACCGATGATCCGGTTCAGCGGCTGCCCGTCGACGCGCGCCATCACCAGGTACGCGCCGTCGTCCTCGGTGTCCCCGAAGTCGTACACGGCGACCACGCCCGGATGCCGCAGCGCGGCCATCGTCCGCGCCTCGTGCCGGAACCGTCGCAGGAACCCGGGATCGGTCCCGCGACCGCCGAGCAGCGTCTTCACCGCGACCGGGCGGCCCAGGACGGTGTCGGTCGCCGCCCACACGTCACCCATGCCGCCGGACGCGATGCGATCGTCCAGCCGATACCGTCCGCCGAGCAACTCTCCGGGTTTGGGCATGGGCTTTCCTCTACCCAGGACCGTCCCCGGCTATCCCCTCCCGTCCAGACCCGGAACCGGCGCGCCAGTTTTCGGGGTCACTCTCCGACGTAGAGGATGGCGTCGATCTCGATGTCGAAGCCGACGAGCGGGACCGGCAGCGTCGTCCGGACCGGGAGGTGCTCGCCCTTGATGTACTGCGGGTAGATCTCGTTCATCTCGGCGAAGTCACCGAAGTCCCGCAGATAGACGCCGACCCGGACGGCGTCGTCCAGGCTCGCCCCGGCCGCCTTGGCGACCGCGGCCAGGTTCGCGAACGCGGCGTGCGCCTGCTCGGCGAAACTTCCCGTCACCCACGTGCCGTCCGGCAGTGCGGGGACGGCGCCGGCCAGGTAGATGGTGTCGCCGGCCACGACGGCATGCGAATACGGCCCGCCGGCGGGCGCGGCCTGGTCGGTGATCACAGCGCGCTTGGGCATCAGGAACTCCTCGGTTGGTGTCTCGGGAACTGATCGGCCAGCCCGTCCACCCCGACCAGGGGTGTGGCGAGCAGGTCACGAAGATGGCGCGCCCGGCCGTCCAGAGCGGCACGTTGCGCGTCGGTGAGAGGGATCCACGGCGGTGGCGGTGCGGGCAGTCGCGGGGTGAGCAGCCGGCCGGCCACGTAGGTCGCCTCGTTGACCAGCCGGACCGGCGACGTGCGGACCTGGCGGTGCGCGTCGACGACCGGGAACTGCTCATCGCGTACGTCGAAAATCGCCACGTCGGCGGGAGCACCGACGTCGAGCTGTC
>KL571207.1:50657-55210 GCA_000715855.1 Actinoplanes liguriensis
TTGCCAGCCCGCTCAGAGATGTGTATAAGAGACAGCGCCAGCAGCTTCGCCATCGTGGTGGGCAGGTCGAACGCCGGACCGTAGAGCGACCGGGCGTGCAGGTCGGTGGAGATCGTGCACGGCCGCAGCCCGGCGGCCAGCTGCGCCTCGAGCACGTCGAACGCGAAACCGCCGGAGCCGTGGCCGATGTCCAGCCGCACCCCGCGCCCGGCCGCGGCGTGGACCGCCGGGCCGAGCGGCGAGGCGATCCCGCTCGCGCAGTGGGTCACGATGTCGCCGGGCCGCAGCAGGTCGAGCACCTCGTCGAGCGCGGGCGGCGCGGTGCCGATGTGGACCATCACCGGCACGCCGCAGGCCTCGGCCGCCGCCAGGCCCCGGCGCAGGGGCTCGACGCCGTTGTCGCCGACGGTCTCCCGGTCGATGCGCACCTTCACGCCGCGGATCAGCTCACGGTTCGCCTGGATGGTGTCGATCGCCAGCGGGACGTCACAGTTGCCCAGGTCACGGCTCTCGCCGGTGCGCCCGGCCAGGCCGATCGCGGAGATGTTCAGCAGCGCGGGCACCCGGACGCCGGCCGTGGCCGCGACCCGGCGCAGGCCCTCCAGGGTGAACGCCCCGGCCGACCCGGCGTCGACCCACGTGGTCACCCCGGAGTGCCAGGCCACCGGATCCGGGTCGATGCCCCAGTAGCCCGGCCCGACGTGCGTGTGCAGGTCGATCAGGCCGGGCGTGACCAGTTTCCCGGAGACGTCGACGACCCGGCGCGCGTCGCGGGGCAGGCCGGGCCCGGCCGCGGCGATCAGCCCGCCCCGGATCCCCAGGTCGCCGGCCGTCGCGGTGACCGAGGAGCCGTCCGCGGTCATCAGCGTGCCGCCGGTCAGGAGCAGGTCGAAGGTCATCGGTCGCCGCCCGGTGCCAGGGCGGCCCGGATCGCCAGCCGGTAGAGCCGGGTGGGACGGCCCTTGTGGTGCGGCTGCGAGCTGCCCTCGGCGGCGACCAGGCCGGCGTCGCCCAGCTTGCGGATCAGCCGGCGGCCGCTCGGATCGGTGATCCCCAGCGCCCGCGCCAGCTCGCCGGGGGTGATCGGGCGCCCCGCCAGGGAACGCTCCAGCGCGGCGAGCCGGGACATCGTGGCGGCGCTCAGCCCGGCCCGGGCGGCCAGCTCCTCCAGACCGCCGTGCTCCCGGTAGGTATAGGCCAGGGGTGGCCCGGCCGCGCCGATCGGGCCGATCATCATCCCGTCCTCGGTGATCAGATAGCCGGCGGCGGCACCGTCCCGCTCGGCGCGATCGGCTGCCTGCTCGGCCAGCGCGACGCTGCTGCGGGCGGACCCGCCGATGCCGAAGCCGACCGCGGGACCCGGCGACGACTCGGCGGCGGGCTTGCGGTGGAAACCGGTGGACTCGTCGAGCGGGAGGCTGACCCAGTGCTCGGTCAGGGTCTCGAAGACGACGGCCGGCGCGAACGCGATCACCCCGCGCGGGCCGTGCTCGTCGATCCAGGCGTCGGCCAGCTGGGGGAGACCGGCCAGCGCCTCACGCAACGCCTCCCGGGCGCCGGACTCCGGCGCGCGGAAGACCGCGGCGGCGAACCGCTGCTCGCCGGCCTGCTGACTGCGCACCCGGGAGACCAGCTCGTGCAGGTCGGCGCGGATCGTGCCGGGGGCGGCCATCGCCGGCAGGACGGCTGTCCGCCCGTCCAGCGCGGCGGCCACCCCGGTGCGGGCGGTGATCACATACGGCGCGCCGGTGTGCTCCAGCCGCTGCCGGTGGAACGTCACCACCTCGGCGATCGGCTGCTCCGGCCGGAACGGGAGGGTGCTGATCGACGCGCGGTCCAGGCCGAGCGCGGCCGCCACCTCGCTGACCGTCTCGTCGGGGAACGTGTCGATGCTGACCGGGGTGGCCGGCCAGCCGTTGCCGCGGGCGCGTGCCCAGGCGAGGGCCAGGTCGAGCGCGGCGGACCGGGTGACCACGACCGGCAGGCCGGGTGGCAGCAGATCACCCGCCCGCGCGTGCGGGACCAGGCCGAGCAGCAGCCCGGCCAGGGTGCCGGAGGAGAGCAGGTCGCCGACGCGGTCGCGGATCTCCTCCTCGCGCTCGTAGACCGCCCAGGCGAAGGAGACCCCGGTCAGCGTGCGTGCCGCCTCGGCGAAGCGGCCCTGCTGCCCGGAGTGGACCACGATCCCGATGGTCATCGCGCCTTCCTCTGGTGGTTCGTATCTGGTTCGTAGTAGCCTGCAGGAAATCGCCCGCCAGGTCAAGGAGGTCCGATGAGCGATCCACTTACGAACCTTATCCCTCGGCCCAGCGCGGCCGTGCCGGCTGAGGGTGGCTTCCGCCTCGACCCGGCAACCCCGCTCGACGCCGCTCCCGCCCTGGCCGGGGTGGCCGCCTGGCTGCGCGGCACGCTGGGCCCGGCCACCGGCTGCCACCTGCCACCCGGCCCCGGCGGCATCCGCCTGCGCGTCGACGACGAGCTCGCCGCCGAGGAATACGAGCTGGTCATCGGCGACACCGGCATCGACCTGCGGGGTGGCTCCGCGGCCGGCGTCCGCCACGGCGCACAGACGCTGCGGCAGTTGCTTCCCCCGGCCACGCTACGTCGCTCGCGGCTGCCCGGCGGTCCGTGGCGGGTCCCCGCCGGGCGGATCCGGGACGCGCCCCGCTTCGCCTGGCGTGGGGTGATGCTCGACGTCGCGCGGCACTTCATGCCGGTCGCCGACGTGCTGCGCCTGGTCGACCTGATCGCGTTCCACAAGCTCAACGTCCTGCACCTGCACCTCACCGACGACCAGGGCTGGCGGCTCGACGTGCCGGGGTGGCCGCGGCTCACCTCGGTCGGCGCCTGGCGGCCGTCCACCATGCTGGGCGCCCGGCAGCACGAGCGCTACGACGGCCGGCCGCACGGCGGGCACTACTCCGACGACGACCTGCGGGAGATCGTGGCCTACGCGGCCGAGCGCCACATCACCGTCGTGCCCGAGGTTGACATGCCCGGGCACATGCAGGCCGCCGTCGCCGCCTATCCGGAGCTCGGCAACGGCTGGTCGGGCCCGGTCCGCACCTCCTGGGGCATCTCCGCGCACGTGCTCAACCCGGGGCCGGTGGCGCTCGACTTCTGCCGCGCGGTGCTCGATCACCTCTGCGACCTGTTCCCGGGCGAGCTGATCGGGATCGGCGGCGACGAGTGTCCGCCCGACGAGTGGCGGGACAACCCGGTCGCGCAGGCCCGCATCCAGGAGGTGGGCCTGGCCGGGCCGGAGCGGTTGCAGTCCTGGTTCACCGCGCGGATGGCCGAGCACCTCGCCCGGCGCGGCCGCCGCGTGTTCGGCTGGGACGAGATCCTCGCCGGCGGGGCGCCGTCCGGGGCGGTGATCGCCGCCTGGCGCGGTCCCGGTCCCGCGGCTCACGCGGCACGCGCCGGGCACTCCGTGGTGTCCTGCCCGGACACCGCGGTCTACCTGGACTACCGGCAGTCCGACGACCCGGCCGAACCGACCCCGGTGGGCACCCGGCTCACCCTCGCGGACGTCCACGCCTTCGACCCGATCCCGCCCGGCCTCACCGATGCCGAGGCCGCGCTGGTGCTCGGCGGGCAGGCGAACCTCTGGACCGAGCACATGGAGTCCGCGCGGCGGGTGGACTACCAGGCGTTTCCCCGGTTGTGCGCGTTCGCCGAGGCGGTCTGGGGGCCGGCCGGGCGGGATTTCGCCGACTTCTCCGCGCGGCTGCCGCTCCACCTGGAACGACTCGATGCGCTCGGCGTGAACTATCGGCCGGTGACCGGGCCCCGCCCGTGGGACTCACGACCGGACGCGCCGGGCAATCCTCGTACGCTCAATGATCGTCTTTCGGAATTGACCGAGATGACCGCCGACCTGAGTCAGGCACCGGCATGACCAGCACCGAGGGAGGCCTGAGATGACGATCGACTGGCGGAGCAAAGGTTTCTGGCAGCCGCACGGCCCACGCACGGCCGAGGAGATCGCGGCGGAGCGGCCGAGCCTGTTCGACGGCGGTTTCACCTGGCCGCTGATGGTGGTGCGGCGCGCGGCGGTCGAGGCGAACATCGCCACGATGGCCGCCTGGTGCCGCCGGCACGGGTTCGACTTCGCCCCGCACGCCAAGACAACCATGGCACCCGGACTGATCACGGCCCAGTTGCGCGCCGGCGCGTGGGGTCTGACCGTGGCCACCGCCAACCAGGCGCTGGTGCTGCGCCGCCTCGGCGTCGAGCGGGTGCTCATCGCCAATCAGGTGCTCGACCCCACGGCCCTGAGCTGGCTGGCCGCCGAGAGCAGAGCGGGATGGGAGGTCTACTTCCAGATCGATTCCCTTCCCGGCGTACGGGCGGCGGCCGCGGCCGGTCACTCCCGGGTGCTCGTCGAGCTGGGTCATCCGGGCGGCCGGACGGGTGTGCGCACGCTCGATCAGCTGGAGGAGGTGGCTCGCGCTGTCGCGGACGCGCCCGGGGTCGAGCTGGCCGGCGTGACCGGCTATGAGGGGCAGCTCGCCGATCAGGCAGGGGTCGACACCTACCTGGACCGGCTC
>KL571207.1:55452-55772 GCA_000715855.1 Actinoplanes liguriensis
CCGGGGGAGCCGCTGGTCTCGGCCGGTGGCAGCGCGTGGTTCGACCGGGTCGCCGATCGGCTCGCCGGGCTGAGCCCGCGGGCGCGGCTCGTCCTGCGCAGCGGGGCGACGGTCACTCACGACGACGGGTTCTACCGGGAGCGGACCCCGTTCGCACGGGTGCCCGGGGAGGGGACGCTCGACGCGGCGCTGGAGATCTGGGCGCAGGTGCTGTCCGTGCCGGAGCCCGGGCTGGCCCTGGCCGGGATGGGCAAGCGGGACGCGCCGTTCGACGAGGGGCTGCCGGCGCCGATGGAGGTCCGGCGGGCGGACGGGACGAC
>KL571207.1:55982-57973 GCA_000715855.1 Actinoplanes liguriensis
CGACCGGGCCGGCCGACGGGCTGCGAGTGACCCGGCTCAACGATCACCACACCTACCTGGAGGTGGCCGACGGCTTCGAGGTCGTGCCCGGTGACCTGGTGCGATTCGGGATCTCCCATCCGTGCACCGCGTTCGACAAGTGGCGCGACCTCCCGGTGGTGGACGAGGAACGGCGGGTGGTGGACGTGCTGCACACCTACTTCTGAGCGGCCCGATCCACGGCGGGGAAACGGGATGGCGAGGCGGAATCGATCTTGGGAGACTGCGCGGCATGACTGAGACGTTGGTGCTGTGGCGGCCCACCGGGCCCGAGGAGCTGGAGCTGGTGCGGGCCTCCGGCTGGCGACGCTGGCCTCCCCGGCTGCCGGACCAGCCGATCTTCTACCCGGTGCTCAACGAGGACTATGCGGTGCGGATCGCCCGGGACTGGAACGTGCCTGCCTCGGGGGTGGGGTTCGTGACCCGGTTCGAGGTGGAGGCGGAGTTCGCGGCGCGGTATCCGGTGCGGCAGGCCGGTGGGGACACGATTCTCGAGCTCTGGGTGCCCGCGGAGGAGCTGGAGGAGTTCAACGACCACATCGTCGGCACGATCGAGGTCGTCCGCGAGTTCCGCTGATCGCGGTGCGGAGGAGCTGACCGGCGCGCGGAGCAGCGGTCGCGCGGCGGGGCGGTCGCGCGGCGGGGCGGTCGCGCGGCTGGCAGAGAGCGGCCGGCGGTCGCGCGGCTGGCGGAGGGCGGTTGGGTGTTTGCGCGGCTGGCGGACAGCGGCTGGTGGTCGCGTGGCTGGTGGACAGTGGCTGGGTGGTTGCGTGGGAAGAGTCCGGCGGAAGCGATCGGGGAGAGGTGCTTGTGGGAGTTTTCGGGCAGGAGCCGTATCGGACCCGCTTCGACTGGGGGCCTTCGGGTGCTGACGAGATAGCGGCCGGCGCCGGGTTCGTCGTGGTCGTGGACGTGTTGTCGTTCACCACCACGCTCAGTGTCGCGGTGGAGCACGGCATCGCCGTCATGCCGTACCCGTGGCGTGACGCGAGCGCGGTGACCGCCGCCGAGCAGCATGACGCCGAGCTGGCGGTGGCCCGGAAGACGGCCGGGCCGGACGAGATCAGCCTGTCCCCGGCGGCGCTGCGGCGCGTGGCGTCCCAGCGCCGGATCGAGCGGCTGGTGCTGCCCTCGCCGAACGGTTCGGCCATCTCCGCGCGCTTCGCGTCGGCCGGCGCCACCGTGGTCGGGGCCTGCCTGCGGAACGCGAAAGCGGTCGGGCGGTGGGTCCGCGAACAGTCGAGGGGGCAGACGGTTGCCGTCGTGGCGGCCGGTGAGCGGTGGCCCGACGGCGGGCTCCGGCCGGCCGTCGAGGACCTGTGGGGCGCCGGCGCGTTCCTCGACGGCTTCGACGGGCTCTCGCCGGAAGCGGAGGCGGCCGTGGCGGTGTACCGAGCGGTGGCGGGACGGATTCCCGAAGCGCTCGCGGGGTCGGCCTCGGGGCGGGAGCTGACAGGCGGCGGTTACGCCGAGGAGCTCGCGATCGCGAGCGAGGTCGACTCGGCCGACGCGGTGCCGGTGCTCCGCGACGGGTGGTACCGGGCCGTCCGATCGTGACCTCCCGGCCGGGGCCGTGGCCGCGGATCATGTCGCCTCGCCGGGGGATGTCGGCGGGCGATCATGGGGTTTAGCGTTCTGGGAAGTTTCTCCCACTTCGCTGCTGGAGACCTATATGCCGGTTTTTCGCGCTGCCAGCTTCGCCGCCAAACCTGTCGACGCTGGTCAGGAGAGCAAGCCCGAAACCGAGGAGACGGCCCCGCCGGGCAAGAAGGAGCGCTTCGTGGGGGAAGCGCCCGTCATCGTGCGTTCCCGCACCTCCCCGGAGGTACAGGACGTGTTCGAAACCCCGAAGGTGCGACCCGAGCCGAGGCCGGCCAGGCAGGCCGAGCCGATGTCCGCCAGGCAGGCCGAGCCGAGGCCCGGCAGACAGCGTCTGTCTCTTATACACATCT
>KL571207.1:58194-60925 GCA_000715855.1 Actinoplanes liguriensis
GTGTATAAGAGACAGGAACCGGGCAGGCAGCCCAGGGCGCGCCCCGAACGTCAGTCGCAGAGGGGCACGGAGGCGGGGCAGCCGGACCGCGACCGGAAGACCCCACGCCCGGTCCGCGACCAGCCGCCGTCGCCCCAGCCGATCCGCCACCAACTGCCTGCGACCGCTCCCGCGCCGGTGAACCCGGCGCCGGTGAACCCCGCGCCGCCGGCCGACGCCCCGCCGGCCACGAGCGTCCTGTCCCAGATCGGCGTCCCCCCACTGCCGCCACCGGCCGCGACCCCGTCGAGCGGCCCGGCGAGCGAACCCGGGACGCCACCGCCCGCACCCGCGAAACCCGGCCGCAAGCTGGCGTTGACCGCCCTCGCGATCAGTCTGCTGGCGCTCGGGGCGTCCGGGGCGGTCGCCGTCCTGTTCCACCGGCTGAGCGGCAAGGCCGTCAGCAGCGCCGCACCGCAGCGATCACCTTCGGTCACGGTCGCCGCGACCACGGGCCTGCCCGTGACGTACGCGAAAGAGGCTCTTGATATTCGCATCGGCTGCGCCGCGCTGGTCTACCTGGACCTCGACGAACCTCGCGCCGGTGCCGCCCAGCAGCTTTCCGACCTGCGGTACGACAGTAAATGCGGCAGCCATCCGCCCCGGCTCGCCCTCGGCCCGGGCGCCGTGTCGGGCAGCAGCGTGGCAACCGCGAACCTGGATGCCGACGACTGCCAGCGCGCGATCCGGAACGGTCCACTCGGGCCCGGCGCGGAGGTGCCGGTGAAGAAGGGTTCCGCGCTCTGCGTGCTGACCGCGGCTCAACCCGCGAAGCTCGTCCTCGTGGAGATCACCGATGTGGGCCCGACCGGAACGGCGGGTCTGCGAGCCACCTCCTGGCTGGCACACGACTGAAGCGTGCGTGACCGAAGCGTGCGCGACTAAACCGGATCAACCGCGGCAAACCGGCCCGTGACATGTGGCGCGGGGCGACCCTGACAGAATGTCGGGTGCGCCCCGCGAAACTCGGTTAGGAGACGTTTCCGTGATCAGGACCCACAACGCCGGCAGTCTGCGTGCCACCGACACCGGCACGACGGTGACGCTGGCAGGCTGGGTGGCCCGCCGGCGCGACCACGGCGGTGTCATCTTCGTCGACCTGCGGGACGGCTCCGGCGTGGTGCAGGTGGTCTTCCGCGAGGAGGACGCGCACGCGCTGCGCAACGAGTTCTGCGTGAAGGTCGTCGGCGAGGTCAGCGCCCGCCCGGACGGCAACGAGAACCCGGAGCTGGCCACCGGCGCGATCGAGGTCGTCGCCAGCGAGCTGACCGTGCTCTCCGAGGCCGCGCCGCTGCCGCTGCCGATCGACGACGCGGTCACCGCGTCCGACGACATCCGCCTGAAGTACCGCTACCTCGACCTGCGCCGCTCCGGCCCGTCGAAGGCGCTGCGCCTGCGCAGCCGGGCGAACCAGATCGCCCGTGAGGTGCTGCACGCGCACGACTTCAACGAGATCGAGACGCCGACCCTGACCAGGTCGACGCCGGAGGGCGCGCGCGACTTCCTGGTCCCGGTCCGCCTGCAGCCCGGCTCCTGGTATGCGCTGCCGCAGTCCCCGCAGCTGTTCAAGCAGCTGCTGATGGTGGCGGGCATGGAGCGGTACTACCAGATCGCCCGCTGCTACCGCGACGAGGACTTCCGCGCCGACCGCCAGCCGGAGTTCACCCAGCTCGACATCGAGATGTCGTTCGTCACGCAGGACGACATCATCGCGCTCGGCGAGGAGATCGTCGCCAAGCTCTGGAGCGAGCTCGCCGACTACCAGGTGCAGCTGCCGATCCCGCGGATCACCTGGACCGACGCGATGAACCGCTACGGTTCCGACAAGCCCGACCTGCGGTACGGGGTGGAGCTGGTCGAGCTCACCGACTACCTGCGCGGCACCGAGTTCCGGGTGTTCGCCGGCGCGATCGACGCCGGTGGCTACGTCGGCGCCGTGGTCATGCCGGGCGGCGCCGCGCAGACCCGCAAGGAGCTGGACGGCTGGCAGGACTGGGCGAAGGCCCGCGGCGCCCGCGGCCTGGCCTACGTGGTGCTCGACGCGGAGACCGGCGCGGCGCGTGGCCCGGTCGCCAAGAACCTGTCCGAGGCGCACCTGGCCGGGCTGGCCGACGCGGTCGGCGCGAAGCCGGGCGACGCGGTCTTCTTCGCCGCCGCGAACGAGCGGCGTGAGGCGCAGGAGCTGCTCGGCGCCGCCCGCATCGAGATCGCGAAGCGGGCCAAGCTGATCGACGAGTCGTCCTGGGCGTTCTGCTGGGTCGTCGACGCCCCGATGTTCGAGAAGACCGACGAGGGCGGCTGGACCGCGGTCCACCACCCCTTCACCTCGCCGAACGACGAGTGGCTCGACAACTTCGAGTCGGCGCCGGACAAGGCGCTCGCCTACGCCTACGACATCGTCGTCAACGGCAACGAGATCGGCGGCGGCAGCGTCCGTATCCACCGCGGTGACGTGCAGAGCCGGGTCTTCGACCTGCTCGGCATCACCCCGGAGGAGGCGCAGGACAAGTTCGGCTTCCTGCTCGAAGCCTTCAAGTACGGCCCGCCCCCGCACGCCGGCATCGCCCTCGGCTGGGACCGGACCTGCATGCTGCTCGGCGGGTTCGACTCGATCCGCGAGGTCATCTCGTTCCCGAAGAGTCGCGGCGGCTTCGACCCGCTGACCGGCGCGCCCACCCCGATCACCGCGCAG
>KL571207.1:61166-62109 GCA_000715855.1 Actinoplanes liguriensis
TCGACGCAAAGCCGAAGGCGAACGCGGGCACGCCCGGCACCGACGGCCAGGCCGCCCCGGTCGAGCGCTCGAACTGAGATAGAGCTGGTCAAAGCCCCGGCGGGAGCTTCCCGCCGGGGCTTTGCGTTATCCACAATCCACAGGGCTCGTCACCGGGCGTGCGCGGGCGCGCCGATCCTGTGAGACTGGTCCGCGTGGAACCGACCATCGTCCAATGCGCCGAGCAGCTGTATGTCGGGCGCCGCGAATCGATCACCATGACCGAGTTCGCGCGCGTCGCCGACCATCTGCCCACCATGTTCTCCGGCCTGGCGCAGCGCGGAGCCCGAGTCACCGGCGCGCCGTTCTTCCGCTACCGCATGATCGACATGGCGGCGGAGATGGTCGTCGAGGCGGGCATCCCGGTCGCCGGCCGTGTCCCGGTCGAGCCACCGGACTTCATGGAC
The DNA here is from genome assembly GCA_000715855.1 of Actinoplanes liguriensis. GTDB lineage: Bacteria > Actinomycetota > Actinomycetes > Mycobacteriales > Micromonosporaceae > Actinoplanes > Actinoplanes liguriensis. The sequence goes on from KL571207.1 coordinate 61,613, forward strand.
ATCCTCCCCGCGGGCCGCTACGCGACCGTCAGCCACGTCGGCCACCCCGACCAGTTGATGGCGATCACCGCGCGCCTGCTGGACTGGGGCCAGCGCAACGGCCTGACCTGGGACATGACACCGACACCGACCGGCGAGCGGTGGAACGCGCGCCTCGAGATCCTGATGACCAACCCGGCCGAGCAGCCCGACATGCACAAGTGGGAGACGGTGTTGCTCTTCAAACTCGCCGACTGACCCGGCCTCAGAACCAGCGGTCCGGCGCCGGCTCCGTGCGGCTCGTTCTTCCTTTGCCGGTACGTCGTGAGCCCGCACCAACCGCAACAGCCCGGTCCCGTGTCCACCGCGCGACCTCCTGCCACTCGAGGCCGCCCGGCGACCGCCGGGCGTGGTAGGCGGTCACCCCCAGAGCCTCCGCCACGCCCGGCGCCGACGCTGCCCGGCGTTCGAGCGAGCGGGTGCGTGCTTGCCGGCGGCATGCGCAGTGGTTGGCATTC
>KL571207.1:62448-68495 GCA_000715855.1 Actinoplanes liguriensis
TGGCCGAGCCGTTGAGCCGCTGAGCCGCCGAGCGGGAGCGGGAGCGGGCGTGTGGATGCCGTGCGGAGTCGGCGCCGGTGGGGTGCGACCCGTCGAGCGAACTCGGCTGTCCCACGGACCAGTCCAGATGTTGGGTCCATGCGACCGCATCGCCGCCACCCAGCCGCGCCCGGCCTGATGATCGCCGTCCGCCCGCGCCCGACGCCCGTGCCCGACGCCCGTGCCCGACGCTCGCGTCAGGCGGTCGGGTCCTGCTGATGCGGATGGCCTTCCGAGATCGACTGTGGTTGAGCGTGCTCGGCTGGCGGTGAACGTTGTTTCTGGGGCTGTTTAGCGCCGTGGCTGTCGGCTGGGTGTCGGCGGCTGGTGGTGAGGGTTGTTTTTCGGGCTGTTTAGCGCCGTGGCTGCCGGCCGAGTGTCGGCGGCTGGTAGTCAGGGTGGTTGTTCGGTCGGGGGCGTTCAGCCGGCGTGACGGGTCGGCGGGGCTGGGTCGGCCGATCGTGCCTGCCGGGTGATCAGGCCGGACCGATCAGGTTGGTGGCGTGGACGGCGGCGAGCAGCAGGGTGGGGTCGGGGCCGGCGTGCCAGGCCTCGATGGCGGCGTCGGCGAACTTGATGGCGTGAGCGTCGCCCGAGGTCGCTGCGCGGTCGAAGACCTCGTCGGGGTCGAGCCGGGGCGGCAGAGGCACATCGGTGGTGGCGGCGGAGGCGGGGGAGTAGGCGGCGGTGACGGCGGCGGCGCCGAGAATGGTGGCGGCCAAGCCCTGCAGTGGGCCCGGCAGGAGCTGGACGAAGCGACTGAGCCGCCGGGCGCAGCGTGCGGCGGCGAGCCGGATCGAGACTGCGGCAGCGAGGGCCCAGAACAGCCAGGCGAGCGCGGCCAGCAAGCCGGGCAGGAACTGTGGGGCCGTCGGGTCGGCGAACCAGCTCTCCAGGTCGGCCGAGGTGGGCGTGCGGCTGGGCAGTGGGGAGCCGGCCAGCGCGACCAGCCCTGCCGGGAAGCCGGCGAGAATGACGAACAGAGTCAAACCGAGGCGCACGACAGGTCCCCCAGCGGTGGTTCACCGGAGCCCTGAGTGGCTCCTCCTTGCCGGGGACGCTAGATCCGGTACAGCGGTTTTGGCTGCTCCAGGCACCTGACAGCACCCTTACAAACTCCTACCGCCGTCGCCCGCCCGGGACCTTCGGGTCTCAGGTGCAGAGGTGGGTGCTGCGCGACGCCGTGTTCGACTCCGGACGTCCCGGTCGCCGTCGGCGCCGAGCCGGGCCGGGCCGGGCCGATGTGACCTGTCATCGCAGGAGCGAGCACCACTTGGTGATCAGCGCGGAGAGCGTGGCGAAAGCGGGAACGGAAATACGTTGCACCAGAATCACCATGGCCGGTAAATGGGGAGGTGATCGCTGACGACATAACCCGCGCTGTCGGGCTTGCCCGCGAGACCCTTACGGCAGCCACCCAACTTGACTGGCACGACCCAGCCGGTGGATTGGAGTGGAGTTGCTGGGAGACGGTCGAGCATATGAGCGACGACCTCTTCGCCTACGCCGGCCAGCTCGGCCCCGCCAACCCGTCCACGACCACCCATGTGCCATTCGGCTGGCAGCGACGCCGTCCAGGTGGCCCACCCCTGACGATTTTCGTTGACCCGGTCTCGGGGCCGTCCGGGCTGCTGCAGGTCTTCGAGACATGCGGGGCGATGATGGCCGCCACAGTCGCTGCCACACCGCCGGACCGAGTGTCGTTCCATCCGTCCGGGCCGTCCGACACCTCTGGATTCGCCGCGATGGGCATCGTCGAGGTCCTGGTCCACACGCATGATGTGGCGATCGGATTGAACCTGACCTGGTCGCCGCCGGCCGACCTGTGCACGGGACCTCTGCGCCGGCTGTTTCCCTCGGCACCATCGGACGGCTCGCCATGGCCGACGCTTCTGTGGGCCACCGGCCGCGCGAGTCTTCCCGGTCTGCCCCAGCAGACGTCCTGGACATGGGACAGTGCTCCGCGCCGGTCAGAGATGAGCCAGGCACTCTGATCTGCCGGTGACAGAGCGTGGCACTCACCGTTGTCGCTGACCGTTTCGTCCCGCGTGCGTTTCGGTTCCGGCGACGTGATCCCGGCTGGGTCAGCCTTCTTCATCCGGCCTTCTGCGGAAGCGGCTTTCGTCCTCGTCGTATTCGAGCAATCCAGCGTCTACAAGAGCGAGTAGGGCTTTGTGAAGGCCGTCCCCGAGAGGATTGACCGTCCAGAACACCCCCTTGTACTCAAGGAAGGAGTCCGCCGGCAGCGCTCCCAGCGAGACGGCGAGTTCGTACGCTGCCCAGTCCGAGTCAACCCACGCCGACAATCTGCTCAGGAAAGAAATTGACCCGGCGTCATTCATCTTGTTGTCCTTCACTGGCGCCCCCGATGTTCTTCGATAGTCCCACGAGCATGCACTGCCATCGACATGAGAATGTGTTCTCTTCGGAGAAAGCGGGCCTGGTGCGCCCCTCTGTTGCAAGAGCCTCGCCGTGCAACCAGAACCTTCGACACCGGTACGCCGCCCGCTGCCGCCGGCCAAGGCCGCTCCGCTGAGGCGGTGTACTGCCACGGCGTTCCGGCGGGCGGCTTGGCGGCGGCTCCGAAGCACCCACCGGCACCGTTGCTCTTGAGATCCAACCGGGCCGCATCGAATCGGACTGCCGGGTGGAGCAACTCGGCTGGGTCGTCCCGGGGCCGGCTGCGCGGCCACCTCCACGCGGGCCGTCGGGGCTGGTTGCCGGTTATACGGCTTGCTGATTCATGCGGGTCAGGACCGTTTCGCGCAGAGCTTCTGTGTCCACGTCGAGTGCGTTGAGAACCTTGACGGCGACGCTCTCGCCTTCGGCGAGGAGCCCGAGCAGTAGGTGCCCGGTGTCGATGTGCTGGTGCCCCAGGGCGGTGGCCTCGCGCAGAGTGAGTTGCAGGGTCCTCGTGGCGCCGGGAGTGAACGGAGGCCGCGGGAAGCGGAAGACTCCGGGGCCGAAGGAATCGTCGGCGCGGCGCTGGATTTCGGCAACGTCGATGCCGATCGAGGCGAGGGCGTCTTTAGCCGGCTGACCTCCGGTCGCGGCGATGCCGGCTTCCTCCAGCGCCTGAGCAATCTCCTCTCGTGCCTGCCGCAATTCCACGCCGTGCTGATGCAGCGCCTCGCCTGCTGGGCCTGCCGTCTGGGCCAGGCCGAGCAGCAGGTGCCCTGTGCCGATGAAGTCGTGACCCATGGACAGGGCCGCGTCTTGGGCGGCCACCACGGCCCGTTTGGCGAGCTCGGTGAATCGTTCGAACATGTCAGTCCTCCTTGCCTGTGCTCTTGCGGCGCGTCGCGTGCTTTTCGTGGACAGATTGCCTGCTGACCTGCAGAGCAGTTGCGATGCTTTGCCATGTCCAGCCCTGGTCGCGGGCGTTGTCCACGTGCACGCGCTCGAGCTCTTCCAGCAGGCGCCGCAGCGCGACGACGGCCTGTAATCCGAGAGCGGGATCTTTGTTGGTGATCTGGCCGACCAGGTCGGCCGGCAACTTCTCAGCGCTCATGCTGTCAGGGTGGCCTGACAGATTCCGCTTGTCAAGGAACCCTGACAAGAGTCGGGTCAGTAGGCCACGCCCTCCCCGGTCGGTGGGCGAAGTCAGCTCGGACATCGGAGAGGGACACTCGGCAGTGCGGCCGTGCCACGGTCGTGAAACAACGGTGCGCCACGACCGGCACTGCTCGTCCACTCATACCGCGCTGGGCGCGGGGCTGACGTATCGGCTTGCGTCTGTTTGACTGTGATCTATGCAGTTCGGGGGGCCGCGGCTGGCGGTCGACTACGGGACCGCCTGCACTCGCGCTGTGATCGCCGGAAGCGGGCGGTCGTGGCAGGGGCTCACGATCGACGGCAGCCCCGAGCCACCGAACGTCGCTCACGTCGATGTCAACGGGCAGATCACGGTGGGCAGCGCCGCGTGGCGGCAGGGGTTCACCGACCCCGACGGGTTCGTCGGTGCGCCGTTGAGCGAGGGGACCGGCACGATCACCCGGCACGGGCGTGAGATCGAGGTGTCAGATCTGATTGCGGCCATGCTGAGCCTGGTCGCGGCCGAGGCCACCGCGGTGCTGGGTGAGGTGCCGACCGACGTGCGCCTGACGGTTCCGGCCGGGTGGGGACCGCGGCGCCGGTTGTGGATGCGTAAGGCGGCGAGCCGGGCCGGGCTGGGCATGCCGACGCTGGTGGAGGCGCCGGTCGCGGCCGCCAATCATCAGGTGTTGTCCGGCGTCCAGCTGCCGGTGGGTGCGTTCGTGCTGGTCTGTGACCTGGGTGCCACTGTCGAGGCGAGTGTGGTGCGCCGCGGGCCGGGTGGCTTCGAGTTGCTGTCGACGCTGTTCGATGCGGATGCGGGCGGTCAGGCGATCGACGGGCTGCTGGCCGGCATGCTGGGTGTGGCGCCGTCGTGGCCGGTGCTGGCCAATGTCCGTACGGGGAAAGAAGCTGTTTCTTTCGAAGCGGCAGTGCGGGTGTCGATGCCGCCGCCCGAACCGGCGGTCGTGATCAACGCCGAGCAGGTCGAAGCTACCGCGCTACCGGTGCTCAAACGTGCCGCGGACCTGGCGGCGGCTGCCGTGCAGGCGGGTGAGCTCACCACCGCCGACTTGGCCGCGGTCTACGTCGTCGGTGCCGGCGCGAACATGCCCGCCGTGCCCGGTGTGCTGCAGGAACGTCTGGCGGTGCCGGTTCAGGTGGTGCCGATGCCGGGTGCGGCCGCGGTGCTCGGTGCCGCGGATGCGTCCGGAACGCCCGCCGCGGAGGTTGTCTCGCCGCAGATGCCGGCGCCGTCGGTACGGGCCATGGTCGGGCTGCTGGTCCCGGGCTTGCTGTCGTTGGTGCTGTTCGCGCATTTCGTGTTCTCCGCCGAGTTCAGCGGTTCGCGGCTGCTGCACGAGCGGCCGTGGTGGGTGTGGGCGAACTACGGTGAGCTGGCGATCGCCTGTGTGCTGGCGCTGTCGGTGTGCTTGACGTTCGGCCCGTGGGCGGGTGCGGTGCTGGCCCGTGATCAGCGGCTGCGCGGGCGCTGGGACGGCGCGGGCCAGCTGTCGGCGGGGATGTTCACCGCGGTGGCTGTCGCGGGCACGGTGTGCGCGCTGTACGCGGTGATCGCCAGCCTGTATTTCCTCGTGCCATACGGCAAGCAGTTGCGGTGGGCACTGCTGCCGATCCTGCCGAGCGTGCTGATCGCGATCGCGGTCACGGTGCTGCTGCGCAGGCGCCCGGCGGTGCTGACCGAGGGGTTGCCGCTGGCGGCGGTACTGATGATCGGCGGCGGTGACCTGGTCTTCGGGTACACGATCACGTCGCGGCACGTGCCGGAGCTGCACGTGCTCTACCTGATCGCCGAGCGGGCCGGTTTTGCGCTGGTCGGGGTCGGGATCGCACTCATCCTGTTCCGCATCGCGCTGCTGCGGTGGGTTGCGGCGGTGGCGCTGGGCGGGCTCGGGTTCTTCATCGCTGACTGGCGTACCGCCAACCTTGCCGGGGTCGCGGTCGCGCTCGCGGTCACCGGTTGGTGGGCGCAGCGGCTGTGGGCACAACTGCGGTGATCCGCGCTGCCCGGGCGATCGTCGCGCTCGCCGTCGTCGTCGGCCCGCCCGTGCTGGTGGTGCTCTGGCTGCTCGCTCATCCGCCGAGCCTGGCGGACATCATGGCGAGCGGGCCGATGAGCGCGGGCACGATCATCGCGTTGGGTGCGATCCCGGTCGTGTTGGTGTGGTTGCTGCTCAGCACCGCGCTGGTGCGCCGCGGGATCCGGCGGGCGCGGGCCCGGCTGCGGATGCCGACACCGTCGCAGGTGACCGCCGGGTCGATGGCCGGCGCGATCGTGCTGGGCGGCCCGGCCGTCGTCGCCGTCACCGCGCCAGCCGCACCCGTGGCCGCGGCGACTCCGGCGCAGGACGTGATCAGCGCGCAGGGCGTGAGCCTTCCCGACGGCGCCGGTTGGGTGCCGGTCGCTGTCGGGCAGGCGGTCGCGACCACCGCTGCCGCCGTCTGGTTGCGCC
>KL571207.1:68656-83321 GCA_000715855.1 Actinoplanes liguriensis
AGATGTGTATAAGAGACAGCTGTCAACGCGCTGACCAGTGCGCTCGACCCCCATGCGCCGCCTGCTCCGCTCATCGGGCAACTGCCGCCCGGCGGCGTCGCGCTGGCCGGACCCGGTGCCCGCGACGCGGTGCGCGGCTGGCTGATCACGCTGCTGCTCGGTGGCCAGACGGTGGTCATGACCTGGGCCGATCTGGCCGAGATGCTCGGTGACCCGTATCGCAGCGGACCGTTGCCGGCGGGACTGCGTGCGGTCGACGAACTCGGCCCGGCCCGGGCCGGCGAAGTCGCGCTGTCCTACGCCGACACCCGGGTCGGCAATGCGGCCGCCCGCTGGCAGGTCAGCGCGAGCGGCCTGATCGAGGACGGGCGGCGGCTGTGCGTGCTCAACCCGCGCGCCGCCGCCGACCTGTTTCACCTGCTCACCCTCGCCCGGCCGGAGGAACCGGTGCCGGTAGCGGCGGGCTCGGCAATCGCCCGGCTACGCCTGCTCGGCGGCTGTGAACTGACCGTCGACGGACAGCCGGTGAGCGTGCGCCGCACCGCCGGGCTGCAGGTCCTGGCCTACCTCGGCCTGCATCCGGGCGGCGCGAGCGGGCACGAGCTCACCGCCGCGATCTGGCCCGGTCTGCGGCCGGCCACCATCGCCAACCGGCTGCACGTCACGGTCAGCGAACTTCGGAAAGACCTGATTTCCCGTACGGCGATAGAGCTGCTCCGTCACGAGGACGGTCGTTACGTGCTCACCGGCGCGGTCGACGTCGACGTGCACGGTTTGCGCGCCGCCATCGCGGGGTTGCAGCAGGCGATCACGGTGGGGGAGCGGGGCCGGGCGCAGCGGGCGGTCGTTGACGCGTACGCCGGCGAATTGCTCTTCGGTTGTGATTGGCCGTGGGCGATCCCGGCCCGGGAGAGTCTGCGGCGGCAGGTTCTGACGGCCTACGTGGATCTCGCCGACCGTGCGGAACCACCCGAGTCGGTGGAGTTGCTGCGAGCCGCAGTCAGCGTCGACCCGTTCAACGAGGACGTCCGCTCCCGCATCGCCGCAGTCCAACGTCCGCGAAGGCCCCGCCCGCACGCCTGACACCGGGACCAGAGTGGAAGGGCTGGGGTGAGGTCACGACCAGACGCGCTGCTCGTTGAACTCTTCCTTGCTCCGCAGCGCCTCGCTCAAGTCGATGCCGTAACGGTTGGCAACCGCACACACGAAGATCATGATGTCGGCGAGTTCCTCGTCCACCGTGCCGACGATCGAGGTGCTGCCGACCGACAGATGCTCGGACTTGCGAACGGCCTTGAAGAGCTCACCGACCTCCTCGCCCAGGAGCAGGCACTGGTCGATGACGCTACGATCGGCGAATCCGCGCTCCTTCTCCATCTCGGCGACGTAGCGCTGGATGTCGGGCAGTGTCGCGGCACTGGGCAGCGGGAGCATCGGCCTGCCTCGGGTTGGACGTCAGGGCGTCGCGGACGCTATCAGCTCCGGCACCGCGAAGGCATCCGTGCGATTCACCGGACTGCCGTCGTAACCACGGCGGAGTCCTTCCGTCACACCGCATAGCGGCTGCCCGGATGGCGGTCCGGTTCAGTGGCCGTGCACCGGTGCGGTGGTAGACGCATCGCACCATCCGGCGGCGAACTTCCCAGCTCCAGGTTCCCACCACTCGGCCGGCGAGAAGGATGGCCGGCAGTGCTTCGCCGATCTGGTTGAACGCCTGCTGTTCGGGCACTGTGCCGAGGTACCGAACCCGAGTCTCGGCGTACGCCTTGAGAGCGACGTCCTCGTGCGCCAGGAAGTGCACTTGTTCGGGTGACGGGCCCGCTTCCCAACGGGGGAATACCTCGAATCGATCCTGGAAGAGGTAGAGCGGGGACGGGGACCAAGGGGTGTGCACCGCCCGTTCCCGGGTCTGACCTGCCGCGAATCGCTCATCGACGCCGTTGGCCACACCCTCGGCATGACCATGCCGCTCGGCCGCGACATCTCCATCCCCGTCGCCGAGGTGGCGGACGCGGCTCACCGGGTGGTGTCCTACCGCGGCCGCGGGAGTGCGAAAGTCTTCCGCTTGCTGCCGCTGACGTTTCGGCTGACCGCGACCGACCACGACTGGTCCACCGGGGACAGCACGGAGGTGACAGGAGCCATGACCGACCTGTTCCTCCTGCTCACCGGACGCGTCACGCGGATCGAGAAGCTGGGCGGCCCCGGTGCAGACCAACTGTGCCGGGCCGTCGCCATCTGATCCCATGTCCACCGCCGGATCAGGCGTCGGCTGAACGCCACCATGCTTCGATCGTCACGTCGTGGCGGAGCGCGTCATCGAGGTGCCGATGCAGTGCGAGGTCGACGATCCTGTCGTCGTCAGGTCGGTAGGGCCGATTCGGATTCGGTATGCCGAGCACCGGTCCGAGCGCGTCGATCGCGGGCTTCCAGAGGGTGGCCCAGTTGCGGTGCCTGGCGACACCGAAGACCAGTTGCAATGCGACGGGCCCGGGCGGCAGAGGTTCGGTAACCGCGTCGATGCATGCCTGGTGGATAGCCCGCTTCCAAGCCTCCGACTGTGTGGACATCGAGGTTCGCACCGACAGTGACGCCGGCGTATTCGGTTCATCAGCGAGCACGGCGTCTGCGGCTGCGATGGTGGAGCCGCGCTGGTGAACCTTTCGGCCGAAAACGGCGGCGATGCGGTCAGCGCCGAATCTGCGCGCCAGCGGATACAGGTAGTTGTCGAGATCTCGTCCGCCGCGATCCAGTGGCGTCGAGTCCGCAAGCCCGACGGTGAGTTCCACCGCGCGGGGCTGCTCCGGGTTCCAGTTCTCGACCTTCAGATGTGCGGCGACCGCGTCCAGGTATGTCCGCAGCCGCAGTTGGTCGGGATGGTCACGGGAGTTCCAGCTCTCCAGCACGGGCTCGGGGGAGAGCGGTAGACGAAGTTCAACACCGGGGCGAGCGAAGAATGCGGCCATGTCCGAGATTCTTGCTGCTCTCCGACCGCGACCCACTTCACGCGGCCGATCGACCTTCTCCGTCTGCGAGAAGAACGTAGCGTCAGAACATCTCGAACTGGCCGGGGTGGGGTGCAGCTATCTCCGCCGGGGGAATTAGGTCTGCCGCTTCGGCCGCGAGCCGGTCGACCGTGTCGACGGGCATGACGAAAGCGATGTGCCACGTCTCGTCGTCCTCGCCGATCAGTGCCGAGACCGTGGCGTCAGCGTTGACACACCAGTGAACCGGGATTCCTCCGGCCTCGCCGACGTGCAGCGCGCGCCGGGCAGTCCAGTCCGCGTCGCGGATCGAGCTCAGCCGGGCGAGATCGCTCAGATGAGTCCGGAAATGAAACTGCCACGTCGGGGCCTGCACCATCACCACCACGGCCGCAGGATCATCTGCACCAGTCTCGATCGACACGTTCACCACCTCAGCAGGATGGCATTCGGGCGGTGACTGAACGCCGGGGACCCGAGCGACACCAAGATCAGTAACGGGTATCGCCGTTTATGGCGCCGTGCTGGGGACAGCAGTCGTCGCCCGCAATCCCGAGCCGAGCGACTCCGCGTTCAGGCCGATCTTCCGGCGGATGCACGACCTCGCATGCGCACCGCAAAAGACGCATGATCGTTGACGCCCTCTTCTGCTTGATATGCGGGTGATCCTTAGCGATCGACGGCATGTTCGTGCTGGTGGGCCGGGTAGTGAGGGGTGCTTGGATGTCGTCGCGGTGTCGTCTGCGGCTGGTGCGGTCCCGGGACGCGCGGCGTCAGCCGGTGAGGCCGGCGTCGTGGGCGAGTAAGGCGACCTGAGTACGGTTGTTGAGATCGAGTTTGGTGAGTATGCGGGAAACGTGTGCTTTCACGGTGGCCACGCTCGTGAACAGCTCGCCCGCGATTTCGGCGTTGGACTTGCCTCGCCCGACGGCGATGGCGACCTCGCGTTCGCGTTCGCTGAGCTGATCCAGCGCCGTGGTGGCGTGCCGTTGCCGGGCGGCGGCGCCGGTGTCGCTGACGTGGGCGATGAGCTGTCGGGTCACGGTCGGTGACAGGATGGGTTCGCCGGTTGCGACCCGCGATATCGCGCGCAGGATCTCGGCGGGTGGGGTGTGTTTGAGCAGGAAGCCGCTCGCCCCGGCGCGCAGCGCGCGCAGGACGTGCTCGTCGGCGTCGAAGGTGGTCAGGATGACGACCTCGGGTGGGTCGGGCCGGGCACGCAGCTGTTCGGTGGCGGCGAGGCCGTCGAGGGTGGGCATGCGGATGTCCATCAGCACCACGTCCGGGGCGTAGGCGTCGGCGGCGGCGGCTACTTCGCTTCCGTCGCCGGCCTCGCCCACCACGGTCAGGTCGGGTGAGACGCCGATGATCATCGCCAGGCCGGCCCGCACGAGCGGGTCGTCGTCGACGATGAGGACCCGCACCGCTGCGTTCACGTCGGGCTCCTTCTTCTCTGCCCAGCCGGACCACGGACCGACCCTGGCCGCGATCAGAGGGTAGGCCACGGTAGCCAGGCCCAGAGCCGGAACTCACCGGCCGGGGTGGGCCCGTGTTCGAGTCGTCCGCCGGCGAGGGCGGCCCGTTCGGCGAGCCCGATGAGGCCGATGCCGGCGCCGGGAATTGCGGCACCACCGCCGGTGCCCGTCGGACACGGATTGCGGATCTCGACGGTTACGCCGTCGCCCGGAGCTGCTCGGACATTGACGGCCACCTCGCCGTCGGGGGCGTGCTTGCGGGCATTGGTCAGCCCTTCCTGCACGATCCGGTACGCGCTGCGCCCCACACCGGCCGGTACGGTCGAAAGCGCGTCGGTCTGCCAGTCGAGCCGTACCGGCATCCCGGCGCGACGCGATTGGTCGAGGAGACCGGGGAGGTCGGCCAGAGTGGGCTGCGGCCGTTCCGGCGTCTCGTCGGACCGGTCGGCACCGGTGCGGAGGACGCCGATCACCTCTCGAAGGTCCTCCAGCGCCTGGTAGGCGCTGTCGCGAACCACCCCGGCGGCACGGGCGACCTCCTCGGGCGCGGCGTCCGGGCGTAACTCCAGCGCCCCGGCGTGCAGGCTCAGCAGGGACAGGCGGTGGGCGAGCACGTCGTGCATCTCCCGGGCGATCCGGTTGCGTTCGCCCTGGCGGGCTTCGGCGACGCGTAGTTCCTGTTCGGCCTCGACCCGCCGAGCGCGCTCCCGCAGCGACTGGCGTCGGGCCCGCACAAACATGCCCCAGGCGAGCACCGCGACGCCGGCGACGACGCCCAGCACGATCTCCGACGGGGACCCGACCGGGACGTCGGGCCGAACAAACAGCGTCAGGAACGGTACGAGCGCGCACCCAGCCGCGATCGGCGCGACCACCGCGAAGCGTCGATGCACCGCGACGGTGAACAGAGCGACGAGCGCCGCGCCCCCGGCGGACGTCGCATAGACGCTGATCAGACCCGATGCCACGGCGAGACCGACCGGCCAGCGCCGGCGCAGCAACACCCCCAGACTGCACAGGCCGCCGAGGACGATGTCGACGGTGAGCATGCCCGGCGCGATGTGCTGCGCGCGGCTGTCGGCCAGGGTCAGCCCCACCACGCCGGCGGCCAGCAGGAAACACCCGGCGTCGACCACCCGGCCGCGGACCGCGCGCTCGGCCGGGCGTACCGGATCGTGGTCAGCGTCGCTGATCACGCCCGCCGGCAGCGGGCTCCGATCCTGCGGCTCCGCCGGGGCCATCACGATCAAAGGGTACGGCCGGGTCGGGGCCTACGGCATCCGACCAAAGTCGAATCCGAGGTGTAGACCTTCGGCCCGCCGCCATCGACATCGGCTCGCCATCGGCTCGTAGCGGCGCATGCGGCCGCTCCAGCAATCTGGTTTCACATCACCGGAACGGACGGTCGACAAAACCTTCGAAACGGCATCCCGTCCGTTCCTGCGCCGCCGAATGACGTGATGTGGCAGCGATCATCCGACCGCAAATGAGGGAGTGAGAGATGAGATCACCGCGTAACCGCGCCACCGCACCGGAATCCCTGCACGTGCCCGTGAACAAGGCGGCGGCAACGACGGGGCTGACCCCGACCCGAGCGCTCCGAGAGCGGGTCGTGGGCGCGCTGGCGATCGCGCTGGCAGCGTCGGTGGCGATCCAGAACGCGGTGGTGGTCTCGGCCGGAGCGCCAAGCTACGGGGACCCGATCAAAAAGGTGCTCGCCTTCCACACGGAGCACCGGGTCGCGGTCGCGATCGCGGTCGGCCTGGAGGCGCTGAACCTGCCGCTGCTGCTCGGGTTCCTGACCGGTCTCCATGGGCTCGTCGAGCGCCGCGGGCGTGCGGGCGCAGACTGGTCGCGCCTTGCGGTGGCCGCAGGCGCGACCCTCTCGGCAGTCCTCGCGCTCTACGCCGTGCTGTGGAACGGTGTCGTGTTGTCCGCCGGCGAACTCGCCGAGCCAAGCCCGGAGTTCCAGCTCGTCTGGCAATTGCATGCAGCAGCCTTCGCGTTGACGCTGCCGGCGCTCGGCGTCACATTCATCGGCGCTGCGCTGGCGGCGCATGCGAGCCTGCTGACGCCGCCGTGGCAGCGTTTGCTCGCAGTGGCCGGGGGAGGCCTGCTGCTCGCCACCGGGGCGGCCAACCGCGCGATCGCGGACGGCTCAGGGCTCATCCTCGTGGGGTTGCCCGGCTACGCCGCCTGGCTCGTGTGGCTGCTTGCGACCGGCGTACGGCTGGTGCGCGCTCGAACAGCTGCGTCCTGACCTCGTCGCCCTTGGGCGGCAAAGCGGGCGAGCGCTCGCCTTGCCGCCCCTACAGGCCTTGGCGGGCGCTGTTAAGAAGCGGGCGGATTGTCCTTTTCGAACTTGTCCCAGCTGACTTCTTGCATCTTGCCGTCCGGGCCCATCCGGAACATCCGGGGCGGCCCCATGTCGCGCATCGCCTGTTCGTGAGCGGCTTTGCGTGCTTCCTGCTCTTGACCGGAGGGGTCACCGACGCGGAAGACATGCATGTGAACGCTGCCGGCGTCGATGCTGTCGGGATCAGGCAGGCCTTCGATGACGAATCCGAACAAAGCGCTCAGCGCTACCTCGCCCAGCTCCAAGGGATGGAACGGCAGTGCAGTTGTCTGCCGCACCGGCTCACTCGGGCCGGCAGCAGTCACGGTCCAGCTGGTCCGTGAACGATCATGCCGAGTTCGTGGCGTAGGTCGGTGGCGGGCCGCGGGTGGACCTGTTGTTGGATGACGGTCCCGAGTAGCCAGGACAGCAGTGAGTGTGCGGTCTGGTCGCGGGTGCCCGGCGGCAGATCGTCGAGCAGGTCTAGCAGGAGGGTGTGCACCCGGCCGAGCATGTGCTGGACCGTGCCGAGTGACTCGCGGCGGCTGGCGTCGGCCCAGTACTCGAACCATAGGAATCCGGCGTGCGGCTTGTCGGTGAAGGTGGCGAGGTAGGCGGTGATCACCGCCCACCGTCGTTCGTCGGGGTCGGTGGTGCTGCCGGCGCGGTCGCGGACGCCCTCCAGCATGGCGTCGACATGGGCGAGCATGGCAAGGTCGACGATCTCGTTGATGTCGTTGAAGTAGTAGTGGATTGCGCTCTTCGTCAGCGGGCCGACGTCCGCGACCGCTCGGGCTGTGCACGCGGCGAGACCTTCGGTGGCCAGGATCTCCTTAGCGGCGTCGATGATCTGGCCGCGTTTGGCCCGCCGGTTTCGCGCGATCCGTCCCTCTGCGGGCGTCTGGCTGTGCATGAACCGGAGCGTACCTGCCGGTCTTGCGCAATGCGGGACACGTGTCCTAACTTGGGACGCGTGTCCCAAGATTTGACTCCGGAAAGGGCAGAGTGATGAGCAATCCGTTCGTGTTCCTGGACCTCCGCACGAGCGACGCAGCCCGGTCGCGACGCTTCTACACCGAACTGTTCGACTGGACGATCGTTGACGTGCCAGCCGGACAGACGACCATGCCGATGTTCACCGGCGCGGACGGCCCATGGGGCGGACTGACCGCGCTCGCCGCCGATGACGACCGCCGAGCCCAATGGATCCCCTACGCGCCGGTTGCCAACCTCGACGCGGCAGTAGCACGGGCCACACAGCTCGGTGCCACCGTGGTCCGGGCGCGCGTCGAGCTCCCGCAAGGAGCAGTGGCCGTCATCGATGACCCAACCGGCGCCACCCTCGCGCTCTGGGAAGCCAAGCCGGCATGAGCGGCAACATCGCCTACTCGTGCGCCTTCCCGCCGAGCCTGGACGTCGTGGCCAAGTCCAGACTTGCCGAGCGGCTGGGCTACCGGCACAAACCCTCACGGGACAAAGTTCGCTGGCACGAGGGACACACCTCGCAGGCAAAGGACACCGCTGTCAGGGCACCACGACGAGTCTGCTGCCCCGCAGATCGGTGCGTTGCCAGGCGGTCTCGATGTCGCTGAGCGGGACCTTCACCACGTCGAAGGTCAGGTCGCCGGACCGGGTCCAGGTCACGACCTGGCCGTACACCTCTTGCATGGTCTCTGGGTTCAGTCCTTTCGCCGCACCGTAGATCTCGACTCCGGAGGTGCGCAGGCTCTCCGCGGCCAGAGAGAGCTCTGCGCCGGCGGACTCGCCGATCTGGATCAACCGGGTCGGCTTGCGGAACGCGAACGACTGCGGGACCAGCGATCGCAGCAGGATCTCGGTGGGCCGGCCCCAGAGGAAGTCCAGCACAACGTCGTACCCATCCCGCTCGGCGTCGAGGTAGGCCTGCGTCAGCGCTTCGTCGGAGACGGCAGTGTTGATCGTCTCGTCGGCGCCGAGCGCCTGAACCTGGCGCAGTTGGTCGTCGTCGCGGCCGGTCGCGATGATTCGTCCGGCGCCGAGCAGCCGGGCCACCTTCACCGCAAGCCGCCCCGCAACCCCGGTGGCGCCCTGCACGAGCACGGTCTCGCCCGGCACGAAGCCGGCGCCGGTTTTGATGGACATGCCGGTGATCGCCGTGCCCAGCACGGTGGCGACGGCCGGATCGATCCCCTCGGTGATCGGTACGTACGACCCCTTGGGCACCACCGTCTTCTCGGCGAGTGCGCCGTAGGGCGGTCGCGGGTTGCCGAACCCGACCAGGGTGCCGTCCGGCAGTGCGCCGATGCCGTCGAAGGCCGGAATCGCCGGCAACTGTGCGGTGTACTGCCGGCTGGCGAAGTGCGTGCCGGCCGCGATGCGCTTGTCAACATTCTCGACCGCGACGGCCTTGACCTCGATGACCACCTCGTCATCGCGGGCGACGGGATCGGGGAATTCCTCGTAGCGAGGGACGCCACCGATCTCGTGCAGCACCGCCGCCTTCATCGCAGCCCCCGGTTGAACAATGTCGCGATCCGGCGCTGCCAGGCCGGCAGGAATCGGGCCGGGCGGCGGGGTGGATGGTTTCGTCGCTGGTTGAGCGAGCGGCTGTGAACGGCCGTGCCCTGGTGTCCGGACGGCTGCTCAGCGTGTGTCGGGACTCCTGGGATTCGATGTGTCGCCCGGTGCAACCACGAGTGCTTGTCGCTCATCATCATCGCCTTCTCTCTAACACCGTTAGAGAGCGACTCTAACACTGGTAGGGTCGTGTTGGGAGGTGTCAAGTTGGCGCTGGATCGACAGCGGATCGTCGCCGAGGCCGTGGCTCTGCTGGACGCCGAGGGTCTCGACGGCGTGACGACCCGCAAGCTCGCCGCACGCCTCGGCGTGCAAGCCCCGACCCTCTACTGGCATCTGCCCAACAAGGCGGCGCTGCTCACCGCGATCGCCGACGCGATCCTCGACCAGCAGTTGGCCGACATGTCCGGGCCGGAGCCGGATCAACCCTGGCAGGCCTGGTTGAGCGGGCTGGCCGAGCGGTTGCGCCGGGCGCTGCTCGCCCATCCCGACGGCGCCCGGGTCATCTCCGCCGCCCAGCTGTCCCGCACCATGGCGGCGATCTCCGAACTGGCGATGAGCACCCTGGTGGCCCGTGGTGTCCCGGCACGCCGGGCCCGCGTGATCGTCCTGACCGTCGAACGCTTCACGGTCGGCCATGTCCTCGAGGAACAGGCCCCCCGGCCGGATGCTGACGCACTCAAGGACTTCGACGTGGCCGCATTCACCCAGCAGCACCCGACCGTCGTGGCCGCGATCACCGAGTACTTCCAACCCGGCCGCACCGTGGACGACCTGTTCCGCGACTGCCTGGAAGTCGTCATCGCGGGAGCCGCGATCACAGCAGGGGTGTAGTGCCTCCAGCGCAGTTTTCAGCCGGCCAGCGCGTGACCCGCAGGTGTGCGGCGATCGCGGCGGCCGATCGGCCGCCTGAGGTGGTCAGTACGTTGTGGGCACCGAGTGGCCGACCGTTGCCAGCACCCGCCACGGTTACTCGACGAGCAGGTCGAGCGCCCAGCGGCCGATCAACGCCCGCGCGAGCGGGCCGCGGGATCCCATTACGCAGCGCCTCGTGCTGCCCGTTCAACCAGGCCGATCAATGGCCGTCGGTCAGGCAGCTCTCGGGCACACTGTCGACTTTGGGAAGGTTGAGCAGGATCTGGGTGGATGGAATGCGCAGGCTTTCTTCTGTTTTCACGTCGTAGAAGACGGTTATGCCGTCGGCTTCGCCGAGATAGAGCAGACAGTGCCGCTGATTCAGATCCGGTAGCCCCTGCCGTTCTGGCGACGTCCAAGAGATGGTGGCGGGACTGGCCTGTACCGCAAGGACCGGAATGCGGACTATACGTAGGTAGATGTTGCGCACCGTGGTGCCGTTGCCGGCTTCGATTCCGAACAGCCAGGCGAGCATCGGCAGGCAGGTCAGCACCAGGATCAGGGCAGCCAAGCCGCAGCGCTGCACGAGTCGGGTCATGGCCTCCCTCGAGGGTGCCGTCGCCACGGCTTGCCACTGTCGGGCGCCGGCGTTGCGCAGGGCACGGACGACGAGGTTGGCCGCAACCAGGGCCGCCGTCAGAAGGAGGACCAGCTCGGCGGTTCCGACGAGCTGGGAAGAGAGGATCTCCAAATAGCCGTAGCCGACCTCCTCCGGCGTGGCGCGCAGCCTTTGATAGAAGAAGAAGTAGGCGAGTCGTAGTGCCGCGAACAAGACGGCGCCGCCCACGCCGAGCAGCGGGACCGCATATTTCACCAGCCAGTCCAGCGCTGAGGTGCGGTGCTCGAACCCGGATGGCGATGGCGGTGGCTCCGTCGCAGGCTGGCGCGTTCTCGGCGCCGTTACGCGGGTCAAGGAACGATCCGGAATTTGCTGCAGCGGTTTCTGTTCTCTGAGCAGGGCGACCGCCCAGAAGCGGCTGGTTCGACGAGGACGACACGGGATCCGGTCCGGTCGGCGGAGGTCGCCGTCCAGCGCAGGACGCCTTCGCCGTGTCGGTTGGCCGTCACCGGCGCAAGGTCGGTGAGCAGCCGCAGGCGATCGCGATCGTTGTGTTCGTCGCCGTAGAGGCTGGCGAAGATGGGGGTTCCAGGCTTGTACCCGACCGCGGTGACGCTCAGCGTCTCACCGGGACGCAGCCGGTTCGACGACGTGAGACAGCTTGCGGGCCGTCCCTGGTAGGAGAACGTGGCCTCCGGTGCGGTCGCGGGCTGCACCAGTACCCTGCCGCCGGCAACTTTCGCACCCGCCATGGTGACGACAAAGCGGTAGACGCCAGGTTGAGGGAACAGAGCAGCCATCTGAGCCGAGTTCCAGGACCACGTCCGAGCACGCGGCTCGTTGATGTCACCGCGGCCGTTCCAGGCTGTACGGCTGCCGTTGAGGAACTGCAGTGAAGGCCTGTCATCGCGCGCGAAGCCCTTGAAGCACAGCTTCAACGACTCGAGTCGTTCGATCCGGGCGGTGGGCACGGAATTACCGGCGATCGACCCGGAGTAGTTACAGGAACCGGCGTCGCCGACGCTTGCCGCACTGGCGAATATCTCCCACAGCAGCGAAAGGGGTCGGTGGCGCCGGCGCTTCTCGATGAGCTTGCCGGTGTTCGCTGTGACGTTGTGCGCCGCTGAAGTCGACGATGCGGCCATTGCGTGAGCGGGAAGCGGCGGCTCGGCGGATGCCCAGCACGGCATGACGATCGAGGACGCGAGCAGAAGACGGAGCGAACGACGAGCTGTGAGACGAACGAGCATTGATCATCAACTTCCACTCGGCGGCAACCGCCCTCGTAGGTAGCGCGATTACTATGAGCGATCTACTTCCCCGGCGAACCGAAGTCGTCCGATAGCCCCCCGTCCGTGTGATGGCGGCCCCGCTGCTCCCATGCCCGAGCTGTGTCGGTGCAATACCGCGCACAACGCTCCGGTGTGTCGTGCCGGCTGCGCCCGATCCGCGAGATCGAGGAGACCGAGCAACCGCGTAGGGCACCTGGTGTCCGGCGCGGACCGAAGCCGCCTCGGGCGCATCGTCGGGCGAGCACGACACAGCAGTTGGGCAACTGATGGCCAACGGGCTGGTGCTGTCGGGCGGATGTGCGCGGATGAGGGTCTCGCGCCGGCAGGGGCCGGTGCCTGATCCCTTCGCGAGGTTCGAATGTCAGCTCAAGCGTGGCCGTCCTCCCCGCTGGATGCGGCGCAGAAGGCGTTTTCGCTGCTCGTCGTGCCGCCGACGGCACTGGTCTACGACACGGGTGCGATTGCCGGGGTCGTGCCGCTGGATCGACTTCGAGGGCTGCTGCTCAGCGTCCGAACCGGACCCGAAGTCCGCGATCTGGTGTGGCGTGACCTGGTCGAACGTGCCCGCGAAGACGGCCCGGGCTGGGTGGTCGGCGCGGTCGGTGTGGCGATGCCAGGGCTGCGGCGTGCGGCGGGCCGGCTGACCACGGGCTGGGCCGGCGACCGCGAGGACGTGGACGCCGAGCTGCTGACCGGGTTCGTGGCGGCGCTGCGGACCGTGGAGGTGGACGCCCCGAGGGTCTGTGGCCGGCTGATCGACGCCGGGATCCGGGCGGCCCGCAAGGTTCGCGACGCCCAGGTGCGGCATCCGCTGCCGGTCACCGGCGCGCCCGGGCCGTCGGTGCCGGTGCGCGCCGCAGATCATCCGGATTTCGTGCTGGCCCGGGCAGTGGCTGTGGGCGTCGTCGACGCGGACGAGGCGCATTTGATCGCGGCCACGCGCCTGGAGGGAGCGACGCTGGCCGCGGCGGGGGAGCGGCTCGGTCTGCCGGTTCGGCTGGCGTCGGCTTGGCGGACACAGGCGGAGCTGCGGTTGCGCGAGGCCATCCGAGACGGCGAGCTCACTTTCGTGGCGCTGCGTCCCCGGCGCGAAGCCGCGTAGAGAAACCCGGCGTGTAGTCCCAACCGGCGAGCGAGAACCGTGCGCGACGGCCAACAGCAACCGGACAGTCCGCCGCTGTTGGCCGGCAACGGGTTCGCGTCGGGTGGTGTCGGGTGGCCCGAGCACCGCCTTGGTGGATGCGGCATCGATCGATGTCGCACCCACCGACGGAGGTGCCCATGCTGTTCCACCCCGCTGTCACAACGCTCGCCGTCTACGAGCTGCCGCAGATCATCGCCAACATCCGCAATTGGGTGATCGGCATCGCCGCGGCGATCGCCACCCTGTTCCTCACCGTCAGCGAGGTCGAGCGGGCCAAGACCGCATTCCGATGCGCCCTGCTCGGCTATGCGATCGCCCTGCTGGCCCCGGTGTTCCTGGCAGTTCTCAAGGGATTGATCGGGGCGAAGTGATGTCCGATCTGATTATCGGCCCCCTGCTGGGCGCGTTGTCGGCGCTGGTCCTCGCCGGTCTGGACCTGGCTTGGCGGCTGCTGTCGATGACAGTTCTCGTCGTTCCGGATGTGACCGCGCTGCCGCAGGTCGCCGACTTGATGACGACGTCGCTGGGCGTGGTCGACACGTGTTTCGTGCTGGCATTCGTGTGGACCGGCGTCATGGTGATGGGCCGCGAATGGCTCCAGGCCGGTCTCGGCGAGCTGATCCCACGTCTGGTGATCGCCCTGATCGCCGCGAATTGCGCCAAGCCGATCTGCACCACGATCACCGGCACCGCCAACGCACTGACCGTGGCGTTGGCCGGCGAGCGGGGCGCGTCGCCGGTGCCGCAGTTGAAGGCGGCGGTGGTGCAGGCCACGGACGGGATCGGCTTCAGCAGCCCGGAGGACTCACTGATCCTGATCATCGCAGCGGTGGTCGCGGTCCTGGCGTTCATGATGGTCTTCCAGTGGATCACCCGCGCCGGGCTGCTGATCCTGCTCGCCGGGATCGCCCCGATCGCCTTGGCCATGCACGCGACCGTGCAGACCGAGCCGATCGCGAAACTGTGGTGGCGCGCGATCCTGGCCATGCCGGCCACCGTCGTCCTGCAGGCCGTCGCCCTGCACACCACCTTGCAGTTGATGCTGCTGCCGAATTCGAGCCTGCCCGCCCTGGGCCTGGCCGGCACCCCCGGCGCGGTAATGAACCTGCTGGTCGTGGCGTGCGTGTTGTGGGGAACGCTGCGGATCCCGTCGTGGATCGGCCGGCTGGTACTTCAGTCCCGGCCGTCGAAGGTCACCGGACTGCTGCGGTTCGCGGTGATGCAGCAGGTGACCCGGGCAATCCCGCTGCCGGGCATGAACAGGCGACGCCGATGACCCGGGTCCGGATCCCCGCCGACGTCGAAACCCCGGACAAGATCGCCTACGGTTTGACCGCCCGCCAGCTGGCGATCCTCGCGGTCGCCGCGGTCCTGGGCTACGGCCTGTTCAACCTGTTGACGCAGG
>KL571207.1:83463-86601 GCA_000715855.1 Actinoplanes liguriensis
GTCCTGGGCTACGGCCTGTTCAACCTGTTGACGCAGGTCCTGCCGATGCCGGTCGTGGCCGGCATGCTGATCCCACCGGCCGGCGCCGCGTTCGCGCTCGCGCTGGGCCGCCGCGACGGCCTGAGCCTGGACGCCTGGCTGTGGGCCGGCCTGCGCTACCTGCGCCTGCCGAAACGCTCCCGCCCGCAGCCCGCGATCACTGTCTCCGACGCCGGTGTGATCAGCACCGGCGCGCACGAGGTCGCCCTGGTCGGCTGCACGACGGTGAACATCGGTCTGCGAACCGAGCAGGAACAAGCCGCGCTGATCGCCGGGTTCGGACGCTGGCTCAACGGCCTGTCCGCACCCGCGCAGATCGTCGTCTCCACCCGCCGCGTCGACCTGTCCCGGCAGGCTCAGCGGGTCAGCGACACCGCCGACACGATCACCCACCCCGGGCTGGCCGCGGTCGCCCGCGACTACGCGAGCTTTCTCGACCAGCTCGCCGAGCAGCGTGATCCGCTGTGGCGCACGATCACCGTCGCCCATCAGGGCGCGCAGGCGCTGCGCAACGCCGAGCACACCGCCGCCGTTCTCGCGACGCTGGGTGCGAGCACCACGGTCCTCGACGGCGGCGCCGCCCTGGCGGTGCTGACCTGTGCGGTGGACCCGTTCACCCCGGCCGACACCGGCTGGTCACGGGCGCTGCCCGAGCATCCGATCACCGGCGGTGCGGCATGAAACCACGATCAAAACACGATTGCGACGGTACGGCGACAAGCGCGCTACCCAGCCCCTCCGCCCTGCACCAGCACCCGGATCACGTCCAGGTCGCCGACGGTCTCACGGCAACGTTGATCGTCACCGGCTATCCCGCGGAGGTCGGCCCGGCCTGGCTGGAACCGCTGCTGTCCTGGCCGGGCCGCCTCGACGTGATCCTGTTCATCGACCCGCTCACCGCCCCGGCCGCCGCGACTCGGTTGCGCCGCCAGCGGGCCCGGCTGGAGCTGGAGTCGAGCCGGCTCGGCGATGCCGGCCGCGGCCGGGTCAGCGACCCGCTCACCGAGGCGGCCGCCGACGACGCCGCGGAGCTCGCCGACCGGGTCGCCCGCGGCGAGTCCAAGCTGTTCCGCGTCGGCCTGTACCTGTGCGTCACCGCGTCCACGCAGGACGAACTGCGGGAGGCGGTCGCGCACGTACGCTCGACGGCCGCGTCGGTACTGCTGGACACCCAGCCGGCGACGTGGCGCCAGCCCCTGGCCGTCGACGGCCTGCGGATGCGCCGGGTGATGGACACCAGCGCCCTGGCCGCCGCGTTCCCCCTCGCCGGCGCCGATCTGCCGGCCCCGCTGCCGGGCAATCCGGGCCCGGCCGGCGGGGTGCTCTACGGGCTGAACCGGTCCTCGCACGGCGTCGTCTGGTGGGACCGCTGGTCACAGGACAACGCCAACGGAGTCGTCCTCGCGCGCAGCGGCTCCGGCAAGTCGTACTTCGTCAAACTCGAGATCCTGCGCTCACTGGCCGACGGCGTGCACGTCGCGGTGATCGACCCGGAGAACGAGTACCTGCGACTGGCCGAAGCGGTCGGCGGCGCCACGATCGTGCTCGGTGCCGCCGGCGTACACCTGAATCCTTTGGATATTCCCGTCAACGACCGGCGGGACCAGGCGCGGACCAGGCGCGCGTTGTTCCTGCACACCCTGGTCGCGGTGCTGTTGGGTGAGCAACCACCCCCGGCTGAGCGGGCGGCCCTGGACCGGGCGGTCGTCGCCGCCTACGAGCAGGCCGGCATCACCACCGACCCGGCCACCTGGCACCGCCCGGCTCCCCTGCTGCGTGACGTCACAGCCGCGTTGACCAGGAGGAACGGCACTGCGGGAGAGAACCTGGCCGCTCGGCTGACGCCGTGGACGCACGGCTCGTTCCGCGAGCTGTTCGACGGCCCGACCACCACGATCCCGGCCGGACACCTGGTCTGCTGGTCGACCCGCGCGCTCGCCGACGAGCTGCGCCCGGCCGCGACGCTGCTCGCACTGGACGCGATCTGGCGCGACGTCGACAACCCGGCCCCGGACCCGCCGCGCCGGCTGGTCGTCGTCGACGAGGCGTGGACGTTGATGCAGCAGGGCGAAGGCGCCCGTTTCCTGGCCCGCCTCGCCAAGCAGGCCCGCAAGCGCCGGGCCGGTCTGCTGGTCTGCTCGCAGGACGTGCTGGACGTGCTGGGCAGTGATCTCGGGCAGATCGTCATCGCCAACGCCGCCACCCAGGTGCTGCTGCGCCAGGCCCCGCAGGCGATCGACCTGGTCAGCGACGCGTTCGCGCTCAGCGCCGGCGAGGCCCGCACCCTGCTGACCTCGCGTCGCGGTGAAGCGCTGCTGCTGTCCGGCACCCACCGCGTCGGTTTCCAGGTGGTCGCCTCGCCCGCAGAGCATCGGCTCTGCGTCGGCGATCTGGACCCCGATCAAAATCCTTCGTCCGTACGGCGGGAGAGCCAACCGTGATCACCATCTGTGTCGTGTTGTTGTGTTCGCTGACCGCCCTGTCGGGTGCGCTCGCCCTGGTGTTGGCCGAACGACGGGGGCGGCGTCTGGCCACCGGCGGGCGGGAGATCGTGATCAGTGCGCCGCCCGTGGTCGACGCGGCCGGCGCCGCCGTGTTCTGGGCAACCCTGGCCGAGGTGTTGCGCACCGGCCGGCGCCGGCAGTTGCGCCGGGGCCGCGGCTACACCGGCTACGAGTACCGCTGGGACGGGCGCCGGTTGCGGATCGTGGTCTGGCTCCCTCGTACCGTCGCCATTGACCCGGTCCTCGCCGCGATCCGCGGCGCGTGGCCCGGTGCGGCCTGCAGTGTTGGGTCAGCCGACCTGCCGTTGCCGCAGGCAGAAGCGGCCGCAGGCGCGTCGCTGACGACCGTGCTGCCGGGCTGGTATCCGCTGCGCACCGAGCACCGCAACGACCCGCTGCGCACGCTGATCAGCGCCGCCGGCGGTCTGCGGACCGACGAGTCGGCGTGTGTGCAGATCCTCGCGCGGCCCGCCACCGGCAGGGCTCGGCGCCGACTGATCCGCGGCGTGCGCACGCTGCGCGGCGGACCGGCCGGACGCAGCCTGTTCGATCCGGCCGGGTGGCTGCTGTCCGTTCTTGATCTGCTGTTCGGTGG
>KL571207.1:86856-87065 GCA_000715855.1 Actinoplanes liguriensis
GATGTGTATAAGAGACAGTCGCGAACGCGACGCGCGCGCCGCGATGGATCAGCTGGCCGGGCCACACTGGGAGGTCGCGGTGCGCTGCGCGGTCGCCTCGAGCCGTGACGACCAGGCGCGGTTGACCGTGCTGGCACGGGGGATCGCGACCGCGTTCGGGCCGTTCACCGGGCGCAACCGGCTGCGCGCCCGCCGGCTACGTCATCCGG
>KL571207.1:87300-88234 GCA_000715855.1 Actinoplanes liguriensis
TGTGTATAAGAGACAGCCGCTGATCAACGGGCGGCGGCTGCGGCGCGGGTTCGTGCTCACCCCGGTCGAGGTGGCGATGCTCGCCGCGTTGCCGCAGGACATCGCCGTACCCGGATTGGATCGAGCCCGGGCCAAAGCGATGCCGGCGCCGGTCGGCATCGCCACCGGGGGCCGCGACACCAAAGTCCTCGGCCGTGCCGAGGTCGGCGGGCACTCGGTCGCGCTCAAGGCGGCCGACGCCCGGCACCATTTGCACCTGCTCGGCTCGACCGGTTCCGGCAAGAGCACCCTGCTGCTGAACCTGATCCTCGACGACATCCACGCCGGCCGCGGCACCGTCGTCATCGACCCGAAAGGTGACCTGGTCACCGACCTGCTCGACCGCATCCCCGTCTCCTACGCCCGGCGGCTGGTGCTGCTCGACCCGGACCAGCCGAACGGGCCGACCCTCAACCCGCTGCAGGGCGACGACCATGACCTGCTGGTCGACAACGTGGTCAGCATCTTCAGCCGGATCTTCGCCAAACACTGGGGGCCACGCATCGACGACACCCTGCGCGTCGCCTGCCTCACCCTGCTGCGGTTGCCGAAAGCCACCCTCACGCAAGTGCCGGAGCTGCTCAACGAACGCGAGTTCCGCCGCAAGTACACCCAGAGCCTCGACGACCCGGCCGGGCTCGGCGGCTACTGGAGCTGGTACGAGACCAGCCCGATGCAGCTGCGCTCGACGGTGATCGCGCCGGTCCTGGCCCGGCTGCGCTCGCTGCTGCTGCGCGACTTCGTCCGGCACACGCTCGGCTCCCCGTATTCCAGCTTCGACATGCGCCAGGTGCTCGACGGCGGGATCCTGCTCGCCCGGCTGCCCAAAGGCCAGCTCGGCGAGGAGACCGCCCGAGTGATGGGCTCGTTCGTGCTGGCCCTGTCTCTTATACAC
>KL571207.1:88432-90150 GCA_000715855.1 Actinoplanes liguriensis
AGATGTGTATAAGAGACAGCGCCGGGACGCGGGCGTCTACATCGACGAGGCGCACAACTTCTTGAACCTGCCCGGCTCGGTGTCCGACATGCTCGCCGAAGCTCGCGGCTACGGGCTCAGTCTCGTGCTCGCGCACCAGAACCTTGCCCAGATGCCCCGCGACACCCAGCTCGCGATCTCCGCGAACGCCCGCAACAAAGTGTTCTTCTCGTGCGCTCCGGAGGACGCCGTGCAACTGGCCAAGCACACGCTGCCCGAGCTCGACGAGCACGATCTGTCACACCTGAACGCCTACACCGCCGCCGGCCGGCTCATCGTCGCCGGCCGCGAGACAGCGGCGTTCACGCTGCGCACCGCAGCGCCACGGCCCGCTCTGGGCACCACTGCCGCGCTGCGCGAAGCCCTGGCCCAGCCCCGGACCTGACCCCGGTCGGCACCCCGGCCGCACCCCCGCCCCGTACGGCCGGGGTGCGGCCGGCCCCGCAACGCCATCACCGCAGCTCGGAGGCCCTCATGAACGCGGCCGTGCCACCCCGACAGTTTCCTGAAGGGGAAACTCCCGAACGGGGAAGCAGCCTTCTGACCATCTCCCACCGCCTACGGGTGCGCGACTACACGATCGCGAATCTGCTCGACGAGCACACCACCCTGACCACCGACCAGCTCGCTGCGGTCCTGTTCGAGCACCGCACGACCTGCCGCCACCGCCTGCACGCGCTGCGCCGGCTCGGCTTCATCGACCGCTTCGTCCGCAACCGGCCCGGCGACCCGGCCCCGGCCTGCTGGGTGCCCGGCACGCTCTCCGCGCGGTACGTGGCCCTGGCCCGCGACGAAAACCCGCCCACCCCGAAAGCGCTGCGCGACCGGCAGGACCGGACGTATGCCAGCCCGTACCTGGACCATCTGCTGCAGGCCAACCAGTTCTTCATCGACCTGCTCGTCGACGCCCGCCACCGCGCGCAAGCCGACCTGGTGCGCTGGTGGTCCGAGCGTACGACGGTCGCCGCCTTCGGCCGCCGCGTGCACCCCGACGGGCACGGGGTCTGGCGCGACGAAGTGGGGGAGACCGGCTTCTTCCTCGAACTCGACCGCGGCACCGAGTCCCTGCCCCGTCTTGTCGACAAGCTCAGCGCCTACCGACGCCTGCAGGCCGACGGTGGTCCCGCGTATCCGGTGCTGTTCGCGCTGCCCAGCGCTGCCCGCGAGCAGCACCTGCAGGCCAAGCTCGCCGATCGGCTGCCCGGCGGGGTCAGGGTCGCGACCTGCGTGACACAGTCCGGCGTCAGCCCCGCGGGTCGGATCTGGTGGCTCGTCGGCCAACCGCCACGCCGCATCAGCCTCGGCGAGATCCCGGGCGAACACGGACCGCTCGGTCCGCTCGCACCCGGCCCCGCAAAACCGGACCATCACCCCCTCGCCCTGCTGACGGGAGTGCCGCTGCTGCCGTAGTCGCGCTCAACCGAACAGGGCTCCGGCGATGTCGGCGTAGAACGGATCTATGCGCCGCTGGCTGTGCCGAAGCAGGCTGTCTCGGCCCACTACCTGTCCGAGGCCGAGCGGATCACCATCGCCGATGAGCACCGAGCTGGCAGCTCCATCCGGGCGATCGCCAAGCTGCTGGGCCGGTCGCCGTCCACGATCAGCCGAGAGATCAACCGCAACAGCGACCCGGTAACCGGCGACTACCACCCCTTCGCCGCCTGTCTCTTATACACATC
>KL571207.1:90370-98681 GCA_000715855.1 Actinoplanes liguriensis
AGCCCGCCGCCCACGACCGAAGCCGGCGAAGCTGCGAACCAACGCGGAGTTGCGCGGCCTGGTCCAAGAGTTGCTGGATCAACGGTGGAGCCCGGAGCGGATCTGCCGGACCCTGCCGTTGCAGCATCCCGACCGGCCGGAGCTGCGACTGACGCCCGAAACGATCTACCAGGCGTTATATCGGCTTGATCGCGGCGGTCTGACGCGCAGTCGCTTGCCGCTGCTGCATACGGGTCGTACCTATCGCAAGCGTCGTCGCAGCCGCGAACAACGGGCACCGCGGTTCACCGACCGCTCGAAGAGCATTCACGACCGGCCCGCCACCGCCGAGGAGCGCGCCTTGCCCGGTCACTGGGAAGGTGACCTGATCATGGGTGCCCACAACCGGACCGCCATCGGCACCCTGGTCGAGCGCAGCACACGCTACGTTCTCCTCGTCCACCTGCCACAGGGCCGCAACGCCGCACATTTCCGCGACCGGCTCATCACCATGTTCTCGACCCTTCCAGCAGGACTGCGACAGTCGCTGGCGTGGGACCAGGGTGTCGAGATGGGCTGGCATGCCGATTCACCGCAGCCACGAGCACGCCGGTCTACTTCTGCGACCCGGCCAGCCCGTGGCAACGCGGCTCCAACGAAAACACAAACCGCCTACTCCGCCAGTAATTCCCTAAAGGCACCGACCTCGGCGTGCACACCACCGAGGACCTGGCCGCGGTGGCCGCCGAACTCAACAACCGCCCCCGCAAGATCCTCGGCTGGGACACCCCGGCCCAACGGTTCACCCGGTTGCTCGCCGACGCCGCATGATCGGGTATCCGCTTCCGATGTGAGTGCGTCATCCAGCTTCTGCATCACCTACGATAGGTAGGTGGTTCTCCGGGTGGAATCAATCAAGGGTGATCGCATGAATCAGCTTCCCGTCACGTGGAGAGAATTCGTCCACCAGGTTTATGAGGATGTCTTCCTGGAGAATCCATCACTGATCAATATGAATACTGGACGGCCTGCCCGACGGTCACGCCCCCGCAGTACGGAACGCGCCATTGTAGGACGCATGATGGTTCACGCCAGCCCCCGCATTGCCTCGGTGTTCGGTCAGCACGCGGTTGTTGATTATGAATATGAGCGTGTAGGGATGGGGCGACGAGCGAAAAGGAGAGGCGCGGTCAAGATAAGTCCCGATCTCATCGTCCACGACAGGCAGAACCTCACAGGGAACTTCCTGGCAATCGAGGTGAAGCCTAGGGGGCATAAGAGGTTACGGGCGTGGCCTGACGGGCCCGCGCTGGAAGACTTCAAGAAGCTGCACTTCTTAACTCACCATCTTGAGCATGTCGAGCCTGCCGGGATGAGGTCCTATGAATGGGCAATATGCGCGGAGGTCGACACGCATGGCGTCGATTCATGGTGGATCCCCCGAGGGTCAGTTAGACCTGGGTGTGACCTCGAATACTTCGACTGCGACTACAGAACGGACCCGCGCTACCCCAGTCTTGCAGTGCACGAGCGGTGGAACCCGTCAAGATAAGAAGAATTGCAAGCCCTTACTCGCATGCCGCCGAGCGGTCGCGCCGGTCTACCGGACTCGAACCGGCTCATCCCTTTCGGTCGTTAGCGAAACGCTAATAACGGGCTTTCCCATCCGCCTTTGCCCGGCGCGCCCGACGAGGCTGCATGCCCGCCGGCGGGGGCCCGGACGCCGAGGGCCGCGCATCTCACTTACCTGCCGCGATGTGCGGCGTGGTAGCTGGGCCGGTCAGCGGCGGTGCTGCGGTCGGTTCATTCGTTTCTCCGCGAGGACATAGCGGCCGGTGTTGGGCGATCGGGTGGTTGAGGTACAGGTTCGCCGCCTGTACCGGAAGCCTTCTTCTGGTCGCCGACTCGGGTGGATGCTGCTGGCTGGGATACTGGCGTTCGACGCGCTGGTCAGCCTTTCCACGGTGGGGTCAGTGTTCTCCGGAACCACGTCCGCTCGGCGTCCCGTTGGACGTATCGTCGTCCTCGCCCATATGGGCATCGCTTCACCTGTACAGCGGCGGCCTTCTAGCCTTCGGTGCCCTCGAAGACGAGCTGCGCTAGAGCGGCGATCGAGGGCTTGGGCTCGACGTCGCCCCATGGTGTCATCGACACGGTCAACTGCCGGCCGCCGTGCTCGGCTACCCATGTCTCGGTCCAATAAGCACCCATGAAGTACCCCCGGTGGCCCCACACCCGGGTGCCGCCTGGAAGCACCCGCGTCATCACACCGAGCCCGTAGTCGTAGTCGACCGTCGTCGGCCAAGAGGTGAGCATCTGCCGTTGTTCGGCGGGGCGCACCAGCCGGCCGCCGATCAAGGCCCGGAAGAACACGTTGAGATTGTGAGCGGTGGAAACAATCTCGCCGGCGGCACCTGCCACCGACGGGTTGTAGACGCTGACATCGACCGGGTCGGCGCTGCCGGGAACGTAGCCGTGCGGGTGTGGAGCGTGCATACGCGGGTCGGTGCCCGGGACCGCCGTCCGGTCCAGTCCGAGCGGACACAACACCCGGCGGCGGATCTCCGCGCCGTATCGCGTACCGGTGACACGCTCGATCACCATGCCGAGCACCAGGAAGTTGGTGTTCGCATACCGCCAGCCGGACCCGGGTTCGAACAGCAGTGGCCGATCACCAACGAACGCCACGAGGTCCTGCGGCTTCCAGGTGTGAAACCGCATCCGCTCCACACCGCCCGCACTCTCGTAGATCGCCGCGAACGCGTCTGTCCTGGAGTAGTCGTGCAGACCACTGGTGTGCTGCAGCAGGTGACGAAGCGTGATCCGGTCGCCGTCCGGCAGGAATCCGGGCAGCCATCGCTGCACGGTGTCGTCGAGACCGAGCCGCCCCTCCCCGGCGAGCTGCAGCACCACCGTGGCCACGAACGACTTCGTGATGCTGCCGGCCCGCACCGTCCCACCGTGCGGCATGGGTTGCCCGGTGCCCATCCGGGCGGCGCCGCTCGTACCCGTCCACACTCTCGCCCGGTCGTGGACCTCCGCGAGCACCCCGACCGCCCCGACGGTGACCATGCCGTCCAGCGTCGTCTGCCACGCCCCAGGCGCCGTCTGCGACCTGCTCGCGGCGACGGCACGACCTGGTGCCGCGAGGATCCCGGCAGCCCCGACCGCACCGGCGATCTTCAGCATTCCTCGACGAGTGACCATTTCCGGCCTCCATTCCGAAGGGATGCCGGAAAGCTACGGTGCGCGCGGACACTGGCGGATCAGTCTGCGGATGCAATCCGGCGCGGCCCTCATCCCAGCGATGTACTCGACCATGTCTCAGCCGCACACGATCGCCGTCCGCTGACAGAAACACCGGTGGGTGCCCAAGCCCACCCATCCGCCGCTGTGAACGTCCGCTCATGCCTCGAGTGCGTGAGCTGTCGTACGAGACGCCCGAGGCGACTCCGGGGCTGGCGGACGGAACGACCTCATCTAGCCGCGATCCGCGCGTCCTGCAAGCCGTGGCGGACCGTCGCTGATGGGTGTATAAGAGACAGGCGTTGTAGTCGTTCACCAGCAGTGTTGCGACGACCGCCTGAATCAGCCCCGTCCGAGTGGGGCCACTGCAGACCGCCAGAATCAGCGCTGCAGCTGATCCGGTCGTGCAGTGGTCACGGCAGTCCATGCGGTCGCAGCGGCGCAGGCGACAGCATGATGAAGGCCAAGCTCCGTGGGAGCTTGGCCTTGTTGTCTCCTGCGAAGTCGCTGTCGCCCGGGGCTACGCCCTGTCGAACTCGCCGTCTTTAACGCCACCGAGGAAGGAGTCCCACTCGGAAGACGTAAAGATCAAGATGGGACCGTTGCCCTTGTCCTTGGAGTCTCGAACAG
This sequence comes from Actinoplanes liguriensis, assembly GCA_000715855.1. Classification (GTDB taxonomy): domain Bacteria; phylum Actinomycetota; class Actinomycetes; order Mycobacteriales; family Micromonosporaceae; genus Actinoplanes; species Actinoplanes liguriensis. The sequence goes on from KL571207.1 coordinate 94,226, forward strand.
CAGCGCCGCCGTCGGACAGATCGGCCACCTCGACGCAGGAGCCCCCGTTGTTGTCGCTACGTACGGACTTTCGCCACGTGACGTGGGTCAGGTCTGGCGTGTTCACTACGACCTACCTTCTTTGAATTCACTGGCTACGCGAGCGATCAGCCGGGCGGACTCTACAGGGCCGAGCGCAGCTGCTCGAAGGTCATCCCACAGGCGATTATACGCTTTGACGTCCTCGTACTTGTCCAGGTAGGTCGCGTCTCGGTAGTCCTCGGTGTAGATCACGTCCGATGAAGAATCGGAGCCGAACCGCAGCACGATGAATGGAAAGCTCGAGGTTGTGTAGGAGTCTGCCCGGAAGGGGAGGACCTGGATAATGACATTCGAGCGCTTGGAGACCTCAACCAGATGGTCGAGTTGGGCGACCATCGTCGCAGGGCTGCCGACCGCCCGGCGGAGCGCTGATTCGGACAGCACGAAGAGCAGGTCCGAGGTTCCGGCATTGACGAGCGCAGTGCGCTCCAGCCGGATCTTGATCTGCTTCTCGGCCTCTTCGGCTGCCTCGGCGGGCAGAGCTCCATAGAGCGTGCGTACGTAGCCCTCGGTCTGGAGGATGCCGGGGATGATCTCCGCGTGATACCAGTGGATCTCTGTCGCGTCGCCTTCGAGGTCGATGTACTGCCTGAACCAGGTGGGCAGCGACTCCCGGTATGAAGACCAGCGACCGCGCTGCCGACCCGCTCTGGCCATCTCGCGCATGCTGTCGGCCTCAGGACCTGACACGCCATAGAAGTCGAGCAGAATCCCGAGATCCGTGAGGCGTAGCCCCGAAACGCCCTGCTCGATCCGGGAAATCTTGGATGATGCAGCGTCCATGACCTGCGCAGCGTCCTCCTGGGTCTTGCCAGCCGCCTCGCGGGCTCGTTTGAGGGCAATGCCGAGTCTGCGTCGCTGAATCGTGGGGTTCGCCACCCTGCTCTCCTCCGTCTGTGCAAGTTGCGGCGTCCATTATGGCTGGTAGGACACCCTTGGGTGAAACTATCTAAGTGGATCATGCATTATGGCTATACGAAAATAGAAGTTCGTTTTAGCCTGTCTACTACAGATGATGCGTCAGCCGTTGATCACCACTGAGGTGCTGAAGACGATCTTCGCGAGAGGCGAACGCGGCTCCCGAGGCTGGTGACGCCCTGCCGGCCATGTTCCGGCCGGTTGAGGGTGCCTTGTACTGCGACGCGTGTCGTCCTGGAGCCACGCTGCGGTTCGGTCTCCGGGCGGCGTATGACGAGGGAGGCGAGAAATGGAGAGCCAACGCATTGACGCTGGGCGTTCGGCGAACACGTACTACGCGGTATCGGCAGAGGGCTTGCTGAAGCAGGCGCAGGAGACGCTTGACCTGCATGTGACGTCGAGCGCGACAGGTCGTTGCCTGGCCTGCGGTTCACCAGGTCCGTGCTGGCGGAGGGAGAGCGCGGTGGTGATCTTTTCCCGCAGTTTGCGCCTGCCAATGCGTCAGCCCGGGGCCAGTCGACCCGAGTTGGTCGGTGCCGTAAAGGTCGGAGCGCCATCACTGTTCCGCGCGGCCGGGTAGCTATGGGGCATTGTCCTGCCTGGAAATGGCGAGTCGCCATCGTCACGTGAATTTCAATTATCAACGTCCTGGAAAGAGATGTATGTTCACTCAAGGAGAGCTTGTGTCGGCGTTGACCGCGTTCACGCCCGAAATCGACGTCCAGATAAATCTAGACGGTATTCCACTCGCCATCAAAGGCGTTACCTTCGATGAGCGACGTGGCGTCATATTCCTGCGGCCATATTCGGACGAAGTCCCCGACGCGTTGCGCAAGTTCGTCGCGGCGGTGACCATGCCGCAAGCCGTCGACCGTCAGGAGCACGCGGTCCGGCACAACGCTCATGGTCACTACGAGCTGCTTCAGTCACATGAGTAGGCAGGCATTATGAGGCGTGCACCGACATTGGACGGGGCCGCACCAGCCCTGGGTGAATTTCTGCGATTGGTAGGCGCGTGGGAGATCGCGACCCGCCTCGGGCTCTCGCGGCAGCGGATCCAGCAGTTGTCTGATCGTGATGACTTTCCGGCCCCCTTCGGCGAACTGAAGATGGGCCGGGTCTGGTGGGAGCACGAGGTAGAGGAATGGATCCACGAGTGGCGCACGGGTGAGATGCCGAGACCGTCGACCGTGCACGAATGCGACCGTGATGCGATCCGGAGTCTCGCTGAGCGCATTGCGGACTATTTTGCCGAACGCGGATACGCATTCGTTGAAGATGATCAAATCGACGTACTCACGGATTTTCTCCAGCTGTTCCTGACGGCCATCGGAACTCCCGTCCGGCATCCAGGCTGAACAGCGTCTGCAGCGCTTTCCAAGATCAAGGCGCGCCAGTTGGCGGCCAACAAGATCCGAACAACGCCCGGCCCGGGCTCTGACACCGGGCCGGGCGTTGTGCTTTTCAGGGCCCTGTGGCCATCTGACCAGGGCTGTTGGGTAGGCCGGTTACGGTCTGGCCTATCACTTCTGTGACTGCTTAGCACCACCCCGCGGGCTTCGCTGCCCACGATGACGGCGTCTTCGCCCACCGCCTGTCTGACCAGGTTGGTCGGCTCACGCCGTACGTCGGCAATGCGAACCGCAACCATCTCCGGCCTCGCCGGATCGCGCCCAGAGTGCGCACCCGTTCCCTTTCTCGGTCCTTGGAGGATCTATGCCCTGGACGACCCTCGTCTGCCTTCCGGCGGACACCCCCGCTCGTGAGTTCGAGGCCGCGGCTGCTGCTCGTGTGGCTGCTGTCCGGTTGACGTTGACCGGTCTCGTTCGGCATTTTCCGGCCGGTACCCGATGGCGTCGCAGCAATCTGCTGTTGCCGTATCGCGGTACTGCTGCCGGTGGTCCGATTGCTCGCCTCGAGCTCAACGAGATGCGCAGTTCCGCTCATCGGATGCACTGGTATCGCTGGCAGGTCTGGCGTCAGGTTGTCGCCGGTACGCCTACTGCTCGTCCGTTCTGGATGTTCCTGGACCGGCATCGTGCCGCTCCCCATCGCTACGAGCTTGCGCGTGCGAAGGCCGACTATCTGGCTCAGCCGCGGATCAGCGCGATGCGGGTGTACAACGCCTTTCCGCACCGTCCGGTCGCTCTGCCGACCAGTCATCTGGAGGCGTTGCAGCTGGGGGCCGACTCCTACGCCCATCTCGGGTGGTTGTCGGCGGTCCCGGGGCAGCAGCTGTTGTGTCCGGACGGGACCACCTTGTTGGGCCAGAGCAATGACCGGCTGGATGTCGGGTTGACGTATCTGGAGCACGCCAACTGGTGCTTGTCGGTGCTGGATCGCCGCGACGTCCTCGTCGCCGCGGTGACCGAGCCCGGCGCCACTTCCTGAGTTCGTGAGGGCGGGCCGCCCGGCCCGCCCTTAACAGTCGTCCCCTCCTGATTTTCCTGCGCGTCGGCGCGGTCACCGGGAGTGGAGACCCCGGTGCGTCGTGTGCGCGTGGAGGGGGCTCCATCCTGACGGAGGTTCCACCATGCCGTGTGATTCCACGGCCCCACCGCAACAGACCTGCGACCACTGCGCATTGCCGGCGGACGGGGTGGTTCTCACCTCGAGCAATCTGTCGATCTGCGAGCGCTGCCGGATTCGCTCGTACACCCAGTGCCACGAGTGCTTGGGCTGGCATCACGTCGATGACCGTTGCCCGAACGGTTGCCGGTGTACGTGCGGGGACTGCGACGAGTGCGACGACCTGCCGTTCGACGGGGTGCACCACTACGAGTACCGGCCGGATCCGGTGTTTCACGGTGTCGGGCCGCTGTTTCTGGGCCCGGAGATCGAGGTCGAGGTCGAGCGCGGTGTCCCGCGCCGGTGCGCGCAGATCGCCACCGCGAGTCTGGGCGAGCTCGGATATCTCAAACGCGACGGGTCACTGGACAACGGGTTCGAGATCGTCACTCACCCGATGTCTTACGAGTGGGCCCTCGAGTATTTCCCGTGGGACATGTTCGACCGCTTGCGCAGCAACGGTTGTGTGACCGGTGACAGCACCGGCCTGCACGTGCACCTGTCGAAAGCCGGTTTCTCCTCGTCCGGGCATTCGTACCGCTGGATGAAGTTCATCTACCGCAATGAGGCGGACGTGTTGCGTGTCGCGGGCCGGCAGTCGACGGCCTGGGCGGCGTTTCGTGACGAGGACCGGCGCGCGGTCAAGGCGTACATCAAGAACAACTGTTACGGCGACCGGTACCGGGCGATCAACACCAACAACCAGGCCACGTACGAGCTGAGGATCTTCGCCAGTTCCCTGGACCCGGACGTGGTCCGGGCGGCGTTCGCGTTCTCGGTCGCCTCGGTCGAGTACACCCGGCACCTGAGCGTTCCGGAGATCGTCGCGGGTGGCTGGGATTGGCCGGCGTTCACCGCCTGGCTCGCCGAGCGGCCGCTGTATCAGCCG
>KL571207.1:98887-104823 GCA_000715855.1 Actinoplanes liguriensis
GCTGTATCAGCCGCTGGTCCGGCAGCTGGAGGTGCTGGCATGTGCCTGCTGACCTTCGTGCCCGCCGGTGTCCGGCCCGACCTGGGCGCGCTGCACAACGGCAGCGTCATCAACGACGACGGGCACGGCTTCGCCATCGTCACCGATTCGGGGCTGCTGGTGCGCCACGGCATGGATGCCGCCGCGCTGATCGAGCAGTTCGCGGCCGCTCGCGCGGCGTTGCCCGACGGGGATGCGATGTTCCACTCGCGGCTCGGCACGTCGGGGCTGCCCGGCCTGGACAACTGCCATCCGTTCCGGGTCGGCGGTGACCGGCGCACGGTCCTGGCACACAACGGCATCCTGCCGGTGCGGGTGGCCAAGACCGAGACGCGATCAGACACTCGGATCGCCGCGGAGCAACTGATTCCGGCGATGGGATCGCTGCGCTCACGCAGGACCCGGCTACGGGTGGAGCGATGGATGGGCCCACACAACCGCATCGTCGTCCTGAGTGTGGACCGCCGGTACCGGCAGCGTTCCTATCTGCTCAACGAGGAGTCCGGGATCTGGGACGGCGGGATCTGGTACTCCAACAACGGCTACCGGCCGTGGCCTGACCTCGCCCTCGAGCGTGGCTGGTGCACCTGCCTGACCTGCGACGGACCGCTCGCCGAAGCCGATCAGAACTGCTCCTGGTGCGGCAGTTGCACCGACTGCGGGCTGCCGGCCGGCTACTGCCTCTGCCGCTATCCCATGAACCGCTCCTGATCCAACCCCTTTCGCCGGGGGAATCTGCGCACCATCCCCGGCGGATCAGCTCCGGGTGACGTGTGCGGGTTCCCCCCCTTCCTCGAGGTGAGGAGAACCCTGCAATGGAAATCCGGATCGCCGAGCCCGCAGATGCGGCCACGATCATTCCGTACCTGCTCGGCTACCAGCCGAAAGACACCCTGACCTTCCTGGCCGTCCAGGGCAGCCGAATGGTCGTCGCCGGTGGCCAGCTGCTGACCGACGACCCCGACGGCCGGCAGGCCGCCCACCAACTCGCCCACCTGCTGCTCGCCAGGGGCATGCGGGCGATCCTGCTGGTCGGCTACGGCTCCTACCCGGCGATGAACAACCTGATCGAGCAAACCGTCGACGGGCTCACCGAGGCCGGGCTCAGCGTGCTCGGCGCGATACGCGTCGACGACAACCGGATCTGGCACGTCGGCTGCGGCGAACCCAACTGCAAGATCCAGGGCCAGCTGTACGACCCGGCCGGCTCGACCGTCGCCGCGACCGCCACGTTCGCCGGGCTGCAGGTCGTGCCCGACCGCGAAACCCTCGAAGCCCGCCTCGCCCCGGTCACCGGCGCGCAACAGCAAGCCATGCAGACCGCCATCTCGCAGGCATTGCGCACGATCGGCCGGCCACTGAGCGCGACCGACACGATGGACCGCGTCGAGACACTCATCGCGGACGCGCTGCAGGAACGACTCTGCGACGCCCGGGCCGCACAACTGCTGGTCCTGCTGGCCTTCCCCCGGTTCCGTGACCACGCCGTCGGGCTGCTGCACCACAGCCAGGAGCAGATCCAGGTCTGGACCGACCTGACCCGCAGGGCCGGAGCCGGCCGGCTCGCCTGCACCCCGGCGACCCTTCTGGCTCTGACCGCGCTGCTGGGCGGCGACGGGATCACCGCCGGGATCGCCGCCGAGCGCGCCACCGCCGCCGACCCCGACGAGCCCTTCGCGCGGCTGGTCGAAGAGGCCGTCCTGCTCGGCCTCAGCCCGCAAGCTCTGCGCGACGCACTGCGCGGCTGACCTTCCACACCCACGTCCCGGGTGCGGTGGTCGCTGCCGCGCCCGGGACCCCCACCTTCCTCGAACGGAGATCCCGATGGGCTACACCCACTACTGGGGCCTGCTGGCCAACGACCCCGGTTACCACGCCCTTTGGCCGCAGATCGTCACCGACACCGCCCGCATCCTCGACGCGGTCCGTCGCGTCGGCATCGGTATCACCGGCCCGCACGGCTGGGGCCTGCCGGTGCTCGACCCCGGCTGCGACATCAGTTTCAACGGCAATGCCGAGCCCGGCCTGGCCGCGGACACCTTCGCCCTTCCCGTTCCGGTACGCGACGACGAGCGACCGGTGTGGACCGCGAACTTCTGCAAGACCAACCGGCTGCCGTACGACCTGGCCGTCACCGCCGTTCTGCTGCGCTGCCACCTGCTCGTGCCGCACGCGCTGACGATCAGCAGCGACGGCAGCTGGAACAGCCAGTGGAAAGCCAGCCGCAAATTGCCCGGCACCCGGCGTCGCGTACCCAGTGCGAGGGCCCTGACCAGCACGTTGTTCGGCCGGATCCCGGACACTGACCCGCTCACCACCCTGTCCTCGCAGCACTGGGGGAAGTGAGCATGGACATCCCCCTGCACCTGCAGCACCGGCCGACCAGCAGCGGCCTGGTCGTGCCGGTCGCCACCCCGCGAACCGTCGACGGTCGCTACCTGTTCGGCCTGCTCGAAGACCACCGGCAGCGGACCCTGCTGATCGAACGCCGCTGCCAGATCTGCGGCCGGCCGCACGGTGATCGGCTGATCCTGTTCGCCCGGCCCGTCGACCTGCGACAGCGCTGCACCAGCGAACCCGGGCTGTGTCCGCCCTGCGCCGCGTACAGCTCACGGGCCTGCCCCATGCTCGCCGGTCGCCTGCACCAATACCGCGACCGGCCGCGCACCGACGAACCCGAGACGCCGGACAGCCCGGACACCGCCCGGCGTCGCGGCCACGCCGCCGACGCCTGGTATGCCGTCTGGCTCGACGACTACCAGGTCACCCCACATCCGGCCCGCCCCGAGGTGCTCGCCGCGTCGTGGCGGCACCACCCGCCTCGGGCAATCCGGCCGATCTTCCATTCTGATCCTTGGAGCAACGTATGAAAGGGCTCACCGCACCATCCACTCCCGCCTCCGGCGTGCTGGCCGTCGTGGCAGCCGACATCCTGTTGGTTGCGGGCATGCTGTTCGCCGACCGAGTGTTGGGTGCCGCCGGCCCGGTGTTGGCCGGACTGCTGCCCGCCCACGCTGCTTTGGTAGGTGCGCTTCTCGCCCGCGCCCGGTCCCAGACCGCGCAAGCCCTCCGTGATCCGGTCACCGAAGTGTTCGTGCGGCGCGTCGCCGAGCAGTACCTGGACAACGCCACCGGAGTCCAGGTGACGGTCGCGCTGATCGACGGCGACAACCTGTCCGCGATCAACAGCCGCTTCGGACACGCTGGTGGCGATGTCCTGCTCGCCACGCTGGCCGAACGGCTCACCCGGGCAGCAGCGCCCGGCGATGTGGTGGCCCGGCTCGGCGGCGACGAGTTCGTCCTGATCAGCCGGCGCCCGGTCAGCGCCGTCCAACAGGCGCTCGCTGCCCAGTTGAACACTCGGATGATGCTGTTCGGCGTCCTGATCGACGTCGGGTTCAGCGCCGGGATCTGCCGCGTGCCCGGCGGCAACCACCTGTGGGCTTTCGCCGAAGCAGACCGATTGATGTACGCCGCCAAGAGCCAAGGCGGCGGCATCCGAATCTGATCTGAACCATCCCTCGCCGGGGAAATTCGTGCACTTCCCGGCGGACGAGCCGGGCGTGGTGTGCGGATTTCCCCGGCCTTTTCCGTCAGGAGAGAACGCACATGGAAATGCGTATCACCGGCCCGCGCGACGCGGCCACGATCATCCCGTACCTGTCTCGGCTACCAGCCGCAGCACGCGCTGACCTTCCTCGCCGTCCAGAACGGCAAGGTCGCCTGCACCGGTGCCCAGGAACTGTCCGAGGGCACGGACTACCGTTCGGTCGCGAAACACCTGGCCCGAGTGCTGACGGTCAATGACCTGACCGCGGTCGTATTGGTCGGTTACGGTCCGAACCCGTCGACGCAGGATGCCCTCGAACAGGCCATCGACGTGTTCACCGCCGCCGGAATCACCATCTTGGACGCGATGCGCGTCGGTGAGAACCAGGTGTGGCACGTCGGCTGCGACGAACCGGAATGTCAAAACCACGGATTGCCGTACGACCCGCAAAGCTCAGTGGCCGCGGCGAGCGCCACCTACGTCGGCCTGCAGGTCGCCGCCGACCGGCAAGCCCTGATCGCCCGCCTCGCCCCGGTCACCGGCGCCGACCGAGACGCCATGCTCGCCGCCGTCGCCGCGACCTGGGGCACGTTCGACTTCCCGATGGAGCCTGCGGAGACAGCCGACCTGCTCGAAGCCCTCGTGGCGGAAGCGCTCGCCCACCGGCTGCCCGACGAACGTGCCGCCCGGCTGCTGGTTCTGCTCGCCTTCCCGCAGGTGCGCGACTACGCCTGCCACCTGGTCCACGGCACCGACGCGCAGATCCAGGCGTGGACCGACCTGACCCGTCGCGCCGGATCCGGGCAGTTGGCCTGCACACCGGCGATGTTCCTGGCCATGGCGGCGTTGCAGTCCGGCGACGGCGTGACCGCCACCCTGGCCGCCGACCGCGCATGCGCCGCCGACCCCGACGACGAGCTCGCCCGAATGCTCGAACAGGCCATCCAGCTCGGACTCAGCCCGCAGGCACTGAAAGACGCCCTGCACAACTGAGCGCCCTATCCCACTTCGCTGATTCCCCGGGTGCGGCCGTCACGCCGTACCCGGGAAATTCCTGTCTTGAAAAGGACGACCCCGGTGGCCCACAACGTCGACATCCGCACCGCACCTGCGGAAGTAACCACGTGGGCGGCCATCTCTTTTTTCATGAAAGGCAAACCATGATTTGGGTACGGCCATGAGCGCGCGAGCCCTCACCATTCTCGCCGCAGCCATCACCGCGATCGTCGTACTCTGCCTCGGCGGGACAGCGGCCCTGACCGGAACCGCCCTCGGCGCGTGCCCGACGACGTCGACCGCCACCACGTTCGACGCGGAGCAGCGCGCCAACGCCGCTCTCATCGCCCGCGTCGGTGCGCAGCAGCAGATTGCCTCCCGTGGTCAGGTGATCGCCGTCGCGACCGCGATCCAGGAATCCGGGCTGCGCAATCTCGCCGGGGGAGACCGCGACTCCATCGGCCTGTTCCAGCAGCGCCCGAGTCAGGGCTGGGGCACACCCGCCCAACTGCGCGACCCGACCTACGCGGCCACCGCGTTCTATCGGCACTTGGTGACCGTCGCGAACTGGCAGACCCGCCCGTTGACCGACGTGGCCCAAGCCGTTCAGCGGAGCGCTTACCCGGACGCGTACGCGAAATGGGAACCCGCGGCCACCGCCCTGGTCGGTGCGTGCGCCCAGGGCCCGTGGGTCAAGCCTGTCGACGGCCACCTCGGCTCCGGGTTCCGTACGCCCGAACGCCCCGGCCACGACGGCGTCGACCTGATCGCCGCTCGGGGCACCCCGATCCACGCCGCTGCTGCCGGCACGGTCATCACGGTCAGATGCAACGCCCACCGCCCCAACGGCACCCCGTACTCCTGCGACATCGACGGCGACCCCGTCACGGTCCTCGGCTGCGGCTGGTATGCCGAGATCCTGCATGCCGATGACACCGTGACCCGCTACTGCCACATGGGACGCCGCCCAGTGGTGACGGTGGGGGAGCGGGTCACCACAGGCCAGCTCATCGGCGTGGTCGGCAGCAGCGGCCACTCCTCCGGCCCACACCTACACCTGGAGACCCACTCGGCCCGCCCCGCCACCGAGGCGAACGCGGTCGAGCCCACGGCCTTTTTTCGTGCCCGAGGCGTGGACCTGACCGCAGGCTGATATTCGGTGCAGCGATCCGTGTTAAAAGGGGACTTTTACCCCCATATGGCGCATCTGGCACACTATTTCCCTTTAGTACCAGGCTCACACTGGAGCGCGTGTCTACAGCATCTGCGTGTAGTGCGGCGGCACGGCGTTTTGGCTGGTGGTGACCGTGGTGAGGCCGGTTCCGCTGCCGCCGTTGGTTCCTCGGCTGAC
>KL571207.1:105035-106825 GCA_000715855.1 Actinoplanes liguriensis
CCTCGGCTGACCCTGCCGGACCGGCAAGGGCAACGCCGGGAGGCCGGTCGAGGCGCGCTGCTGCGCAAGCCGTTGCCGCTGCCGAGGGTTCCGGAGCTGCCGCGCCGCGATGTCGTCTTCGGGCTCTCGGCGATGGATCACACGGGCCGCATCATCGAACAGCCCGTCGTGGTCAGCCTCGGCTGGAAGCCTGGCCTCGAGGTCGGTTCGAGGTCCGTGAGGCCCTGATCGTGATCGCGCCCGGTGCCGGGCAGCGGATGCGTACGCTCGGCGAGCGGTGTCAGGTGAACGTGCCGGCGCGGGTGCGCCAGGCGTGCCGGATCGACGTCCCGGAGCGAGTGCTGCTGGCTGGCTTCCCGCGCCGGCAGATACTTCTCGTGCATCCAGCCGCCTTGCTCGGCCATCTCACCGCGGATCTGCACGCTGCCGTTCTGGGCGGTGGCTGGTGAGCGCGGCCGGTAAGCCTGAGGTGATGCAGGCGGCGATGATGTTGTTGCAGCAGATGGGGATCACGCCCGAGGACCTGCTGAACACGACTGCGTCGGGTGTACCGGTGCCGACGTTCGCCGAGTACGTGCCGATCGTCGCCGCAGCCGTCGGCCCCGGGTCGCAGCGCATGTACAGCACCTACTGGGCCAAGGCTGTCGAGCGGTGGGCGGACCGGCGGATCGACTCGGTGATCCCGTCCGAGATTGAGGTCGCGATGTGCGAGATCCAGGCCAACGCCCTACGGCACCGCAACAACCGGGGTGGGCGTAGCGCGGCGGAGCATTTCATCGCGGCGATGCGCTGCTTCTACAAGCGGGCGGTCGCTGATGGGCACATCGCCGAGGGCGCTAATCCGGCTCGGAAAGTGCCGAAGCCTGCCCGGCTCACGTCGACCCGGTCGGCGCTGGCCGACGACCGTCTCGCGGAGTTGACTGCGGCGGCTGGCTCGTCGGGCAATGATCCGGAGCTCGACTCGCTGATCCTGCGGTTCCATATCGAGACGGCGTGCCGTCGCGGTGGCCTGCTCGGGCTGCGCCCGATGGACCTGGATGTCAAGCAGTGCCTGGTGCTGTTACGGGAGAAAGGGGAGACTGATTCTGTCCGCGAGAAAGAGAGCCGTTTGTAAGCGAGTTTCAGAGCCAGTTGGGGTTGGTCGGCATGATCAATGTCGGTGAGTTTTGAGAGCCACCCACGTGTGAGTCAGACGTCGGCCGGGCGCTTGTCCCGCCGGGTCCGGTCGGGATTTCCATGCGTCGGTGGGTGAGTGCGAGCATGTCGATCAGCCAGCCGGGCCCGCCGGTGATGTCCTTGGCTTGCAGGAGGGCATCGACCTCATGGTGGACTGCGGGACCGGTGCCAGTGAAGAAGTCTTCGCAGATTTCCAGCAGTAGCGGCAGCAGGTCGTCGTAGGGTTCGTCAGTGTCCATGAGCCGGCCGGTTCAGGATTGCGTGCGAGTTCGGGTCTGGGCGAGGCGGTAGGAGTCGGTGCCGGTCTCGATGATGTTTCCGCCGAAGGTGATCCGGTCAACGATCGCGGCGCAGAGCCGTGGATCGGTGAAGGTCTTGGTCCAGCCCGAAAACGACTCGTTGGAGGCGATCGCGACGGACGCCTTCTCCTCGCGTTCGGTGAGGACCTGGAAGAGGAGTTCGGCGCCGCGTTTGTCGAGTTCCATGTAGCCCAGTTCATCAATGCAGAGCACGTCGACGCGGCCGTAGCGGGCGATGGTCTTGGCGAGGATCTTGTCGTCGGCGGCTTCGACCAGCTCGTTGACGAGCTTGTTGACATCCTCTCCGCCCTAAAG
>KL571207.1:107073-108652 GCA_000715855.1 Actinoplanes liguriensis
TAAAGGACGGAGATTCCCTCCACGCTGCGCGGGGAACGCGCGGCGTCCGGGCGGGTTACCGCTTCGCCGCGCGGTGCCGGGACGAGTCCCGGTCTTACCTGCGCTCCACGGTCGTTTGAGTTGTCCGCCTGTCCGGCGGCCAACACGTTGATGGCGGCGTTGATGTCCCGGTCGTGGGCTGCTCCGCAGGGGCAGTTCCACGCCCGGACGTTCAGGGCCATCTTGGCGTTGATGCGGCCACACTGCGAGCACATCCGGGTGGACGGGAAGAACCGGTCCACCCGGGCGAACGTGCGCCCGTACCGGGCGGCCTTGTACTGCAGCATGGCGGTGAAGCCGGCCCACCCGGCGTCGTGGACGCTCTTGGCGAGCCGGGTCCGGCCGAGACCGGCGACGCACAAGTCCTCGACGTATACCGCTTGGTTCTCGCGGATGATCGTCGTGGACAGCTTGGTGCTGCCAGTCGCGCCGGGTGTCGGCCACCCGGGCGTGCGCCCTGGCGACCTTCTTGACGGCCTTCTTGCGGTTGGCCGAGCCCTTCTGCTTGCGCGAGAGGGCCTGCTGCAACCGTTTGAGCTTGCGGGCCGCGCGGCGCAGAAACTTCGGTGCTGTGATCTTCGTGCCGTCCGAGAGCACTGCGAAGTGGGTCAGTCCCAGGTCAATACCGACCTCCGATTCGACCGGAGGCAACGTCTCGTCCTGACCGATCGTCACGACGAACGAGGCGAAGTATCGCCCGGCCGCGTCCCGGATGATCGCCACGCTGGACGGGTCCGACGGCAGCGACCGGGACCAGCGGACGTGCAGGTCGCCGATCTTCGGCAACCTGAGCCAGCCGTTGTCCAGCACCCTGAACCGGGAGTTCTTCGTGAAGCGGATCGCCTGGCGGTTGTCCTTGCGGGACCGGTATCGGGGCGGGGCCAGCTTGCGGCCCTTGCGTCTGCCCGTGACCGAGGCGAAGAAGTTGCGGTACGCGGTGTTCAGGTCTGCGAGGGCCTGCTGCAACACCACGCTGGATACCTCGCCGAGCCACGCCCGTTGCGGGGTCTGTTTGGCCTCGGTGATCAGCCTGCGGGACAGCTCGGCGTCCGAGACGTACTTCTCGCCCGCCTCCCGCGCCGCCTGGCGCAGGCGCAGCCCGTCGTTGAACACCACCCGCGCGCACCCGAACGCCCGCGCCAGCTCGATCTGCTGGCCGGGGGTCGGATAGACGCGGAAGTTGTAACGGAGCTGCACGGCAAGCACCGTACCATGTTGGTTTATGGCTGATCTCGAAGGCATCCGAACTGGTAGACACTGTGTTTTCGTCCTGCATGCCCACTTGGTTTTTGTGACGAAGTTTCGGCATCGCGTGTTCGGCGACCGGCACCTCGCCCGGATGGAGGAGATCATGCGGGCGGTGTGCGCGGACTTCGAGACCGAGCTGGTCGAGTTCAACGGCGAGAACAACCACGTCCACCTGCTCGTCAACTTCCCGCCCAAGGTCGCCCTCGCGAAGCTGGTCAACTCCCTCAAGGGCGTGTCCTCGCGGCGGCTGCGGCAAGAGTTCCCCGACCTGGTACAGCACTACTACCGGGCC
>KL571207.1:108874-109068 GCA_000715855.1 Actinoplanes liguriensis
TACCGGGCCAACAAACTCTGGTCGGGCTCGTACTTCGCAGGCTCCGTGGGCGGCGCCCCGCTCTCGATCGTGAAGCAGTACATCGAGCAGCAGAACCGCCCGGTTTAAAGGCACTGCTCGGGCCTGGCGGCCCTCCCAGCGCGGGCCTTCACCCCCGGCCTGAAGGCCGGAGCACTGGCCCGCAGCCCGGTAGC
>KL571207.1:109342-109629 GCA_000715855.1 Actinoplanes liguriensis
GGTCCCGATCCGGGTGCTGCTCCCAGATCAGCGGGTCGCCGGCCACCCGGTAGAGGTCGTCGAAGTCGGCCGGGCGCAACGGCCGGGCGCTGACAAGGTTCCCGCGGAGCTCGGGCTGACGATCGAACGGCATGGTTGAGCTTATGTCACAGGTGGTCGGCGACCCGGCCCATCGCGAGCAGGCCGCTTGCCGCGCCGGCCCACTCCGCTGACGCCGGTGCGAGCGCCGCCCGGGCCCGTGCCATCGCCGCCCGGTCACCGGCCGTTGCGGCCGCGCGGGCGAACAG
>KL571207.1:109903-110221 GCA_000715855.1 Actinoplanes liguriensis
GGCGAACAGCCACCACATCGCCTCGGCGAGCAGGTCGGCCGGCGGGTCCGGGACGTCGGCGAGCGGGGTCTCACCGGGCGCGATCACCAGGCGCGCCCACATCTCGTACGGCCCGAAGTCGCCCTCGCCGGCCGGCGGCAGACCGCGGCGGAGCCGCCACCCCAGAGTCGCCAGCGCCCGCAGGCCGGTCCGGAGCCCGGGCATCCCGGCGTGATCGAGCAGGTCCGCCGCGCGCCGATAGGGATCGTCGGTGGCCTGGCCGGTCAGGTCCGCGCGCAGCGCCCGGTACCACTCGGTGAACACGGTCACCAGCGGCAG
>KL571207.1:110464-110709 GCA_000715855.1 Actinoplanes liguriensis
CGGTCCGCGGCCGCCGCGTGCCGGTCCGCCTCCTCGAACCGGGCCGTCGCGCACGCCGCCTGCAACCGGATGAGATGACCCAGCACCTCCGCGGTGACCAGGCCGGACCGGGCGGCGAGCGCGACCAGCTCGGCGCCGATCGCCGCGCGCCGCGCTGAGTTCCCGGTGCGGTGGCAGCTCTGCATGAAGGTTCCGTTCAGGGCGAACGCCAGCAGCCCCGGATCTGTCTCTTATACACATCTCTG
>KL571208.1:0-1478 GCA_000715855.1 Actinoplanes liguriensis
GGGCCGGCGCGACCGGGCGCTGAGCTCGGCCGCGGGCACGGTGCGGCTGCTGCTCGGCCGGGTCGCCGACCTGAACGCCGAGGACGAGCAGGCGGCGGTCGCGGTGCCGGCCGCGGCCGCGCTGGTCCGGGAGGCCGCCGGGTGCGCCGAGGCGGCCGCGGCCTGGTTGCGCGGCGAAGGCCCGGTGCCGGACACCACGACCATGGCGACGGCCCTGCAGACCTTTCGTCTGCGGCGGATGAGCACCGATCCGCAAGGTCTGCCGCCGGCGCGCCTGCGTCTGGGATCACTCGCGCTCAGCCTCGGCGAATGGGTGCTCAGCCTGGTCATGGCCGTCCGGATCGCGGCCGGCGCCCCGATTCACCCGGACAGCACACCGGCAGAGGCCAGACCAGGACCTTTCTGGTACGCGTACGAGAGCACCCACCGGCTGTGGTGGCACCGCCTGCGGGAGAACCTGACGCCGCGCTCGGTTCACTTCCAGGGCGCACTGCGGCTGGCCGCGGCGTTGGCCGCCGCCCGGCTGCTGAGCGGGATCCTCGACGTCTCGCACGGCTTCTGGGTGCTGCTGACCGTGCTCACCGTGCTGCGCACCTCGGCCGCGGCCACCCGTTCCACGTTGCGCCCGGCGCTGGCCGGCACGGTGGCCGGCTCGGTCGTCGCGGCCGGTCTGCTGGTCATCCCGGTGGACCCGTTGTGGTACGCCCTGCTGCTGCCGGTGCTCATGCTGGTCGGCTTCGCCGCCGGTCCGCTGCTCGGCCTGGGCTGGTCGCAGGGTTTCCTGTCGGTGACGATCGCGTTGATCTTCGCGCAGGTCTCGCCGGTGGACTGGCGGCTGGCCGAGACCCGGGTGGTCGACGTCGCGTTCGGTGCGCTCATCGGCGTGGTGATCGGCCTGTTCGCGTGGCCGCGCGGGGCGTCCGGGGAACTGCACCGGGCGACCGGGATCTTCCTGGCCGACGCCGCCCGGGTGGTCCGCGACACCGTCGACGTGCTGGCCCACGGCAAACATCCCGGTGCGGCGCTGCCCCTGGCCCGTGCCGACGGGATGCTCGCCGAGGCGTCGTACGCGCTGTTCCAGAGCTGTCTGTGTATAAGAGACAGACCCTGGTCGCCGGCCATCACGCGGTCCGCGGCGCCGAGGCGCTGATCAAATCCTGTCCGAGTGGCGGCCTGCTGCCCTGCGTGAACGAGCTGACAGTGAGCACCGCCGACGTGGCCGGCCGCTACGAGCACGCCGCCCTCACGCTGCTGCTGGAGGACGCCACGACCGCCCCGGCCTCGGCGGGCGCCGGTCCCGAACTGTCCTGGCCCGACAACCTCGGCCGCGACCTCTACCACTTGGCCGACCTGCGCGTCTGGCTCGATGGCCTCCGCGACGACCTCACCCGCCTGGCACCCGCAACCTGACGCCCGATCGACATCGGCATCGGCTGCCGCTTACAGTCGCTGACGCCGCGGCGGCAAAAAACATCGGC
>KL571208.1:1727-2116 GCA_000715855.1 Actinoplanes liguriensis
CAACCCGCCGGTGGAGCTGTTGGTCCTTCCTCTGACAGACGTCGACACGGGGAGGGCGATTTGAGTGCCGAGGAATCGGTACGGCAGGCGTACGTGGCCTACTACCAGCGGCTCGTGACGCAGATCGCCGGGCTGGTCGGGAACCTGGCCGAGGCCGAGGACGCGGTGCACGAGGCGTTCGCCCGGGTCCTCGGGTCACCCGCCTCGTTCCTGCGCGCCGACGACGCCGAACGCTGGTTGCGGGTGGCTGCCCTCAACGTGGCGCGGACCCGTTACCGGCGGCGGTGGCTGTTCGACCGTCTGGTCCGGTCCGGTCGGGTCGAGATCGCGCCGTCCGCGGTGCCCGGCGTGTCCGGTGAGCGGGTGGCCCTGCTCCTGTCTCTTATACA
>KL571208.1:2364-4025 GCA_000715855.1 Actinoplanes liguriensis
GCGAGGTGGTCGTCCTGCATCATCTCGCGGACCTGCCGGTTGCGGAGGTCGCTGCCACCCTGGGCATCCCGGTGGGCACGGTCAAGGCCCGGCTGGCCCGCGGGCGGGCGGCGCTCGCCCGGTTCCTGTCCGACGACGAGCCGGTCCCGATGACCGAGGAGGTCCGCCATGCTTGACTCCCAGTTCGACCGGCTGCGGGCCGAGGTCGGCGACGCGGTGCGCCAGCCCGATTTCGACTCGGTACGCAACCGGGTCGCCGTCCGGAAACGCCGCCGCCGTACCGCCGCAGTGGTTGTCGCAGTGCTTGTCGCCGCCGGCTTCGGCTTCGTCGTCAACGGTGGCCCGGCCGCCCCCGACCAGGTGGCGACCGTCGACCCGGAACCCGGCTATCCCCGGCTGATCTGGCTGACCAGCGCCGGAAACGATCTGTACGCCCTTCAGGAACCGCACCCGGACAGTGCCGCCGAGCTGCACGTTTCGCAGGACGGCGGCGCCACCTGGACGTCCCGGGACCTGCCGCCCATGGCAGCGGACGCCGACCCGTCCCGGGAGGGCACGTTCACCGCGCTGTCCACCGGTCTCGTGCTGTGGCGGGAGAACAACGTGGGCACCACCGAACGGGACAGGTTCTGGATCACCCGGGACGGCGGCCGGAGCTGGACCCGGCCAGAGATCCGCATCAAGCCGGTGGACACGGTCCCGGACGGGGTGCGGCCGGTCGACTGCACCCTCCTGGGGATCACCACCTGCACGGTCGGGGTCATCGACCCGGACACCGGCCTGTTCAGACCGCTGCGGAACCAGCCCACCGGCTTGAGCACCGAGTTCTCGGGGGACGCGGATGTCACGGTGCCGTTCGACGGGCAACTGTGGGTGCGCGGCGTGGATCCGGACACGCAACGGCCGGCGGTGGCGAGCAGCTCCGACCGCGGCCGTACCTGGCACACCCACGTCTTCACCGACGCGGTACCGGATGCGACCCGCCCCGGCGACGACGTCATGCCCTCCGGCGTGTTGTTCTTGCCGGAACTCGCCGCCGGCTCAGGGGCAACGGCGTACGTGCTGACCTTCCGCTCGCAGGATCTGATCGACGTGCACCACACCACCGACGGCGGGCTGACCTGGCAGGTCGGCGACACGATCCAGGGTGCCCTGCTCACGGCCGGGTTCGTCACCCCTGACGGCACTCACGTCGTTCCCCGGTCCACCGGCTTCGTCGCCGGTCAGGGCACCGGCCGGTACACGCCGGTGACCCTGCGCGGCTTCCCCGGGAACCCCCTGTACCGGGTGCGGGTCAGCAAGCCCGGAACTACGGCGCCGTACGTCGTGGTGACGGAGACCGCCGCGTACCGCTCGGAGAACGGCCTGACCTGGCAGCAGATCCGCCTCCCGTAACCCCAGCAGGTCCTCGTCCGCCCCTGGCAACACCAGGGGCCGACCCTGCACGCCCTCGTCCGCCCTCAGGAGCCCCGCTATGGCACCCGTCCCCGGCCTGACCGGGATCCGTGGCCTGCTCGCCCTGTACGTGGTGATCCACCACTGCTGGCTGCTGGCCTTCCCCGGCTACCCGCACAACACCGGCCCGGACTGGCTCGGCTGGCTGCTGCACGGCCGGCTCGCCGTCGTCGCGTTCATCGTCCTGTCCGGATTCTCCCTGGGCC
>KL571208.1:4222-5492 GCA_000715855.1 Actinoplanes liguriensis
GATCCTGCCCGCCTACTGGGCCGCTCTGGCCGTCAGCGCCGTGATCGCGGTCCTCGTGCCGTCCCTGCCACTCAGCGAGCCGCCGACACCACGATCCCTTCTGGTGTACGGTCTGATGCTGCAGGATCTCGTCGCCGCACCCGCACCCAACGGCGCGTTCTGGTCGATCGCGGTGGAAGCCGGTCTCTACCTGCTGTTCCCGCTCCTGTTGCTGCTGCGCCGGAAGATCGGAGCGGTGGTGACCCTCGCCGTGGTCACCGTGCCGGTCATGGTTCTCGGCCCGCCCACCGCCGGCCGGTACACCGTCGAACTGGCCCCGCTGTTCACCGTCGGCCTGTTGGCCGCCGGAGTCGTCCACGCCGGCGACCGGATCCGCGGCCTGCCCTGGTACGGACTGTCCGCGCTGGCCGCCGCCCCGATACTGACCTTGATCGGAATCCGTGGCCCGGAATGGGCGGTATCCCACTACTTCTGGCTGGACCTGGCCACGGGCCCCGCGATCGCGATGTTCCTGGCAGCCGTCGCGACCCGCAGCCCCAGTCGTCTGCTGAACCACGGGCCGCTACCGCTCCTCGGCGGTTTCTCCTACAGCCTCTACCTGATCCACATGCCGATCGTCGCCCTGACCCACACCCTGACCACGGGTTCCGGCCCGGCCGCCTTCGGTTTCACGGTGGCGGTGGCACTCCCGCTCTGCCTGCTGTCGGCCCACCTGCTGGCAACGTTCTGCGAAACCCCTTCTCGTCCGGCGGTAGAAAACGTCAGGTCCGTCTCGGGACGAGGGCGAGTACTCCGGGTTCGTTTTCGGTCAGGATCCTGCGGGTGACCATGCGTCTGAGTCGGGCGCGGGCGCCTTCGACGTGTTTCCTCAGAGCTGCGTGTACGCGTCGTGCAGTTTGCGCATCGAGCGGACGGCGGAGCGGATCTCCTGCAGGTAGCGTTCCGGGCCGGAACGCTGCGCGGCGTCGAAGCCGACCGTGTCGACCGCGCAGCCGTACGGCAGGGTCAGCAGCCGGAGCGCGTCGGCGTGCTGGAACGGCACGTAGATCGGTGACGTGACGATCAGGACGGCGTCGCCGGGGCCCGGATGGTGCTCGCCGGCCCAGAAGCGGTACGTGTCGGAGGTGTCGGCCCGGCGCACGGACGGCTCGGCCGACGGCGCCGCCATCACCTGCACGGCCGGGTCCGCGAACGTGGTGATCGACCAGGACTCGTTGGTGACCGGGCCGGTGGTGCCGCGCTCCTCGACCGGCTCTGTCTCTTATACACA
>KL571208.1:5752-9175 GCA_000715855.1 Actinoplanes liguriensis
CTCGACCTCGTGCAGCGCGCGGAAACTGCCGAGCCCGGCGACCGCGGGGGAGCCGATCGTGCCGGAGCGCCACAGCCGGGCGGCGTAGTCGGCGCGCTTGAGACAGGTCTCGCCGAGACCGCCCAGGACCAGCAGGTGACTGTAGTCGCGGCGGCTCGGGGCACGGGCGATGACCAGGCCGAGCGCGGTCGCCGCCTGCTCGATGACGGTGGTTGTGGCCGTACCCCAATCCTGGGGTTTGACCATGTGCCGTTCCAGGTGGCCCTGACGGAAATCCCAGTGCTCCGCGGAGAAATCATCCAGCCAGGCGAGCAGGTCGCCGGTGCCGGCGTCGGGCAGGTGACCGCCGGCCGTCTCGACCAGGCCGCGCAGCGGCGCCGAGGTGATCCAGTCGCGGATTCCGCCGGTCAGGTCGCCGGGTGGGCTCGGCGGCAGGGTCACCAGGGCTGCGGTGTTGACGTGGTCGGGTTGCACCCCACGATCCTGCCATCGTCGCCTCGCGGGCCGGGCTGCGCGTCCGGCCGTTCACAGCCTCCTGGTGCGCAGTGACGAGTACCGGATCCGGAGTGCGCTCAAAGCGCGCCACCCCGGGAACCCGAGCCTGATTAGCATGATCCTCATGGCATTCGGCAGCGGTGCGGATCCGCTCAACCTCGTGGTCTCGATCCCGAACAAGCCGTGCTGACATGCGTGACGCCGTCGAACGCATCATCGAGGTGCTGGACTACCGGGGCGAGCCGCCCGCCCCGCGGTCCTGGGCGCCGGCCGAGGCCCTGATCGGGGCGACCCTGCCGGCCGACTACAAGGCGCTCGTCGACCGCACCGGGCCGCTCGTGGTCGACGACCTGCTCTGCACGTACGGGCCGGGCGTCGGCAACCGGGTGTACGACCTCGCCGGGCTCGTCCGTGAGCGCGACGAAGCGTGGACCGTTTTCCGCTCGGTGGGGGTCGACCTGCCGGACCGTTACTTCGCGGAGGGCAACCGGTTGATCGCGTTCGCCGGCGTCGACGCCCACTATCTGTACTGGCACGCGCGGCCCGGCGTTCCCGCCGACGAGTGGGGCGTGGTCGTCAACGACGCCGACGTGGCCCGGTGGCGCGACTTCGACCTGTCCGCCACCGAGAGCCTCTACCGTCTGCTCCGGGGCGACCTGGCGCCGGAGATCTTCCGGGACCTGTTCGCGGCCGGCCGGCGCTACCAGGTAGCCCGATTCGACGAAGAGGCCGACTCCGAATAGCCCGAGCGTGTTGGCCGCTACGACCCCGACTCCCTCGGTTGTCGTCCGGGTCGGGGTCATCGTTCGGCGGATTGATCGGCACGCCGGCTGTCTCCAGGAACGCGCAAGCGACCTCGCTGCCGCCATGGACAGCATCCCTTGTCGCTCTCGACGGCACCAGACATGCATGACCAGGCTGTCGCCGATTGTCGGTCGCTGTAGTGATGAGTCCGTGGCATGCCGCCAAGCCGCGAACCTCTTTGCGTGATGATCAACTGCTGCTATGGTCAATGTCCAATGTGGCTTTTACGGGGAGAATGCAATGACAGTGCGTCGTCTAGTTGGTAGTGCAGCCGCCTCTGCCGCGGTGTTTGCAGGCGGGCTCGCCGGGTTCGCAGCACCCGCACAAGCGGCCTACCCGACCACCAATTTCACGGTTACCTATGGTAATACTCAGACTTCTGGAGTTATTACCTGGTACAACCGGTCGGTCCACGTTGATGTCGACAGCATCCGAGTCACCGTTGGCCAATGTCGGCAGGTTGAAGCCTATGCGTACGTCGAAGCGTCCGGCTCCATTACGGAGTTGGACCGCGACGAGTCCTACATGTTCTGTAACAAGAACTCGACGGTGACCAAGGATTACGGTCCTGACAACTTTGACCTCGATGCCGATGTCGCTGGCGGCGCAAACCGCGTCGAGATTCTCATGCGCGACGATAGCAACAACATCGTGAAGATCGGCGTTTACCACCGATAAGGACCCTGTCGAGCGGCCCGTGTCATAGCAATGTGATCTGCCTGCTGGGAGAATTTTCCGAGCAGGCAGTTTGCATTCGATGACTTGTCGGGATCCCGCCGAACATTTACTGCTGGCTTGTTGGCGTCGGAACAAGTCCTTTCCTGCTATGTGATGGGTCGGCCTCGACGCGGCGCACGAGGCGATGATTCGCTGGATGGTGTAAGCCGTGGCAGGCGGGTACCCCAGCACGCCTTGATCCGTGGGTGAGGGGTCTGGACAGGGTCGTTACGCTTCGGCGCGTGCTGGGTGGACGGGTGGATGAGCGGCTTCGGGGTTCGACGCGGCGTATGCCGTGGGAGTGGACCCGGCGTCGGAAGGTGGCCATGGCTGCCGCGGTGGCGGGGTTGCTCGTTCTTGCCGGGGTGGTCTGGCTGGTGTTGCCGGGCGACGAGGTCGAGCCGAGGCCGCGGGAGTATGCGGATGTGACCGCCTGTCTGCTCACCGACCAGCAGGGGGTTGCCGGGTCAGCGGCCGCTCCGGTGTGGGCCGCGATGCAGGGGGCTTCGGATCGGACTCATGGGCAGGTGCGTTACCTCGCGGTGACCGGCGATCAGAGCGTGGTGAACGCGCAGAGCTTTGTGGGCTCGCTGGTGCTCAGCCGGTGCTCGGTGATCGTGGCAGTGCCGGGGATCGCCGCCGATGCGGTCCGGGCTGTGGCGCCGCAGCAGCCGCAGCAGCGGTTCCTGGTCATCGGGGGAGCCGAGCCGGGGTCGGCGAACGTGTCGCGGCTGGATGCCGGCGAGATCTCCCCGGCGATCGAGAAGGTTCTCGCCTCCGGCCAGTGATCTACGTGACTGTTGTCCACAGTAGTTATCGATCTGTTATCAAATATTCAGCGATCTCTCTATTGACCGAGATGATCTTTTAAGCGAAGACTCGCCGTGCACACCACATCACGCACGGGGGAGTCATTCGCGATGTCTTGGTGGCGGCGTTGCGCCGTGCTTGTTTGTGTGGTCTTCGGACTCTCCGTAGCGGTTCCCGCGGAAGTGGTGCAGCCCGGTGGGAACTTCCCGCTGAGCTGGTTCACCGACCTGTTCGCCCTGCGTAGGGCGCTTGCGGCGGTGACCGGGTTGCCGGTGCAGGAGCACGGTGACGCGGGTCGCGGTGGTTACGGCCCGGCGTCGGCATCGACCGCCAACGGCGGGCACGGCTCGCCGCAGAAGAAGGCCAAGGGCGGGCTCGACGGGTACCAGCCGCACCGCAACGGTGATGGCAAGACCACGACGACCAAGAGCTACCAGGGCTACTCCGCGAAGACGAGCAAGCGGCAGGCCGGCAAGTCCAAAGCGAGCATGGACCAGTTCACGAACGCGGACGGTTCGACCACGCAGGTGCTGACCGCTGGGCAGAAGAACTACAAGGCCGCCGACGGAACCTGGCAGCCTGTCTCTTATACACATC
>KL571208.1:9419-23997 GCA_000715855.1 Actinoplanes liguriensis
GCCAGCCGCTGGTCGATGAAGGCGAACTCGCTGGACGTCTCCCTCGGCGTGGCCGGCGCGAAGGCGAAGACCGCCGCGAAGACCCCGGCCACCGCGTCGCCCCCGTCCTCGGTGCCTCCCTCGACCACGCCGTCGGCATCACCGTCGGCCGCGCCGTCCGGCGCTCCCTCGGTCTCGCCTTCGGCGGCGTCGTCCGTCCCGGCGGCACAGTCCGCCCCGGCCTCGCCGTCTGCGCCGACGCCGGCGGCGGTCACCGTGCCGGACCCGCTGGTCTCGATGGAACTGTCCTCCGGCGCCTCGGTCGGCTACGACCTGAATGGTGCCGCCGCGGTCACCCCCACCGTGAAGGACGCCGTCGCCGCGTACCGGGCGGTCCTGCCCGGAACCGACCTCGAGCTGCAGACCTTCGCCAACGGCGTCAAGGAGACCCTGGTCCTGGCGTCGCCGAAGGCCGGCAACGAGTGGGTGTTCCCGCTGCGGCTCGACGGGCTGACCCCGCGGATGGCGGCGGACGGCTCGGTGGAGCTGGTCGGCTCGGACGGCAAGGTGCAGGCGTCGTTCCCGCACGGCTCGATGAAGGACTCGAAGTTCAACCCGCTCAGCGGGGACATGGCCACCTCGTCGGCGGTGAGCATGACGCTGACCGAGGTGAACGGTGAACCGGCGCTGAAGGTCGTCGCCGACCGCAAGTGGCTCGACGACCCGGCGCGTGTGTATCCGGTGCGGGTCGACCCGACCGTGACCACGGGCGACAGCAGCGACGTTTACGTCGACAACGACTCGGGCACCGGTGCCGCCGACCAGAACGGTGACAACCTGCCGGTCGGCACCTGGGACGGCACCGCCGCCACGAAGACCCGCTCGTTCATCCACTTCACCGGTGCGACCACGCCGGCGGTCAACCAGCGGATCACCGCGGCGAGCCTGAAGCTGTACCTGACCTGGCAGCTCGACTGCACCCAGGACCGTGCGTTCAACGTGTACGGCGTTGCCGAGGCGTGGGGCGACACCGCGCTCAGCACGGCGACCTGGCCGGGACCGGACCTGAACGTGCCCGCGGCCGGCTCGCTGACGGTGACCGATCCCGGTGTCGCCTGCACGAACACCGGCGCGGACCGCAGCATCGGCAAGTGGGTGACCGTGCCGATGACCAATCTTGCGGTCTTCAACAGCTGGACGTCCGGCACCACGAACAACGGTCTGGCGCTTGTCGCGGCGTCGGAGACGGACAAGTACGGGTGGAAGCGGTTCACGTCGACGAACTTCGCCTCCGCGGCGTACGAGCCGCAATTGACCTTGACCTACACCCCGAACGTGGTGCCGCAGATCGACACGCGGTTCCCGTCGGACAACACCGTGGTGGAAACGCTGACGCCGCAGCTGGTGGCGCGCGGGCACGACCCGGACGCGTATCCGAACAAGGGCCTGGACTACGCGTTCACGGTCTATGACAGCGCCGGCAAGACCGTCGTCGCCTCCGGTGCGACGACTTCGAGCTGGCAGGTGCCGGCCGGAAAACTGGCCTGGAACAGCAGCTATTACTACACGGTCAAGATCGGCGACAAGGTCGGCGCGTCCGCCGAGTCCAACGCCTTCGCTTTCACCACGCCGGTCCCACAACCACGGCTGACCTCCGATTTGGCGCAGAATCCGGGCGCCGGTTTCGATCCGAACAACGGCAACTACACCACGTCGACCAGTGACGCTCAGGTCACCGGGGTCGGGCCGTCGCTGGAGATCTCCCGCAGCTACAACAGCCTGGACACTCGCCGGTCGGGGGCGTTCGGTCAGGGCTGGTCGAGCATTCTGGACGTCAAGGCGACCGAGCGGCCGGACGCGAGTGGCGCGGTGCAGACCGTTGTCATCACGTATCCGAACGGTTCCGAGGTGGCGTTCGGGCGCAACGCCGACGGTACTTTCACCGCGCCGTCCGGGCGTTATGCGGTGCTGACGCAGAACGGCACGACTGGTTACACCCTGACGGACAAAGACGCTACGCAGTACGTTTTCAGTGGCGTCGCCGGTAGCAAGGTGTTCCCGATCTCGAAGATCACGGACGCCAACGGCCGATCACTGACTTTCGGGTACGACTCAGCGGGTCATGTTTCCACGATGACCAACGCGTCGGGCCGCACGCTGACCCTGACCTGGGGCGCGGCGGTCAGCGCCACGGACACGCCGCACGTCGCGACCGTCACCACGGACGCGCCCGCGGCCGGTGGCAGTGGTTACACCTGGACGTACGCCTACGCCACCGGTGATCAGCTGACCAGTGTCTGCCCGCCGGGCACGAGCACTGCCTGCACGACGTACACCTGGGGCAACACCAACAATCAGTACGCGAACACGGTGCTGAACCTGAACCCGTACTCGTACTGGCGCCTCAATGACGCGTCGGGCGCTTCCGCGGTCAGCAGTGTGCTGACCAACGCCGGGGTGGACAACGGCACCTACAAGAACGTGACGCTCGGTGGTGCCCCGTCACTGGCTGGGTCCGGTGCCACGACCGCGGCGTTCAACGGCGCTTCCTCGTACGTGCAATTGCCCGGCCGCCTCGTCACGGACGGCTCGTACCAGACGGTCAGCATGTGGTTCAAGACCGCGACGACCGGTGGCGTGCTGTTCAGCTACAACAGCAACCCGATCACGAGCACCACCGGTTCGTCGACGTACACGCCGTCGCTGTACGTGGACAAGAACGGCTACCTGCGCGGCGAGTTCTGGCAGGGCACCGGCACGACGATCAAGTCGAAGACGACGGTCACCGACAACGCGTGGCACCAGGTGGTGCTCTCCGGCGTCGGCAGCACCCAGACCATGTACCTGGACAACGTCGCGCAGGGCAGCCTGGCCGGCACGATCACCGTGGCCGGGGCGACCGGATCGGCGTACGAGTACATCGGTGCCGGCTTCGTCGGTGGCGGCTGGCCCGACCACGTCAACACCGGCGCCTCGCCGGCCAAGCCGACCTACTTCAACGGGTCCATCGCCGACGTCGGCTTCTTCACCAAGGCTTTGACCGGTACGGACGTCGGGCTGCTCTACGCCGCGGCGACCAAGCCGAGCTCGACGATCCAGACCATCACCTCGCCGGGCGGCCGGGTGCAGGCGCAGGTCGCGGTCAGCAACGTGACCGGGCAGGTCACGTCGGTGACCGATGAGAACGGCGGCACCTGGACGATGGGCAAGCCCACCGTCTCCGGCAGCAGCAGCGTGTACGCCGCCTCGGTGCTCGGTGGCAAGCCCACCAACTACTGGCGGCTCGGCGAGACCGACGCGGACACCACTGACGCCGTCAACGAGGTTGCCGGTGACACCGCTACCTACAACACGGTGACCCTCGGCGGGACCGGCCCGTTCAGTGACTCGACCGCGGCCACCTTCAACGGCACCACCTCGTCCGTCACGCTGCCGAACACGGTGGCGCCGACCGGCCCGAACTCGGTCGGTGTCTGGTTCAACACCACCGCCACCGGCAAGGTGCTGCTCGCTTCCCAGGCCGGCGCGATCGGCGAGACCACCGCGCCGGGTCTGCCCACGCTGTGGATCAGCGCCGACGGCAAGCTGCGCGGACTCTCGCCGTCGACCACGCCGACCGGGCCCATTCGCTCGGCGTACGTCGGTAAGTGTCTTGATGATTATCACGGTGAGACCACAGCGGCCACCAAGATCGAGATCTTCGACTGCAACGACAGTTGGCCGCAGAACTTCACCCTGGCCGCCGACAGCACGATCCAGTTCCAGGGCAAGTGCCTCGAGGTGGCGGGCGCCGGCAAGGTCGACCGCACCCTGGTGCAGCTCAACACCTGCACCGCCGGGGTAGGCCAGATCTGGCAGTCCTACAGCGGCGGGTTCCGTAACCCGAACTCCGCCAAGTGCCTCGACCTGCCCGCGCTGCCCAACTACACGCAGGTGCAGATCTACACCTGCAACAACACCGACTCGCAAAAGTGGACGATGTCGCTGGCCTCGGACACGGTGGTCAACGACGGCAAGTGGCACAGCGCGGTCCTGACCTCCACGACCACCAACCAGACGCTCTACCTCGACGGGGTCGCGCAGAGCGGGAGCGGTGCCGTCGCCGGCGCGGCGACGTTCAACCCGGGCAACCAGCCGAACGCCTACCTCGGTGCCGGCTTCACCGGCAGCGGCTGGTCGGGTCTGACGGCGAACACCACCTCGTACTACTCGGGCAAGCTGGCCGAGGCGGCGTTCTATCCGAGCGAGTTGACCGCGGATCAGGTGGCGGCGCAGTTCGAGGCGAGCAAGCAGACGGTTGCGGTCGCGGTCACCACGGTGGACACCACGGTCAAGACGATCACCATGCCGGTGAAGAACGTGACCGTCACCGATCCGGGTGGCAAGACGATCGCGTACGCCTATGACCTGATCAACAACCGGCAGATCGCCGAGACCGATGCGCTGGGCAATGTCACCAAGTACGGCTACGACACGGGCGGCTTCGAGAGCCTGGTGTACGACCCGAACGGGGTGCGGACCCTCGGCATCCAGGACGCCCGCGGCAACACGATTCAGCAGGTGACCTGCCAGGACCAGTCCGCCAACCGGTGTGCCAGCACGTACTTCGGCTACTACCTGAACACGGCGAGCCCGGTCGATCCGCGCAACGACGTGATGATCACCAGTGGTGACGGCCGGTCGAGCGGCAAGGACGACACCACCTACCGCACGACGTACGACTACGACGCCAAGGGCAACCCGCTGGGCACCACGGACCCGCTCGGCGGGACCACCAGCACGTTGTTCACGGACGGGACCACCGTCAAGGCGTACGGGTCGGACACGGTATTTGCTCCGGCGGGTCTGCCGTACCGGATCGTCAACGCCAGCGGCGGCGTGCAACTCATCTCGTACTACGCCAACGGTGACGTGGCACAGGCGGTCTCGCCGGCCGGCGAGGTGAGCACCTACACCTACGACAAGCTGGGCCGCAAACTCACCGAAACGATCACGACCAGCACGTTCGCGCAGGGCCGTACGTCGTCGTTCACCTACGACCCGCAGGGCCGGGTGCTCACCGAGACCGACCCGCCGGTCGACAACCGGGTCACCGGTGGCAAGCACACCGCGGTGACCACCAACGTCTACGACGCCGACGGCAACATGACGTCGCAGACCCTCTCGGACAGCAGCGGCGGCGATGTCGCGCGCACCCAGACGGTGACGTTCAACAGTCACGGGCAGAAGCAGTCGCAGACCGACGCGGTCGGCAAGTCGACCAGCTTCACCTACAACGCCTACGGCCAGGTCGTCACCGAGACCGACTCCGACGGCGGGGTGACCGCGTTCGAGGTCGACGCCGAAGGCAACGTGCTCAGCGAGACGATGAAGGGCTGGACCGGGGACCCGAACAACGCGTCCGCGCCCACCGATCTGATCACCGAGACCAACGTGTACGACCCGGCGGGGCGGCTGATCAGCCGTACCGACGCCGAGGGTCGCAAGACCGCGTACACGTACACCGACAACGGGCTGACCGCGTCCGTCACCGTCTCCAAGGGCAGCGACTCGTACCTGCAGGAGAAGAGCGAGTACGACAACGACGGCAACGTCACCACGCAGTGGACCAACAACGGGGTCACCAAGACCCAGTTCGCGTATGACAACGCGGGCCGGCAGTACCGGACGACCGTCGACCCGGACGGGGTCAACCGGGTCACGACCAACGAGCTCGACGCGACCGGCAATGTGGTCAGCACGATTCAGAAGGTCGGGACCGGCAACGCGCTCAACGCCACCCGCTACCGGTACGACCGTGAGGGCCGGATCACCGCGCAGACGGCGTACAACTCCGATCCGGTCACCACCCCGGTCGCCCGCTGGAAGCTGAACCAGTCCAGCGGCAATGACGTGGCCGACAGCTCCGGCAACAATCCGCTTACCGCGGCCGGTGTCACGTGGACCAACGACACCACCCGCGGCCAAGTCGCCACGTTCGACGGCACCACCGCGGCGATCACCGGCAGCGACGCCTCGGTCGACAGCACCCGCCCCTACACCGTCTCGGCGATGGTCAAGCTCGCCGGCAAGAGCACCGACAGCCGGGTCGTCGCCCTGCAGGGCAAGCTCAGCGCACTACCGCTCGCCCTCTACTACCAGGCCTCCACCGACCGGTGGCACGTCGCGGTGGCCGCCGAGAAGACCGACGGCAGCATTGCCTGGACCAGCGGTGACGGCAGCAGCTCGCCGGCCGTGAACACGTGGATCCATCTCGCGGTCGCCGTCGACCCGCAGAACAAGAAGGTCGTCCTCTACGTCAACGGCACCGCCGAGGCCACCCTTACCGGGACCCAGGCGTTCAACGTCCCCGCGTCCTCCATCCTGATCGGCCGGCCCTACGACAAGATCGGCTTCACCGGCTCGATCTCGGACGTGCAGGCCTACCAGAGTGCCCTCGACGCCGGACAGGTCGCCGCGATCACCGCAGGCACCGCGCCCGCGGCCGCCGCGACGGTCTCGCGCAGCAGCAACGCCCTCGACGAGGGCGGCCTGGTCCTGCACAGCAAGGATCCCCTCGGCAATGTCACCGACATCGACTACGACGAGGCCGAGCGGCCGACGGTCACCACCGCGCCGGCGGTCACGGCCGAGACGTTCAGCGGGCAGGTCACCGCGCGGCCGGTCAGTTCCGCTGGATACGACACCTTCGGCGACCAGACCGAGAGCCTCGACGCCAATGGCAACAAGACCTGGTCGATCTACGACCGGGCCGGGCGTGCCGTCGAGACGCATGGCGCGGCCTATGTGACGCCGGGCGGCGTGACGATCAACCCGGTCTCGTCGGTCGAGTACGACACGCTCGGGCAGACGACCAAGTCGACCGACGAGCTGGGCAACGAGACCACCTACACCTACGACCAGCTCGGTCGGGTCGCCAAGACGGTGACGCCCAACGGTGGCGTGACCACGGTTACCTACGACCAGGTGGGCGAGCCGCTGACGGTCAAGGCACCGACCGGCGCGGTCACCTCGATGACCTACGACTTCGTGGGCCGCAAGGTCGACGTGACTCAGGCGGTGCGGCAGACATCGCAGGCGCTGACCAGCCACAACACGTACAACACGGCCGGTCTGATCGAGTCGACGAAGAGCCCGGCCGGGGTGACCGAGAGCTACACCTACAACAACGCCGGCGACCAGCTGACCGTCAAGGACGGCGCCGGGCAGGTCACGACCAGCGAATACGACGGTCTCGGCCGGGTCACCGGGGTGGTCGCGCCCGACGGCGGCTACCAGACGACGACCTACGACATGCTGGGGCGCGGCACGGCCACGGCCGCCTACGCCAGCAAGACCAGCAGCACCGCGCTGACCAGCGGCAAGCAGACCTACGACGCCATGGGCAACGTGCTGACCAGCACCGACGGGCTTAACACGGTCACCTCGTTCACCTATGACCCGACCGGCATGGTGCTCACCGAGAACCAGCCGACCGCGCCCGGCACCTCGATCAAGACCTCTTTCGGGTACGACCTGGCGGGTAACCGGACGCGGTTCACCGACGGCCGTCAGAACGCGTTCTGGACCACGTACAACAGCTGGAACCTGCCCGAGTCCACGATCGAGCCGGTCACCAGCCAGTACATCTCCCTGGCCGATCGCAGCTACACGACCACGTACGACGCGGCCGGCCAGGCGGTCAAGCTCACCTCCCCGGGTGGGGTCGAGCAGACCTACGCGTACGACACGATGGGCAATCTGACCGATCAGACCGGCACCGGGGCCGAGGCTGCCACGTCTGCCCGCAAGTTCAGCTACGACCTGGGTGGGCGGGTCACCAAGTTCTCCTCGCCCGGCGGCGACAACACGATCGAGTACGACGACCGGAACCTGCCGACGAAGATCACCGGGCCGGCCGGCAACTCGTCGTTCGGCTACACCGATGACGGCCTGGTCGCCGCCCGCACCGACGCGGCCGGCACCACCAATTACGTCTACGACAACGCCGACCGGCTGTTCTCGCTGAAGAACACCACCGCCGGGACTGACCTGACCTACTCCTACGACCAGACGTCGGCGGTCAGCCAGATCACCTACGGCGGCACCGGCAACCGGCGGATCTTCACCTACGACGGTCTGCACCGCACGACCGGCGACGAGCTGAAGACGTCCGGTGGCACGTCGATCGCGAAGATCAGCTACGAGTGGGACAAGAACAGCAACGAGACGTCGAAGACGACCACGAACTTCGGCAGTAACACCACGATCCGAAATGATTACACGTACGACCTGGCGGACCGGCTCACGTCGTGGAACAACGGCACCACGACGATCGGGTACACGTACGACGACTCCGGTAACCGGACCGGTAACGGGTCGACGACCTACACCTACGACGAGCGCAACCGCCTGGTCACCGACTCGGCCGGGGTCAGCTACGGCTACACGCCGCGCGGCACGCTCAAGAACGTGGTCGGGCCGAACGCGGCCTACACCACTACCTCCGACGCGTTCGATCAGACGGTCAGCCAGTCGTACGGCGGTGGGACGCAGACCTACGGTTACGACGCGCTGGGCCGGGCGTTGCAGGCCGGGTTCTCCTACACCGGCATGGGTAACGATCTTGCCCAGGATGATTCCGGGGCCACGTACGTACGCGATCCGGGGTCTGGTCTTGTCGGTGAGGCCTCGGGCGGCAACACACGCCTCGTCTGGACTGACCTGCACGACGACGTGGTCGGCCAGTTCACCGCCACCGGCACCACGCTGAACGGGTCGACGGTCTACGACCCGCTCGGGGCGGTGCAGACCACGGCCGGGATGATCGGCAACCTCGGGTACCAGTCGGAGTACACCGAGAGCACGACCGGGCGGGTCAACATGGCCGCGCGCTGGTACAACAGCGGGACCGGCCAGTTCGACAACCGCGACACCGTCTCCAACAACCCGGTGCCGGACTCGGTCAGCGCGAACCGCTACCAGTACGCCGACGCCAACCCGATGACCGCAACCGACCCGACCGGCCACTCCAGCTGGTGGAACAAGGTCAAGTCCGCGGTCTCGTCGGTCAGCCACACCGTGAGCTCATACTCGTCGCAGGCCTATTCAGCGGCGTACAGCTACGGCTCGTACGTGTATCACTCCGCGGCGAGCAGCTACTACTCCGTGAAGGCCAAGGCGTACAGCGCGGTCGCCTACGTGGCCAAGCGGACCGGCATGAAGAGGCTGGCGAAGGCAGCCGAGCGGGGCCGGGCGAAAGCCACGAAGAAGAAGCGTCAACACGCGCACAAGGCCTACAAGGCACACAAGGAAGCGCAGCGTAAAGGCCACGCGCTGAAACAACGGGCCGTGCGCGCGGTGGTCAAGGTGGCCAAGAAGGTCAACGACGCCGCGAAGAAGACCGCCAAATACGTCAAGGAACACAAGAAACAGATCATCGCGGCCGCCGCCATTGTTGCGACCGTCGCCGCATCGATCGCTCTCGGCCCGGTCGGCGGCATCGTCGCCGGCATCGCGATCAGCATGGTCAAGGACGCCGCCTCCGGCGACATCCACAGCCTCTCCGACCTCGGCTCCTCCCTGGCCAGCGCAGCCTTTACGGGTGTACTCGGCGCGGCGACCGGCGGCCTGGGTGGCGCGATCGGCGGCAAGCTCGCCGGCATGGCCGCCTGCAAGCTCGGCGCGGGCCTCCTCGGCAAGATCGCCTCAGGCGGCATCGGCGGCGGCATCGGCGACGGCATCTCCGACGCTGCGGAACAGCTCGCAACCACTGGTCACGTCAACTGGTCGCAGACCGCTCAGGCGGCCGCAACCGGTGCCATCATCGGAGCAGTAACCGGCGGCGCAGCGAAGTGTCACAGCTTCGACCCGTCGACACAGGTCATGATGGCCGACGGCTCGACCAAGAAGATCGCCGACGTCAAGTTGGGCGACAAGGTCCTGGCGACAGACCCCGAGACCGGCGAGACAGAAGGCAAACCCGTCAGCGTCCTGCACCACCACCAGGACACCGACCTCGCCGACGTCACGGTCAAAGACGACAAGACCGGCAAGACAACCGTCGTCCACGCAACCGCGAACCACCCCTTCTGGAACGCCACCACGAAGGAATGGACCGAAGCCAAGGACCTGAAAGCCGGCGACAAACTCCGCAACGCCGACGGCGAGACCACCCAGACGGTCGCCGCGATCAAGGTCTGGACCGGCCTCAAGTGGATGGACGACCTCACGGTCAACGACATCCACACGTACTATGTGATCGCCAGTGATGAACCCCTGCTGGTACACAACAACAGCCGGTGTGGCGGCGAAGTTGGCCTCGGCAAGACAGACCTTGGTCAGGCCGTCGATGCCGGTCGGCTGGCTCGAAAGAAACGGAACGGAAATGGCGCCGCAGCCCGAATTGTCGACGCAAATGGTAATGAGAGAATTGAGGTGGCCTTCGCGTCGAAGGGTAGGAACAACCATGCCGAGCGAAAGTTGCTGCGCCTAAAGCTCGAAGAGGGTGAGTCGATCACGGAGATCTACTCAGAACGCCGGGCTTGCATTGGGACAAATGCTTGCAGGACCGAATTGGAGGACAGGGGAATTACTCACACTTGGGGAGTTCCCTGGGATAAGTCGGGGACCGAGACGGCCGATACAAGTAATGACCTTATTAATAAGCATGTCAGTGAGGTATTCCGCCAACAGCGTTCCAAGTAGATCGATGCGGTCCTGAAGTTTGGATTAGTTGATGAGCGAAGATGGTCAGATTCGGTACAGCGCTGATTATGTTCAGGACGTGGTTGACGATGTCATTCGCGATTACCTAGTGAAGTATGGAATTCCGCGCGTTGCCGACTTCATAGAGGAGGGGCCGTCGGGGGCTCATGCGGATGAATCTCATCCTGGCCTTCTGCTGCTGGGCTATGTGGGCGATCCAGACGAGGCCTTTTATATCAGATGCGAGACCGGTGATGTGTTTTACCTCAATTCGAAGACTTCATTTTTTGTAAACTCTTCTCCGCAGCTTTTCGTGGCGTCATTCCGGGCATACCTTGATGTTACCTACGGGGACCTGGCGGGGCG
Organism: Actinoplanes liguriensis; assembly: GCA_000715855.1. Taxonomy (GTDB): domain Bacteria; phylum Actinomycetota; class Actinomycetes; order Mycobacteriales; family Micromonosporaceae; genus Actinoplanes; species Actinoplanes liguriensis. The sequence goes on from KL571208.1 coordinate 20,451, forward strand.
GGATGATCTTGTTGAAGCGCGGCTGAGGGCGGAATTGCTTGCACTCGATCCGGCGGCGATCGAGGATCCTGATTCTTTTTGGAACGATACCCTCGGCGACGTGTTAATTGGTATTTATGGAGACGATCCAGACTAGGTTGTTTCTCTCGATAGCGGCGCTAGTGCGGTCCTCCTTAATTGGCATTTAGTTTCATGAGTTAGGTTTCGTGCCTGTTTTAGGGCAAGTCCGCAAGGTTGGGATTGTCGATGAAACGCGCCGTCGTTGACGCTTGGCATAGGACACAGGGTGTTTGTTTACCAGCGAGGCCGCCGACGATCCTAGTGTCGCGTGTCTGAAGTGATTTGACGGTTGGAGTGCGGGACAATGAGGCATGTCTGTTGCTGCCCCGTTGGTCCTGCGCCCCGGTGACGATGCTCGTTTGCGGGCGTTGACGCGGTCGTCAACGGCGCCGGCCGGGCATGTGCAGCGGGCCCGGATGGTGTTGCTGGCCGCTGACGGGTTGCCGAACGCGCAGATCGGCCGGCAGGTCGGGATGACCCGGCAGACGGTGATCGCCTGGCGTGCCCGCTATGAGGCCGGCGGGATGGATGCTCTCGCGGATCTACCCCGTTCCGGACGACCACCGGTGATCGACGAGTCCGCGATCATCACCCGAACGCTGAACCCGCCGCCGACGGCCTCGGGGTTACGCACTGGTCGTCACGGCTGCTGGCCGATCGTCTGACCCGTGACGGGACGCCGGTCAGCTTCGCCGAGATCGCCCGGATCTGGCGGGACTGGGGCCTGCAGCCGCATCGGAGCGAGACGTTCAAGTTCTCCACCGACCCGCAGTTGGAAGCCAAGATCCGCGACGTCGTCGGCCTGTATCTGGACCCGCCGGCCAACGCGGTCGTGGTCTGCGTGGACGAGAAGAGCCAGATCCAGGCGTTGGACCGCACGGCGCCGCTGCTACCGATGCGCTTCGACCAGGCCGAACGTCGCACCCACGACTACAAGCGGCATGGCACCACCACCCTGTTCGCCGCGCTCGAAGTCGCCACCGGCAGGATCACCGCGGACGCCTGCTACCAGCGGCACCGTAATGGCGAGTTCCTCGCCTTCCTCAAACAGGTCGCTAAAGCCCACCCGAGGGTAAAACTGCACGTCGTGGCCGACAACTACGCCACCCACAATCATCCCAACGTCAAAGCCTGGCTGGCGAAAAACCCGCGGATCACCATGCATTTCACCCCGACCAGCGCGTCCTGGATGAACATGGTCGAGATCTTCTTCGGCATCATCACCCGCCAAACGATCCGCCGCGGCACGTTCACCAGCGTGCCGGACCTGATCGGCGCGATCCGCGCGTTCATCGACGGCTACAACCAGCGCTGCGAACCGTTCCGCTGGACCAAGACCGCCGACCAGATCCTCACCAAGGCTCAACGCAGGCCTTCGGCCTGACGTCAAAGATCACGCCATACGTGCGGTTCCTGGTAGGCGTGCCAGCCGCGGAAGAACCAGTCCGCCAGATCCCGCAGCCGTTCCAAGCAGTCCTCGTAGTACTGCACCGGCTCCGGCCGAGGAAAGTTCGGGTGACCGGTCCACTCGGCCACGAAGTGTGAGACCTCATAGAAGCCCTCCGCCAGCCAGCGCGGTAGATCGTCACGGCCTTCGTATAGCCCACAGACCGCCCGCATCGCCCGCTCCAACCGGCTGAACGCCGCCCGATCCCAGACAAGGCCCTCGCCCCGCAGACACAGCAGGAAACTACCTTCCGCCGCCTCGAACTCCTGCCCCAACACGATCAATGCGTCATCCACGCCCGCATCCTGACAGCCGGGTACGACAAACCCGACACCGTCAAACTATTTCAGACACGCGACACTAGTGCGCGTCGGGGTCTCGCGTGAGGGTACGTGGGGGGACTGTAAATAGAACGGCTCTGTCTCACTTTCGGTGGTGACAGGGAGTGAGTTGTTAGCCGAGCAGGATGCGGTGGCGGAGTAGTGCGAAGCCTGCTCGTCCGTACATTTGGCGTTTGAGTAGCTTGGTTTTGGTGTTGACGCCTTCGGTCGTTCCGTTGTGGTATGGCAGCGTGACGGCGGCGTCGACGGCGTCACGGTCCCGGTCGAGTCCGCGGGTGAAGGCGTGCAGGTGCGGCAGGTCTTCTTGGCGGGCGGTTTTGATCCATTCGGCGAGCCGCTCGGTGTTGCTGCAGATGGGTTTCAGCAGGGCGGCGAAGGAACGCACGAGGCCGGCGAGAGCCGTCATCTCGGGGCAGGCGGTCGTGAGGGATTCGAACATGTCCTGTTGCCGCTGGCTACGGTGATCGGGGTGGGTCAGCAGGTAGCCGGTCAGGCGGCGTGGTGAAACAGCGGGACGGTCGGCTTCGACGCGGCCTTGGTTGATGTATTTGTGCAGCAGGTTGAGGCTGCCGGTGTAGCCGAGAGTCGTGATCTCGTGGAACAGGTGCAGGACCGGGACGGCGGGATTCTGCTCGCGGCGCCGGCGCAGGTGATCGCGGTAGGGGTCGACGAGGGTGGGCCGATAGCGCGGCGCCCGGATCAGTTTGTCAGGTTCGGTGACTCGGGCGTAGCGCTTGATCGTGTTCAGGGACAGGTTGAGCCGGCGGGCGCATTCGAGCAGGCCGACGCCTTTGTCGAGCAGGGCGTGGACGCGGTGCCACCGTTCGCGGGTGGTGGTGGCCTGCGGCCCGTCGGACGGTGGCGGGCCGGCTTTGGCCCAGCAGAGGCTGTGCGCGGCGACTTCTTTGGCGGTGGCTTCGGCGAGGTTGTGCCACAGGTGCCAGCGGTCGGCGACCTGGATCGCGTCGGGCAGGGCCCGGCGGACGGCTTCGGCGTAGGTGGCCGAGGAATCGCGGCACACTATCTGCACACCGGGATGCTCCCGCAGCCAGCTCTCCAGGGTGTCCGCTCGGCGATCGAGCAGAACATCGACGCGTTCGTGTGTTTCGGCGTCGATCAGGACCGTCGCGTACTGCCGACCGCGGCGCAACGCGAAGTCGTCCACGCCCAGGATCCGGGGAATCGGCCGGTCCGGCGGCGGCAGCCCGAGCAGTATCCGCAGCCCGGTATGCCGGGAGATCAGCACTGCCAAGGCCGACAGCAGACGGACCCCGGCACGGCCGGCTAACTCCTTGACCACCGCGCCGATCTGGCTGGCCAGCCGGGGAGTGCGGCGTTGATAGCGTTCCAGCACGCCAGGGATCTGCTCACGGAAGGTCTGCCGGCAGCCTCGGGTGGGACAGACCAGACGCCGCACCCGGACTCGCAGCACGACTCGACGGGCATCGACCGGAACATCGGCAACCACGCGTTCGTGATAGCCGTGCACCCGCTGCGTCAGCGCCCCGCAGCCCGGGCATGCCACCGCCGACGACGGTGTCCGTGCCTGGATCAGAATCAGTTCACCCTGGTCAACGACATCCTCGATCACCAGCGGAGACAGACCGGCGAACACCGTGCTCAACACCGCATCGACATCGCTCATACGACCACAACGACGCCGATCACTTTTAGTCACCACCGAAAGTGAGACAGAGCC
>JNYN01000439.1 GCA_000715855.1 Actinoplanes liguriensis
GAGCGCGGCGCCCGCCTCCATGCCGGTCTCGCCCTCGATGCCCAGGCCGACCAGGGCGCCGATCTTGCTGCCCAGTTCGACGGCCTCATCCCGGGTCAGGTTGCTCAGGTGCTCCACCTCCATCGCGCCCTGCTCGTCCTTGTAGACGGCGAGCGCGTCGATCACGCGAACGGTGTCGGTCTGCCGCAGACGTTCCAGCTCGGCGATCACCTCGCCGTGGAAGTCCGGATGCCGGAAGCCCAGCACGATGAGCTGGACGGGTCCGATGGCCATCTGTTGCCCCTTTCGTTTCCCCGATCCTGGTTCGCGGCCTGCGGCAACCGCCTCATCCGGTACGGGTGAGGACCGCCCACCACCGGCGAGCGACGCTGACGCCATGAAGCGTTTCCTCGTGCTCGTCCTGCTCCTGTCCGGCTGCGGCACCGCTGCTGAGGCCGCCCGGCCGCCGGTCTGTGACAGCTGGGACGCGGTGCGCAACACCGTGGACCACATCCGCGACGTGAACGTGTCCGCGAACGGTCTCTCCGCGCTGCGGCCGTACCTGACGCAGCTGCGTGACGAGCTGGACCAGCTCTACACGAACGCGAAAGCGCAGTTCGGCGCGGAGGCCGACGCGCTGCAGATCGCCGTCGACCAGCTCGGGACCGCCCTGCGGGTCGCGAAGGACAACCCGGACGTCCCCAGCCTGGCCGCGGTCCGCGCCTCGGTCGGCGACGTCCGCACCACCGCGAACACCCTGCACACCGCCATGCAGTCGACCTGCTGAGAGGGGATCGGGCCATGGAGATCGAGGAGAGCCGGGCCACCGGCTGGGTCGCCTGGGTGCTCTTCGGCGGGATCCTGCTGGTCCTGCTGGGTGCGCTGCACCTGAGCGTCGGGCTGGTCGCGTTGCTGCGGCCGGAGTTCATCGCCGGCGACCGCGCCGACCTGCTCACCGACCTGCCGCTGACCGCGGTCGGCTGGATCCACATCGCGCTCGGATCGCTCGCCCTGATCACCGGGCCGTGCCTGATCCGCGGGCTGGACTGGGCCCGCGCGCTGTCGGTCGGGCTCGCGGTGCTGGCGGCGCTGGTGAACTTCGTGTTCCTGGGCGTCTACCCGATCTGGTCGGTGATCGGGATCGCACTGGCCGGGCTGATCGCGTGGGCGGTCGCGGTGCACGGTGGCGAGGTCGCCGACGCGTACGGGTCGTGATCCGCCGTCTCGACGACTGGCAACGGCGGCACCGGGCACCCGGGTTCCTCTGGGCGGTGATCCGCAAGTATCTCGACGACGGCGGGCCGCGGGAGGCCGCGCTGATCACGTACTACGGATTCCTCAGCCTCTTCCCGGCCCTGCTGCTGGGCGTGGCGGTGGTGTCCCGCGCCCTGACCACCCGGCCCGAGCTGCGGCAGGAGGTGGTCGGGGCGTTCGTGCCGCCGTCGTTGCGGGCCGACGTGGACACCGCGATCGCGGCGCTGCCGACGTCCTCGGCGGCGCTGCTGATCGGGCTGGCCGGGCTCGCCTACACCGCCTCCGGGGTGGTGATGTCGGCCTATGCGACGCTCAACCACCTGGCCGCGGTCCCGCACCGGCAACGCTCCGGCGTCATCTCCTGGGCGCTGCGGGTCGTCGCCGGGCTCGCGGTCCTGCTGACCGGGATCGTGACCGCCACGCTGCTGCCGGCGGCGGGCGCGTTCGTCACCGCGTTCACGGTGTTGCTGCTGGTCATGTGTATAAGAGACAGGCCGGCGCCGCTGCGGGCGCTGTGGCCCGCCGGGCTGATCGGCGCCGGCGCGGTGACGCTGCTGCTGCGGCTGGGCTCGGCGGCGCTGCCCGGCCTGATCGAGCGGGCCGGTCCGGTCTACGGCGGGTTCGCCACGGTGGCCGCGATCTTCACCCTGCTCTACCTGCTCAGCAACGTGCTGGTGCTGGCGGCCGAGGTGGCCGCGGTCCGGTGGGGACGGTTGTGGCCCCGGGCACTGGACAACGCCCGCCCCACGACGGCCGATCTGCGGGCGTTCGCGCTGCTCAGGCGGGAGCAGGAGCGGGTGCCGCCGGTTCCCTCTCCGGCAGGAACCACGCCGCCACCAGCCCGATAGCGCCCGCCACCGCGACCGCGCCCATGGCCAGCGCGTACGCCGTCCCGGGTTGCGTGCCGAGCCCGGCGACCAGGATCGTCCCGGCGACCGCGCCGCCCAGCGCCGACCCCAGGTTCGAGACACTGCGGGACAGGCCCGAGATCTCGCCCTGCAGGTCCTCGCCGAACGCGGACTGCACCACGTTCACCGACGGGGTCAGCATGCCGCCGAGCCCGAAACCCATCACGAACAGGCCGGGGAGGAACGCCCACACCGAGTCCGAGGCGTAGATCAGCGTCAGCAGCAGCACGGTGCCGGCCATGGTGATCACGAACCCGGCCAGGATCAGCGTGCGCTGCGCGCGGCGCCGGGCGAACCGCTCCGCGGCGAGCGAGGAGAGCAGCAGCCCGGCCGTCGTCGCGGTGAACACCACCCCCGTCTCGATCGCGTTGTAGCCCCGCTCCACCTGCAGATACGCCGAGACGACGAAGGACGTGCCCATCAGCATCAGCCACTGGGCGCTCTGGGTGAGCATGCCGAGATTGGACGTCCGGTTGCGGAACAGCGCCATGGAGAGCAGCGCAGGGCTACCGGATCGTTCCTTGGCCCGCATCGACGCGAAGAACCAGAGCAACACCGCGGCACCGGCCACCAGAAGCCCGAGCATCAGCCAGACGTTGTCGTCCGCGGCCAGGATGCCGGAGACGACCAGGATCAGGCCGAGCGCGGAGAGCACCGCGCCACCCGGATCGGTCGGCCGGGCCGGGTCCGGCGGCAGCGGATCCCGCACCCAGCGGCGGCTGAGCACCGCGATCAGCAGCACGACCGCGGCCTGGAACAGGAACGACGCCCGCCAGCTGATCGCGGTGGTGATGAACCCGCCGATCAGCGGCCCGGTCGCCGCGCCGATCCCGCCCAGCGCGCTGATCGCGCCGAACGCCTTGGCCCGGGAGGTCACGTCGGTGAACAGCAACGTGGTCAGGATGTAGACCGGCGGGATCAGCATCGCCGTGCCGACCCCCTCCAGGATCGAGTTGCCCACGATCAGCACGCCGAGCCCCGGGGCGGCCGCGCTGAGCAAGGCACCGGCCGCGTACACCAGCAGGCCGAGGGTCAGGCAGCGCTTCCGGCCGATCCGGTCGGTCAGCTTCCCGCCCGGAATCATCAGCGCGGCCATCACCAGCAGGAAGATCGTGATGGCGAGCTGCACGCCGGCGACCGTGGTGTCCAGGTCCTCACTGATGTCGTTGATCATCACGTTCATGTTCGAGCCGGCGAAGCTGCAGATGAACTGCGCCAGCGCGAACGGGATAAGCGCACGTCTCAGTGCGGCCGTCTTCTCAGTAGCGTCCACTGTCACGACTCCATCTCGGGCCGACGTCGAGCCATTCCCGCGTCCAGGCACGGTCCCGCCGCCGATCGAGCACGGCACGGGCGATCCGGTACAGCCCGGCGAACGCCGCGGCCACGCACAGCGCCAGAGCCACGCCGATCGTCACCGCCTGCGCGACCGGGTCGTGCCGGGACGGCGGCGCCTGCAGCGCACCCGACCGGTCCACCCAGATCGGCACCCGGGCGCCGGCCAGGTCCCCGACGGTCGCCTGCACGAGACCGATCTGCAGGGTGCCGTCCGGCGCTTTCCACCGCGCCTTCGCGGTGTCGACCGTGGCGTTCTCCTGCAGCACGGCGTCCACCGGGAACAGATGCTCGCGTTCCCACTGCTGGGCCCGCAGGTCGGACCGGTAGCTGGCCTGCCCGGCCTCCCACGCCAGCAGTGGCGCCCCGGCCAGGAAAGTGAGGACCAGGAGGAACACGAGCAGACTCTCGACCCGGTCCGAAGTGCGGCGCAGCAGGTTGCGCTCCCGTCGCCTGAACATGCCGTTCAGATTCACGGGGCCCGGCCGCGGCCGAATCACCCCGGCAGGGTGAGGGTCCGGGCGGGCGGGTCGGTGACGCTTCACCCCATGGCGCGTACGCGGATCCGCCTCACCCACGAGACGTCCGAGGCCACCGCCTCGGGCATCTACGGCATCATCGTCGGCGCGGCGGTCCTGGTGACCGCCCATGCGCTCGCCGCGTGGCGGGACGTCCTGGCCGTCGTGGTGACCCTGGTCGTCTACTGGGCGGCGGAACGCTACGCCCGGATCGTCGCCGAGCGCATCCACGAGGGACACCGCCCTGCCTGGCACGTCGTCCGTGAACAGCTGACCAGCGGCTGGGAGATCGTCACCGCCTCGGTCCTGCCGCTGCTGGTCCTGATCGCCGTCCGCGTCTCCGGCGCGCGGCTGGTCACGGCGGAGATCGTGTCGCTGTCCTGCAGCACGCTCCTGCTCTGCGTGGCGGGGTGGCGCGTCGGTGCCGGCGGCCGCCTGACCACCGGCGAGCGGATCGTGTCCACGCTGGTTGCCGGCACGTTCGGCGTGGCGTTGATCCTCATGAAGACGCTTCTTCATTGATGCTTGACCCATGCGCTTGCATCCCGGCGAACCCGAGGCCTCCGGCTGGCGGGTGATGCCCCTGCTCGGCGTCGTCCAGCGGCTGCGGGAGACCTCCCCCGGCGTGTCCGGGCGGCCTCGCGTGATCGCGATCGACGGCCGCGGCGGCTCCGGCAAGACGACCCTGGCGGAGCGGCTGCGCCGCCTGGTGCCCGGCTCAGCGGTCGTGCACACCGACGACGTGGCGTGGAATCACGCCTACTTCGATTGGGGAGACGTCCTCGCCTCGAACATCCTGCAACCCCTTCATCGCGGTACGGGGGTAAGTTTCCGCCCGCAAGCGTGGATCGCCCACGGCCGCCCGGGCGCGATCACCGTCCCGGCCGGCGCCAGGTTCGTCTGGGTCGAAGGCACCGGCGTGCTCCGCGCGTCGCTCGCCCCGTGGCTGGACGCCTCGATCTATGTGCAGGGCGACCTCGACGCCCAGGAACGGCTGCTCACCGCTCGTGACGGCGACCTCCTGCGCAACGCGAGCACGTGGCGAACTGGCTGCGCGAGGAACTCCCGTTCATGCTCCGCGAACAGCCCTGGTCCCACGCCACCCTGATCGCCGCCGGCCCCGCGCCCCTGCCCCACGACCCGGCCACCGAGCTGGTCGTCGCTCGCCCGGTTGGGAAGATCGTCTCGTCACCGTGATCTGTCTCGTGCAGCGCGTCCCTGATCGGGACGGTGTCCGCATCAGGGACGCGCTGCAACCATGCGGCCGGAGCCGCACTGATCCTATTCTTCATCAGCGATTCCCACCTGCGGCATAAACTCTTGCAGAAACGCATGGAACGCTGCCTCGTCCGCCCGAGCTACAGCACGCAATGGAATCGTCCAGCGACCGGCCGTCAGCGCTTTGAGAATCAACCCGCGTGCCCTCTCCGCGTCAACATGTTCGGCTACTCCAGCAAGCGCATCTCCCTGGAGCGCCGGATCAGCGATGGAGAGCGCGACCTGCTCAGCACGGTCGATTTCGCCGGCCACCGCCAACGCCCGCGCGATGTCGGCCGCGGCCGCCGCCCGTTCATCCGGGTCATCGATCGCATCGACCAACCTCTCGGCACGATCGAAATCGCCTGCCCTGGCCAATTCAGCTATCACGCGAAGCGTCACATAGTCATCCGAGTCCAGATCTGTAGCGGAAAGGGCGATCTTTTCGGCTTGATCAGCCAAACCGGCGGCAACCAATGCCGTTGTCACATCAGCGACAGTGGTCGCCGAACGGAAAGTTCTCGAACCTGAGCCAACGACGTACTCAGCAGCTGCACCCGCCGCGGCCGTTACGGCGTGGCTTCGCTCCCCGATAGAGGCGAACGCCTTGGCCACGTGGGCAAGGGCCGACAAACGTTCTTTCGTCTCCGCAATTGACCGAGCCCTCGACTCGGACAAGAGCGCAGCCCGAACCGCATGATCATGTCTGCCTGCGGCAGCCAGCCCGTTCACCACGTCCCGCAGGACGCCGAACCCGCTCTCCGGCCCGGTGACGTTCTCCGCGAGCCGCTCGGCCTCCCCGGCGAGCCGGGCAGCATGGTCGTGGTTGCCGGTCGCGACGAGAGCCGCCGCCGCGGCAGCCAGCACCCTGACCCGCTCCTCAGGATCCGAGATGCGGAATGCGACCCTCTCGGCACCGGCGTGATCGCCGGTCGCCGCCAAGGCCTCGGCCACTGCGGACAACGATCGCTCATCGATTGTCGGCGCAGAGACCGAACGCGCGGCTCGTTCAACTTCTGCGGCCACTTGAACAGCACGGTCTCGCTCTCCGGCCACGGCCAGCGCTCCCGCCACCATAGTCATCTCGTGCAGTCGTGACGCCGGCTCATCAAGCCCGCTCAGCATTCGCTCAGCGGCTGGCGCCGCTTTTGCGGACCGGCCGTAATCACCGGCCTCAGCGAGAACAAACGCTACGTCGGCCAGCGATTTCGACCTGGTCTCCGCGTAGGCAAGGGAAACCGCGATCTGCTCGGCGCGATCGGGCTCACCCGCACGTGCCAGCGCTACCGCAACCTCAGGCAGCATGAACGTCTCGTTGATGGAGACAGCCAGCCGCTCCGCGGTCAGGCAGATCTGCCGGGCCCGAAGCACGTTGCCGGTGGCGACAAAGCCCTCAGCCACCTCAGCGAGTGCCAGAATTCGCACTCCGGGGATGGCGATCACATTGGCCGCCCGTTCCGCGGTTGCGACCAGATCCGCCGCGCGCTTCAGATTTCCCACCGCAGCCCAGGACTTGGCCAGATTGATGAGTGTGGGCATGTCCGGCGAGGGTGTCCGGCGGAGAAGCCGCTCGGCGGCCGCCGCAAACTGCTTTGCCTGGCCCACCTGAGCCGCTGCCGACAGCGCCTCCGCCACCCCGGCCATGGCTATTGCCTGCAATTCCGGTCCCGCGATGGACAGAGCGACTCTCTCAGCGTCCGCGACATCGCCCGTCATCGCCAAAGCCTTGGCTACCATGACCAGCGTGTCACTCCTTGACTCGACCTCCGAACAGAGACGGTCGATCTGTTCCGCGGCACTCGCGAAATCGACCGCATGTTTGAAGTCACCCGCGTTTGACAATTCCAGCGCCGCGCCGGCAAGCGCCCAGGCCTGATCGACTCGGTCGGGGATGGAGCGGGCAAGGGCCTCAGCCCGGGCCGGCTGTCCGAGGCGAGCCCAGACAGCCGGCAACTCGGGCGGCATGTGAGTGTTCCGGTCAGCCAGCTGGTCACGACGCCATGCCAGGCGTAGCCCTGTGTGCAGGTCCGGGAATGGCTGGGTGCCCAGAACACTCTGGGCCACGGCGATCTCGGCCAACGCCGCGGCGTCGCCGCCCGTGGCGTCCAGCATCCGCTCGTGGCGCGCGGGATCGTGACCAGCACGGCCAGCCGCCGGAAATCGCCGTCTCCAGCGAGCATCCGGGGATAGCCCCGGAGCAGGTACTGTGGTGTGTCCTCGGGCCACCTGGCAGACCGATACTCTTCGGCCCAGCCGTGCAGCCGCTCGGCGAACCCGGCAACAGTGGACGGGCCCAGCCGATTCACTGCCTCCACCCGCAGAGTCTCATGGGTGAACAGGAAAACCCGGTCGGTGCTCGCCTGGTCGACACGGCCGGCGATGGTCCGGCCGAAGACACCTTGGAGCAGGTGATCGATCTCGAAGGCCGGTCGCTCGGTCAGGTCCTGCAGGTCGTGGCGCGTGAGACCACCACCGCTGGCCGTTACCAGGCCCAGGACTTGATAGCCCAGGCCCTCATGCCTGGATCGATCGGTGGCCAGCACCTCATCCAGTTCATTCTGGGCCAGTTCGGTGACCCGGGTCGCGTGCGGTGAGACACCGAGCCTACGAATCCGGCAGTTGTTGAGCGGATGATCCGCGTCCAGGTCGGCGGGCATCGGTGGATCCGGCCGCCTGGACACCACTATCCGCAATCCGTCCGGTGGCCGTTTCGGCAAACAGGCAGCGATGCTGGGAACACCGGACCCGGGCCGCGATCCGCAGTCCTCGTCCAACCCGTCGACCACCAGAACCAACCTCCGGCCGCCGGTGACCGCGCGGGCCGTCGCCTCGACGAGGAGCTGACGGCGTAGTTGGTCCCGCTGCACAGCCGACGTGACCGGTGGGATGTTCTGGCCGGTGATCGCGGCAAGCTGGTCGATCAGACATTCGGTGAAGGCGGTGCTGTCGGCGCGACCCGAATACCGAGCGGTGACGAAGAACGAGACTACCCAGACGTCCCCTGGTGGATGACGGGCGAACCAGGCCATGAGCGCGGACTTCCCTGCCCTCGCATCGGCCTCCCAACGCACATAGGGCTCAGGGCCGGCGGCGCACGCTTCGGCGAGCTCGACGAGCTCTTCCTGCCGGTCGACCAGCCTCAGCGGAGCAATGTCGCTGACCTCGTCGACATATCCGGAATGGATCCACCAGGCCGGCAGCGCCTCGTCGCGCACAGCCTGACGCTGTTCGACTCGAGCGGCCTGGTAGAGCCGTGCGCCACGGCCGATCTCGACGCCAGCCGCTCCGAGCGCTTCGAGCAGGGCGTGAGCCTGTGCTGCGTCCGCCGGCAATGCCCGGCCTCGCAGCATGTCGTTGACCCTCGTCCGGGAGTTCAGGCCCAGGCGCCCGGCGATTGCGCCGAGGCTCGGCAGTCCGTTGGCCCGGTGGAGCCTGTCACAGAAGGACAACCAGTCACGGCGCGGTCCCGACAGAGGCCACGCTTCCCGGTTGATCGGCTCGCCCGAGCCACCACGCCTCGCCATCCGCTCCCCGGCATCAATCGTGCGCTCACTGTGCGCCCGGCGTCGCGTCCATGAAGGACCGCCATGCTGCTCGTCACCGTATCGCCGTGCGCAACCGGAACAGCGCACGGCTGCGCACAGTCCTGCCTCCCACGGCAGCCGGAGAGTAGCTGGCGTCAGTACGAGAACGACGACGGATGGGCGTACGCATGAAGGCTTTGATCGAGATCGCTACCGCCCTGGCCGGGCTTGCTGCCGCGGTGATCAACCTGGTCAGCGGGCGCCGGGCCGGGACGCGGGACGACGATCGGCCCGGGGAACCGTGATGAGGCGGCCGGTTCGCCAGCCGCCGGCGGTGAAGTGGCGTTCGACGACCGTGACCATGCCCTGCTCGACGGTGATGCGGCTCCAGGAGCTCGGCGTGCCCCGTGTGCGCCGGCTCGTCGAGGTGCCGGCGGTGACGACCACGGGACCGGGCGTCGGCCGTACGTCGGGATGGTGGGTGTGCCCGGCCAGCAGCAGGTCGGCGCCGGTGAGCAGGAGTTTGCGGCCGTTGAGCAGGGTGCGCCCGGAGGGCGGGTGGTGCAGGGCGACCAGGCGCAGGTCGCCGGGCGGCGCCGCCGCGAAAGTGTAGTCGACCAGGGCCAGCTGGGAGCGGCGGACCAGGCCGTCCTTCCAGCGCCACCACGGCATCGACTGCAGTCCCACGGCGGTCAGGCCGGGAACATGGACGACCGGGTCCAACTCGGCGGAGATGAAGGACCGGTAGCGGTCGTACGGACGGAACAGGCGCTGCGGGCTGTCGAGCGGCAGGTCGTGGTTGCCGGTCACCACGAGGACCGGGGCCGGCAGGCGGTCGAGGAACGCCCGGGCCAGCTGGAACTCGCCGGGCCGGGCGCGCATCGTCAGATCGCCGGTGACCACGGTCAGGTCCGGCGCCGTCGCGGCCACATCGGCCACCAGGGTCGACGCCGCGGCCGGATCGTGGACGCCGAAATGCAGGTCGGACAGGTGGGCGATGTTCACCGTGCGAGATGGTAGTCAGGCGGCGTCGCGTTCGACAGGACAGGTCATGCATCGTGGCCCGCCACGGCCGCGGCCGAGCTCTCCCCCGGCGACGGTGATCACCTCGACGCCGTGGCGGCGCAGGTACGTGTTGGTGGTGACGTTGCGCTCGTAGCCGACGATCACGCCGGGCTCGACGGCGAGGAAGTTGTTGCCGTCGTCCCACTGTTCGCGCTGCGATGCCCGTACGTCCTCGCCGGTTTCAAGAATGTGAACTTTGTCGATGCCCAGGGTCTCCGCGATCGTGGCGAACAGGTCATCGTTGTGGACCACGGTGAGACCGTCCTCGTCGGCGCCGGGCAGCACCGTCCACGACCGCAGCGCGCCCTGCAGATACGGGTACATCACGAAGGTGTCCCGGTCAATCATGGTCATCACCGTGTCGAGGTGCATCGTGGCGTGCGAGTGCGGCAACTCGATGGCGATGATTTTCGTCGCGGCGCCGGCCAGGAACAGGTTGCGGGCCAGATTCTCCACGCCCATGGCGGTGGACCTGTCGCCCAGCCCGATCATCACGGCGCCGTTGCCGAGCACGTGGATGTCGCCGCCCTCCAGCGTCGCGGGGTGATGCGGCTGGTCGTCGGCGCCGTACCACATGTCGAAGTCGGCGAGGGCGAACATCGGATGGAAGCGGTAGATCGCCGAGCTGTGCACCGACTCGCGGCGCCGGGCGGTCTTCGCCATCGGGTTGACAGTGACCCCGTCGTAGATCCAGGCCGAGTTGTCCCGCTGGAACAGATGGTTCGGCAGCGGACCGAGCACGAAGTCGTCGGCACTCATCAGCTCCCAGCGCAGGCTGTTCACGGTGAACCCGGCCAGTTCCTGCTTGAGCACGCCGCCGATCAGGTACTCGGCGAGCTTCGCGCTCTCGGTCTGCTCGGCGAGCCGGCGCAGCGGCCCGGTCAGGGTCGGCCCGACGGTGTCGTCGGTGATGATCCGGTCGAGGACCCAGCCGCGAGCGTGCGGGATGTCCAGCACGTCGGAGAGCAGGTCGGCGAAGTAGTGCACCCGGACCCCGCGGTCGCGCAGCACCTCGGCGAACGCGTCGTGCTCCTCGCGGGCCCGGCGCGCCCAGGGGATGTCGTCGAAGAGCAGGTCCCGGACGTTGTCCGGGGTGAGCCGGCTGAGCTCGACGCCGGGGCGGTGCAGGATCACCTGCCGCAGCCGGCCGGTCTCGGAATCGACGTGGAATGGCATGGGCTCTCCCCGGGGTCACGGCGCGGCCGGCTCGAAGTGGCCGAGCTCGTCGGCGCCCTTCTGGATCACGCCGTAGGACGACTCGGGCACCGGTTGCCAGGCGCCCTCCAACTCGCCGAGCGGTTCGGAGACGACCAGCCGGGTCTCCTCGGAGAGCCGCTGGAGCTGCTGGTTCTCCGGGTAGAGCGCCTGCAGCGCGGCCGTCTCGGTGCTGTAGAACAGCGAACGGCTGTGTCCCTCGCTGGAGTAGCGGAAGCACCAGATCCGGTCGCCGTCGGTGGTTGCCACCGTCATCTGCAGCGGATCCGGCACCCCGTGGGTACGTCCGACCGCCTCCACCAGGCCGGCCATCCGCTCGACCGCGGCGACCGGCCGGTCCCGCAACCCGAACGTGAGCGCGAGGTGGAACATCACCTCGGAGTCGGTCGAGCCCTCGATCGTCGGGAACAGCCTCGGGTCGACGGCGAGCAGCAGGTCCCGTTTGAGCTTGGCGAACTCGTGGATCGAGCCGTTGTGGACCCACATCCAGTTCTCGTGGCGGAACGGGTGGCAGTTGGTCTGCTGCACGGCGGTGCCGGTGCTGGCCCGGATGTGCGCCAGGAACAGCGGCGACATCGTGGACCGGGCGATCTCCCGGAGGTTGGCGTCGTTCCAGGCCGGGCCGACGCCACGGAACAGCGCCGGCTCGGCGGGGCCGTCGACCGGATACCAGCCGACGCCGACGCCGTCACCGTTGGTGGTCTCCACGCCGTACCGGGAATGCATGCTCTGGTCGATCAACGAGAACTGTGGTTTGTAGAGCAGTTCGTCGAGGCGGATCGGCGTGCCCGAATAAGCAAGCCACCGGCACATCGGGGCTCCTTCCGAAGTCGATGCCGGTCATCGTGTTCGGCCGCCACCCGCGCGTGCTCACCCCGGCGGGGTGAGCTTCTTCAAGGCGCCCAGCAGGTAGCGGTACACCTCGTCGGCGCCGACCAGGTCGCCCGGGTCCTCCCAGCCGGCCGGGCGGATCAGGACCGGCCGGCTCTGCGCGCCACCGAGGCCGCCGTGGCAGCCGATCAGGTCCTCGAACGCGGCGACCTCCTGCGTGACCGGGTCCCAGCGGCTGTTCACGACCAGGTCGCCGGTGTTCGCCAGGCGGTCGTGCCGGCGCAGGTCGTCCGCCGCGTGCGGCCCGAAGTCGCGCAGCGGGTCGGTGCCCTCGACGTGGTCGTCGTCGAGCCATCGGCGCCCGTCGGGGCCGATGACGATCGGCCCCTGCAGCTCGGAGCGGACCAGCACCCAGCCGACCCCGGGATGTCCGGTCAGCCCGGGCAGCAGCGCGGGGAAGGACTCCTCGATCTGTTCCAGGGTCACCCGGCCCTTTCGCTGCGCGAAATAGACCAGGGCAAGGTTTCCCGAGGCGGCGACGACGATTTCCGCCGGGTCCGCTTCTGGTCCCGGTTCTTTCCTGCGCGTACGGACGAGCGCCGCCCGCACCGTCCGCGCCCGTCCCTCCTGCTCGTCCTCGGCCGGTGCCAGCACCCGGTCGTCGCTGGTCAGCCCGGCGACAATGTCCTCCAGGCGGATGCCGTGGCGCTGGGCGAACGTGGCGCCCTGGCTCTGGCCGTGATCGGAGAGCACCACGAACCGGTACGGCCGCGGCGCCGCGACGGAAACCTCCTCCAGGACGGCGAGCGCCGCGTCGATCCCCTCCAGCGCCGCCAGCGACTCCGGACGAGCCGGCCCGGCGTGGTGGGCGATCTCGTCGTAGTCGACGAAGTCGCAGTAGATCACCGGCTTGCCGGCCATCAGCTGCTCGGCGAGCACCGCCAGGTTCAGGTGCCGCAGCAGCACGTTGGTGGCGCCGCGCAGCAGCACGTACGACCAGGTGCGGCGCATCCGCGGCCGGACCCGGCGCAGCCGCTGCCGCCGGGCCTGGTGCAGCTCCTTCAGGATCTCGCCGCAGGTCAGGACCAGGGACCGGGTCAGGCCGAACGGGTCGAGCAGGTACGTGGAGACGTACCGCCGTGGACCGGCGCCGGCCCGCCGCGCGGTGCTCATCGTCAGCAGCGACGTCGGCGCGTCCCCGGAGAACACGTTGCTGACGCTGACCCCGTCGCCGGCCAGCAGTCCGTGCCCGTCCGAGCAGCGGGCCTCGACCAGCGCGGCGTCCCGCGGGTGGTTGGTGACGACCAGGCGGGCGGTGTCCTTCTCGTACCAGCGGAACGCCGGCACCTGATCGCTCGCGCCGTGCAGGATCCCGGCCTGGCTCTTATACACAGCCCGTCGATCTGCACGATCAGCACCCCCGGGTGGTCCGTCGGCGGCACGCTCGCCCGGAAACGCCGGTTGATCCGCAGTAGATGCTGGGTGACCACGCCGTCCTGTCCCGCCGTGACCACCCAGAGCCCCGCGCTCATCAGCCCCGCGCCCAGCCACGCCGCGCCGAACGCCGCCCCCAGCCCGTCGACGTGCACCCCGGGCGCGAGCGCCAGCACGGCGTAGACCAGCAGCGCCTGAGCGACCAGCCAGCCACCCACGACCCCGGCCCAGCCGACCGCCGAGAGCAGCCTGACCAGGGCCGGCCGCAGCAGCGCCCCGGCCGGCCCGATCAGGGTCGCGGCGGCCAGGACGGCCCAGCCGTCGTCCGCACGCACTCCCGGCAGGACCGCGATCGTCAGCCCCAGGGCGCCCGCTTCGAGCGCCACCGTGACCACCAGCGCCGTGACCCGCATCCCTCGACGGTCCCGGCCCGGGCGCTTTCCCGCCTCACTCCCGCCGGGTGAGCCGCCCCAGCGAACCATTCGTCGACGCGCGGCGGGTGAAGAGCACGGGGTTCAGGGTGGACGTTCCTCCGGCGCGGGGGAACGGGCTTACCGCGTACGGGAAATCGGTTTCACTCGCGTGGGGTGGGGTGAGCCGGCGGCGGGGAGCGGACAGTGGGCCGTCAACCACAGCGGAGCGGAAGGTGACCGCGATGCCGGAGCCCCACGGCCCGCTCGCCCGGATTCCGGAGCGTCTACGGCCGCGTGCCACGCTGATCCTCGGCAGCCGGTTGGGGAGGTGGCTGCTGCACGGCGCCGGCGAGCTGGTCCGGGTGCAGATCTTCGACCGGGCGATGACCCTGGCCGCGCAGTCGTTCACGTCGATCTTCCCGATGCTGATCATGTTGGCGGCGCTGCTCGGGCCGGGGGCTGTCTCTTATACA
>KL571209.1:0-721 GCA_000715855.1 Actinoplanes liguriensis
GGGGGACGGTGAGCCGGGGACGGTGAGCCCGTCGGCAGGCCCGCCGCTCAGCCGTTGCCGCCGCCGCTGGCGAACCAGGGGACGGTGAGCCCTTCGACCGGGTGCTCCAGCCGGGAGTCGCAGTGCTGCCAGTGCCGGTCGATCGGGCCGAGGCCGGTGAAGCCGCAGGTCAGGGCGGCCTGATACCAGCGGGGGCGTGGCACGCCGTACGCCGTGATGTCGGCCGCCGCCCCGATGGCGTGCATCCGGCCGTCGCTGATGACGGTCTCCCCGATGTGTGCGGCGTCCGCCGCGAAGCCGGCCTTGACGAAGACCTCGACGTCGCCGAGCTTGCGCCGCAGGGCCTCCAGCTTGTACATCAGCCGCCGTGCGTTCTCCCGGATCTCGCCGGTGACCCGGTGTCCCGGGTCCGCGCGCAGCAGCTCGGTCCACGCGAAGTGGGCGGTCGATCCGTCCGGCCGGGTGAGCAGGTCGAGGAGGTGCCAGGTGGCGGGCCCGACCCGGCCGTCGCGCTCGCGGATCTGGTAGCCCTCCTGGAAGCGGCGGACCGCGCGGACGGTCTCCGGCCCGTAGACACCGGTGATCGGCAGGAACGGCGGCGCCGCCGGGTCACCGGGGTCGCGTGCCCAGCCCGCGACCCGGATCTGTGCCTCCCGCACGTCGCCGCCGCGGTCGCCGGGCTCCAGGTCGCGTCGTCGCCGGACGGTGTCGTAGCCGATCA
>KL571209.1:911-3040 GCA_000715855.1 Actinoplanes liguriensis
GTGTCGTAGCCGATCAGGCCGGCCGCGACCAGGACCGCGCCGGCCAGCCGTGCCCCGCCGGTCACGACCTGCCGCCGGGTGGGCCGGCGACGGTCCTGATCCCGCTGCTCGGTCATGGCACGTCTTGGGCCGTGACCGAGCCGGACAGGATGTTGCCGCGCAGGTCGGCGTGCCGTTCCGGGCTCTGCGCCTGCCCGGTGAGGCAGGCCGGGAACGGCGCCGGGACCTGGCTCGACACCTGCGGGTCGACGAAGAGGCGGATCTGCTCCCGGGACAGGTTGGTGACCGTCAGGAGCAGGACCTGCCGGGGCGTGACCGGGATCGCCGGGACGATGTTGTGCACGACGTCCTTGTTGTTGTTCGCGGGCGTCTCGTCCTCGGTCGTGTCGAGCAGCACCGTCCCGTCGAGGCGCTGGATCCGGAACCCCAGGGTGTGCGGGCGGGCATTCGCGACGCCGGCGATCGCCGAGACCTGGCTCAGATAGGGCCGCCCGGGGACGAACGCCTGGCGGATCGAGCCTCCGGGCCGCAGGTCCCGGCCGTCGCCGGCGGCACTGGTCACCTTGTAGCTGTAGCTCTGCCCGGCGGACGGGTCGTCGGCGCCGTCCGCCGGCAGCGCGGTGCCGCACGAGTCGCCCCGGGACGCGGCGGGCCGGCTGGGTCCCGAGGCGCTCGCGGAGGGCAGGGCGCCGCTGGTGGCGTCCGGGCGGATCACCAGGTAGCCGACGAGCACGGCGATGAGCAGCAGCAACGCGCTGACCCCGACAGCGCTGGTCTTGACGTAGCTGTTGCCGTCGCCGGTCATCATGATCTGCCGGCTGAACAGTCCCCGGGCGGTCTGGACCGTGACCACGTCGCCGCGCGGCGAAGCCCCGGCCAGCTCGGCGGTCAGCTTCTCGACCTCCGCGGCGGCCTCCGGCCGGTCCTGCAGCAGGGCGAGGAAACGGGCGGTCCACTGTGCCGCGTCCGTGCCGTCCTCACCGCCGCAGAGCGCGACGAGCCGGTCCCGGAACGGCTTCCAGTCGTCCGGTGCGAGCTTCACCGCGGCCTCGGCGGTGGCCTTGGCGGCGGCGACGGCCAGACTCATGAGTTCCTGCTGCACGGCGTCGACCGCCCTTTCACTGGTACGGACGCGGGAACGCGCCGGTCGGGGAGCCGCACGACGAGCAGCGGCGGCGGTCGGTGGGCTGGTTGGTCAGCGCGCACCCGGTGGTGACACAGCGGCGCAGGATCGTCGGCCGCCGCCAGAACGCGAGGATGGTCACGGCGAAACAGGGCATGCCGTGACCATCCCAAGCCGGCCACCGTTGCGCCGGGCAGGCCTGCCGCGCGCGCCTCGCACTCGGCCGGATTCCGGAACGCGGCCTACAGCCCGGTGACGCCGATGTCCCGGAAGGCCGCCGCGCCGTTGAAGACGCGCAGGAAGACACCGGCGTCGTCGCAGGTCGCGGGCAGGCCGGAGGCGCCGGACACCCGCCCGCCGGTGACCGCCACCCCGAACTCCCGGGTGATGGTCACCTGATCGCCGTCGACCTTCAGCGTCCACTGGTGCCAGCCGTAGTCGGCGGGCAGGCCGACCGATTGCCCGTCGTTGACGGACGGGTTGCGGAACACACCGGAGTTGCCGGACTCCACCCCGTCGAGCCGGATCATGGCGTGCTGCAGGCTGTACCCGAACGGCCGCCCGTTGGTCAGCAGGTTGCACGGACCGAGGCCGTATCCCCAGCCCTCGCCGTCGGTCATCGCCCGGCTCGGCTCGACCATCCGGGCCTCCAGATCGACCCGGTACCTGCAGACACCCTTCGGAAGATCAAGGAAAAGACCGGCCCAGGTGTACGCGTTGTCGAAGCGCACGGTGGTGGTGGACCCGCTGCTCGTCATGGTGGCCTTGCCGCGCGGCGCGCTGAACAGCCTGCGCGTGAACGGGATCGCCTTTCCCGCGGAGGCCTTCGTCGCGCACGGACCGGCCGGCTTCGCCGAGGTGGGCACGGCCCCGGTCGGGGCGGGCGCCGCCTCCCGGGCCGGTCCCGAGGCCGGCGGCGCGGAACTCACCGGGACGGACGGGGCCGACGGGTGGAGCGACGGCACCGGCGAGAAGACCGGCGGAGTCACCGTGGCGGTCGACTCCA
>KL571209.1:3181-4314 GCA_000715855.1 Actinoplanes liguriensis
GCGGTGGCCACGCCCGCCGCCACCCGCAGACGGGTCCGCCCGCCCGGCGTGATCCGGGTCAGCTCGGTCAGGAACGCGCTCGCGTCGGCCGGTCGCCGGGCCGGGTCGGTGTCGCCGGCCCGGGCGAGCAGCGCCGCCAGCCGGGCCGGCCGGTTCCGGGGGAAGAGCAGGCCGATCGTGACCGCGGCCGAGTAGACGTCCGACCGGGTGCCGGGCGGCTGACCGGCGAGCAGCTCCGGGGCGAGGAAGTTGTCGGTGCCGGCCGCGTTGAACCGGGTGCGCCCGTCGATCCGCATCGCGATGCCCAGGTCGCACAGGCTGCCCCGGCCGTTCTTCAGCAGCACGTTCCCGGGCTTGACGTCCCGGTGCAGGTGGTGGTGCCGATGGACGGCGGCGAGCCCGCCGAGGATATCCCGGGCCAGCTGCCACGCCTCGGCGGCGTCCAGCGGTCCGCGTGCCAGGCGGTCGGCCAGTGACATCTCCTGCAGCTCGGTGGCCAGCCACGCGGGCTCCCCGGCCGGCGCCTCGGCCCAGTACAGCCGGACGATGTTCGGGTGGTCGGAGAGCTGCCAGTGCAGGCGGCACTCGTCGTAGAACTTGCGGCGCTCGTCCGGGGTCAGCGTCCGATGCCAGCGTTTGAGCGCAACCTCGACGTCGAAGGTGACGTTCCGGGCGCGGAAGACCTTCGCCGCGCCGCCCTCACCGATCTGCGCGCCGAGCTCGAAGTCGGAGAGCCGCTGTTCCGGACGGGCGACGGGATGCGGATCGGTCATGCCGGACCCTCCATCGGGGGCAGTTCGGCCAGGTCCGCCTCGGTCACCAGGTGCCGCCGGACCAGCAGGTGGGCCACCTCGTAGTAGTCCGGGAGGGACAGCGCCCGGCGGCGGGACCGCTCGGCCGGCTCGTCCGGGTGCCGGACCGACTCGGGGAAGACCCAGATCCCGTTGTGCAGCACCGGCGGCTCGGCGATCGCGAGCTCCGCCTGCTTGCGCTCGCGACGCTCGGTGGCCTTCGCGGCCAGTGCCGGGACCTCGTCCTCGTAGAACGTGCAGAGGCGGTCGACCAGGATGCGAACCTGGCGCAGGGTCGGCCCCTGCAGGCGGCGGACCACCTCGCTGTACGCGGCGGGCAGC
>KL571209.1:4557-7086 GCA_000715855.1 Actinoplanes liguriensis
GATGTGTATAAGAGACAGGAGCGACGGCTCGCAGAGTGCCGCGGCGACCGGGCGCAGCTCGTCCGGCACCGGCGGGATCCGCAGCGTGACGGCCGAGACCGGGCCCGGGTCGGCCAGGTGCTCGGCGCCGCGGCGCTGCTCGACGATCAGCAGCTCGTGGCCGCGCGCCCGGACGTACGCGGTCCGCACCCCGACCGCACGGGCGAACCCCGGGTCGGCGCCGTCCTCGTGCCGGACCGGCATCGGCTCGGACTCCGGCGCCCCGGGCACGTCGATGCTCAGCTCGTGCGCGAAGGAGAGGTTGCGGATCCAGAGCTCGTCCTGTGCCCGCCAGATGACGCCGGCGAGCCGGGAGAGATCATTTCCCGCGGACGGGATCGCGATGTCGCATTGATCATCACGCCCGAAGGTCATCTTTTGCTGGTCGTGCCGGAACTCGAAGACTTCGGAGTGATCATATCGATGAACTGTCAACAAAGTTGATGGTGACATGGAATGCCTTTGAGAGGTCAGTGGAGACGAAGCAGGACCATACATTGCACGCCATGGGCCACGAGTCGAAATTCATGCCGGGTTGCCGACCCTGCGATGATCTTTATCGAAAAGTGTCCGTGGATCATTTCGTGGCAGGCCTGCCCGGCGATCTTGAATGCGGCTGGGGAACGCTGACGGAAATCATCGGCGAGAGGAAGCCCCATCATGATTCGCATGCGATCGGTGAGCGCCGCGGCACTGGGCGTGTCGATGGCCGCGTGGTTCGCCGTCACTGCTGGTGACGCGTCCGCCACGGTGGTCGCGCAGCCCCGGCCGGACGGCGTCGACGTGTCGTCCTATCAATCCGGCTTCGACTGGCCGGCGGCCGCCGCGCAGGGCATTCGATTCGCCTACGTGAAAGCGACCGAAGGCGTCGGCTACCGCAATCCGGCATTCGCCGCACAATACAACGGCTCCTATCGTGCCGGAATGATCCGAGGCGCCTATCATTACGCCCGGCCGGACAGTTCGGGTGGCCGGGAACAGGCAGATTACTTCGTCCGGAACGGTGGCGGATGGTCCCGTGACGGGCTAACCCTTCCGGGGGCGCTCGACCTGGAGAACACCACGGGGCACAGCTTCTGCTACGACAAGAATGCCGACGGCATGCGGGTGTGGATTCACGATTTCGTCGACCGGTACCACGAGTTGACGGGTCGCTGGGCGGTCATCTACACGCGGCCGGACTGGTGGGACCGGTGCACGGGAAATGACCGCAGCGTCGCCGCGAACAGCCCGTTGTGGCTGGCGCACCCGGGGGCCGTGCCCGGGCCGATGCCGCAGGGCTGGGGCACCTACTCGTTCTGGCAGCGCGGCCTGTGGCACGGCGTCGACTGGAACACCTGGAACGGCTCGTACGAGCAGTTGACCGTGATGGCCTGCGGCGGGCCGTGCTGACGGTCAGGGGCCGGACCGGCGGGCGCGGAAGGCGACCATGTTCATCCGGTTCCCGCAGCGGACCGTGCAGAACCGCCTCGACCCGTTGCGGGACAGGTCGATGAAGATGCCGGTGCAGTCGTCGGCGGCGCAGACCCGGAGGCGGCTCATCTCGTTCATGCGGATGACGTCGATCAGGGCGAGCGCCGCCTCGACCCGGATGCGCTCGGCGAGCGGCGCGTCCGGGTCGGTGGCGTGGATGTGCCAGTCGGAGCCGTCGTGCCGGGTCAGGTACGGCAGCGCGCGGGCCTCGCGGAGCATCCGGTTCACGGCCTCGACTGCCTCGTCCCGGCCGAGCGTCCACACCGCGCGGATCTGCCCGCGGGCCTGGCGGACCTCGTCGAGCTCGGCCTGATCGTGGTCGACGCGGCCGGTGAAGATGTTGTGGGAGAGCAGTTCGCGCAGGTGGTCGACGGTCGCGAGCTCGTCGGTGCCGGATCGGGAGGCGCCGGCCTCGGTGTTGGCGAGCACCACCGCGAACTCCAGCGCCTCCTCTGTGTCAGGGGCAAAAAGCAATTTGACTCCTCACTCGGCCGAGCCTAGCGTCAGGGGCATAGCTAACTTAGTCCATGACGAGGAGTTGCCATGAAACCGCAATCCACCGGCCTGGCCGCCGCGGTGATCTCGGCCGCCTCGTTCGGCACGTCCGGCGCGTTCATCAAGCCGCTCCTCGAAGCGGGCTGGTCGCCGGCCGCCGCGGTCACCGCCCGGGCGCTCACCGCCGGGCTCCTGCTGCTGCCGTTCGTGCTGTTCTCGCTGCGCGGCGACTGGGGAGCGCTCTGGCGCGGACGTTGGCGGCTGTTCGGCATGGGCGTCATCGCGGTCGCGTTCACCCAGCTCACCTACTTCGCGGCGATCAGCCGGGTGCCGGTGTCGACGGCGCTGCTGGTGGAATATCTGGCGCCGCTGCTGCTCGTGCTCTGGACCTGGGCGGTCACCCGGCACCTGCCGCGCCCGGCCGTGCTGGTCGGCTCGGTGCTCGCGATCGGCGGCCTGGTCCTGGTGATCGGGCCGGGCGCGCTGCAGGCCGTGGACCCGGCCGGCCTGGCGCTGGCGTTC
>KL571209.1:7317-21473 GCA_000715855.1 Actinoplanes liguriensis
TGGCCGGTGTCGGGCTGCTGCTCGGCGGCGTGGTCCTGGGGCTGACCGGGGCGGTGGGGGCGGTGCCGATGACGGCGACGTTCGGGGACGTGCCGCTGCTCGGGGCGGTCGTGCCGTGGTGGGTGCCGCTGGGAGTGGTCGCCGTTTTCGGGACCGCCATCGCGTACGCCTCGGGGATCTTCGGAAGTGGCCGGCTCGGCTCGCGTCTGGCGTCCTTCGTCGGGCTGCTCGAGGTGGTCTTCGCCTCGATCCTCGCGTGGGTCGTGGTGGGGGAGCGGCTCAGCGTGCTCCAGATGCTCGGCGGCGCGCTGATCCTCGCCGGGATCGCCGCGGTCCCCGCCGAGCCGCCGGTCACCGAGCCGGCGCCGGTCCCCGACGACGCGGAGGCGCGTCCACAGTTTGCCCACTGAGCCTTCCCGGCTGATGACGTGCGCGGGCTCCGCCTCCTGACGCCCGCTCTTCGGCCACAATGCGCGGCCTGCTGTCGGCTCCTGCCAACGGGAGGATCGGACATGTCTTCATGGCCGAGCGCGCCAAGGGCCGTGAGCTGCACGAACTTCCCGGCGCCGGGCACGCGCTGACCGTCTCGCAGCCGGACGCGGTCGCCGAGACGATCCTCGGGGCCGTGTCAGGGCAGGTCCAGCCCTAGGTTCTCGCGCAGGGTCGCGCCGCGGTAGTCGTCCTTCACGACGCCGCGTTTGCGCAGCTCGTGCAGGAGTCCGTTGACCACGAAGTCGTGCTGGACGTCGTCATGCAGCCCGCCCAGGGACAGGACGTCCAGCACGCCGGCCTCGAACCGCTCCTGCACCGCGTCGGCCAGCTGCTCCGGCGTGCCCGCGACCGACCAGTGCCCGGTGTCCTGAGCTGCTTGAATCAGCTCGCGCAGGGTCCGCCCTTCGCGGATCAGCCGGCTGAAGATCTCCGCGCGCCCGCGCCGCCGGTTGATCGCGGCGAGGTCCGGCAGCAGGCTCTCCGGCAGCGGCTCGCCGAGCTTCGCCTCGGAGAGGTCCACGCCCCCGCCGAGCATGTCCGCGACCAGCGCCCGCCCCTTGTCGTAGTCGATCGTTTCCAGTCTCTCCCGCACCAGCCGCCGCGCCTCCTCCTCGGTCGCGCCATAGGTCGCATGGAAAGAACTGAAGATCAACGGCAAACTGGGGGTACGGCCATGGCCCGCCGCCTGAGCCCGGATCTTGCTGGTGAACGCGTGGGCGTCGGCGAGCGTCGGCAGCGCCGTGAACACGATCTCGGCGTAACGGGCCCCGAGCGCGATCCCCGCCGCGGACTGCCCCGCCTGGATCAGAACCGGTCGCCGCTGGGGGAGCGGCGGAATGTTGATCGGCCCCTCGACCGAGAAGTGCTCGCCCCGATGCCGGATCGGCCGGATCAGCTCGGGGTCGAGCACCGCCCGCCCGTCCGGCCCCGCCCGCAGGGCGCCCGGCTTCCAGCTGTCCCAGAGCGCGTTCACGATCTCGATCGTTTCCGCGGCCCGGGCGTACCGTTCCTCCGGCGAGGGCAGCTCGCCCGGCCCGAAGTTCTCCTCGCCGATCGACGAGGTGACCAGGTTCCACGCGGCCCGCCCGTTGCTGACGTGATCGAGGGTGCCGAAGAGGCGCGCGAGGTTGAACGGATGGTGGAACGTCGTGGAGACGGTCGCGATCAGCCCGGCCTTCGAGGTGAGCTGGCTGAGCGCGGCCACGAAGATCAGCGGCTCCTGCGCCCCGATCGTGCCCTGCGCTCCGAAGACCAGCAGGTCGGGCACGAAGAGCGCGTCGATCCGGGCGGCCTCGGCGCGCCGGGCGACGACGGCGGCGGTGGCGAGCGTGGAACGAGCCGGGTCGAGGGCCAGTTCGTAGGGGCCGGGGTGTCCGCCGGCGCTGGTGACGGTGGCAAGTGTGCGCGTCATCCACAAATCCTATAGGCATTGTGGGTTGACGGCGAGTCCGCCATCTCTTCGCCCAGGGTGAGCGCCGGTCCGCTACTGTGCGCCCGGGGAATGCCGATTGACGGTGGAGGGGCCACCGGACGTACCGAGGAGAAATGATCTTGACCACCGAGCATCACGAGCCGGAGATCCTCGGCGTCGGTGACCGGCAGGTCGCGCGGCTGCATCCGCTGATCTTCACCACGCCCGAGCCGGAGATGCCGCACCACCTGCGGTCCGAGCTGAACACCTTCCTGATGGTGTACAAGTTCGGGCTCGCCGAGATCGGCACGAAGATCAACATCCTGGCCGAGGAGCTCGCCCACCGCGGGCGCGGCAACCCGATCGAGCACGTCAGCCCGCGCCTCAAGAGCCTCGCCAGCATCAACGCCAAGGCCCGCCGGATCGGCTGCCCGCTGACCATGGACGACCTGCGCTCCCGGATCCGCGACATCGCCGGCATCCGGATCGTCTGCGGCTTCGTGCCCGACGTCTACACGGTCGCCCGGATGCTCACCCAGCAGCCCGACATCCACCTGGTCGAGACGAAGGACTACATCGCCCAGCCGAAGGTGAACGGCTACCGCAGCCTGCACCTGATCGTGGAGATCCCGGTCTTCCTCTCCGACCAGGTCGTCGCCGTGCCGGTCGAGGTCCAGCTCCGCACGGTCGCGATGGACTTCTGGGCCAGCCTCGAACACAAGATCTACTACAAGCACGACGCGGACGTCCCGGCCCCGCTGCGCGACGAGCTGGCCGCGGCCGCCGAGGACGCGGCCCGCCTCGACGAGCGGATGGAACGCCTGCACCAGGAGATCCACGGCCCGCGGCACTGAGCCCGCGGGTTACTTCCAGTTGTAGTTGCGCTGCAGGATCATCGCGACCCGGGTGAACCGGACCGGGTCCAGGATCGCGCCCTCGCGGCGGATGCCGTCCTCCTCGACCTCCAGGATCCGGTCCAGCCGCAGCCAGCTGGGCCGGTTGTCGCGGTCCCACTCGCCGGGGCCGAGCGCCAGCCAGTGCCGCTCGCCGTTCCGGTCGTCCTGGCTGGAGAGCATCAGGCCGAGCAGGGTGCGCCCCTCGCGGCCGACGACGAGCACCGGGCGGTCCTTGCCGCGGCCGTCGTCCTCCTCGTACTCCACCCAGGTCCAGACGATCTCGCCGGGATCCGCCTCGCCGTCGATGTCCGGCGCGTACACGATGTGGCGCCCGCGCTGCTCGGTCGGGACCTGCCGGGGGCCGCGCCGCACCGGGGTGTGCTGTTCTTCCATCGGCGCACCGTACCGGATGTCGTAGGCTGGGCGGCAACGTCCACAGAGGAGCGCTCCGATGTCTGATCCACGGCTGGACACCAGCCGGCCGCATCCGGCCCGGCGCTACGACTACTGGCTGGGCGGCAAGGACAACTTCGAGGCCGACCGCGAGTCGGCGCGGCAGATCGAGGAGCGGATGCCGCTGGTCCGGCTCACCGTGCACGAGAACCGCTGGTTCCTGCACCGGGCCGTGCGGTTCCTGGCCGGGCAGGGCATCCGGCAGTTCCTGGACATCGGCACCGGCATCCCGACGTCGCCGAACACGCACGAGATCGCGCAGCAGATCGACCCCACGTCCCGGGTCGTCTACGCCGACAACGACCCGCTCGTGCTCGCCCACGCCCGTGCGCTGCTGACCGGCGACAAGCGCGGCCGGACCGCATATCTCGACGCCGACCTGCGCGATCCCGCCCGGATCCTCGGCGACCCGGAGCTGCGCGGCACACTCGACCTGACGCAGCCGGTCGCGCTGATGCTGATCGCGATCCTGCACTTCATCCGCGACGCGGAAGACCCGCGCGCCATCCTCGACACGCTGATCGACGCCCTGCCGGACGGCAGTTACGTCGTCGCCACCCACGTCACCCTCGAATACATGACGCCGGAGGAGTACAAGGCGGTCCGCGCGGTCGCCGAGGCGCAGTCCCAGTCCCGCTCCGGCGCCGAGCTGGCCGAGCTCTTCGCCCGTCCCGGCCTGACCCCGGTCGGCCCGGGCGTGCAGTCGGTCTCCGAGTGGTGGGCCGAGGACGCCCCGGCCCCGCGCCCGCGCGTCGAGGACGTCGCCTGCAACGGCATCGTCATGAAGGTCAATCGCTGAGCGCGGGCCGCACCGGCTTCCGTGATCGGCATAGGGTCGGATCATGACCAGGGCGATTGTTCTCGACGGCTACGGACCACCCGGCGTGCTGCGCCTCGGCGAGACCGAGGTGGGCGCGCCCGGCGCCGGCCAGATCCGGGTCACGGTCCGGTATGCCGGGGTCGGCCCGACCGACCTCGCGATCCGCTCCGGCCGGCTGGCCGCCCGTTTCCCCGGCAGCGTGCTCGGCTTCGAGGCGGCCGGTGTCGTCGAGAGCACCGGTTCCGGGGTCGATGACGTCGCCGCCGGTGACGAGGTGGCGGTCTTCCTGCCCGGCCTCGGGGGTTATGCCGAGCAGGTCGTCGCGGACCACTGGGTCCGTAAGCCGTCCACCGTGTCGTGGGCGGACGCCGCCGCGCTGCCCGCGTCCGGCGAGGCCGCGGTCCGGGTCCTCGACCAGCTCGCGGTGTCCTCGGGGGAGACGATGCTGCTGCTCGGGGCGGCCGGCTCGGTCGGCACGATCGCGACCCAGCTCGCCGTCGCCCGGGGCGTCAGGGTGGTCGCGGCGGTCCGTCCGGATGACTTCGCCCCGGTCGAGCGCTTCGGGGCGACCCCTGTCGACTACCGGTCCGTTCCCTCGGACAATGTCGACGCGGTGTTCGACGCCTCCGGGCGCGGCGATCTGGCCGCGATGGTCGCGCTGGCCGGCGGCGCGCAGCGGGTGATCACGCTCTCCGACCCGCGCGGCCCGGCTCTCGGCGTGAAGTTGTCCGAGGTGGTTCCGTCCCGGGTCAGGGCAGCCCTGGAGACGGTGATGAGCGCCGGGCTCACGCTGCAGTCGCATTCCGTGGTGCCGCTGGCCGAGACGGCGGTGGCCCACTCGCGGCTGGAGGGCGGCGCACGTACCAAGTTCGTCCTGGAAGTGTGATCAGGTGGGGATCGCGCGCAGGGCGAGGTCGACCGTGGCGTGCAGGGCGGCGCGGCCGGCGCCCGCCGCGGCGTGCACGGCGTTGCCCTCGCTGACCACCATCACGTAGCGCGCGAGGGCCACCGGATCCGTCCCGGGCGGCAGATCGTTCTCGGTCACCGCGCGCGTGAGGCGCTCGGCCAGGGCGGCCTCCCCGGCGAGCCGGCTCGCGGCCAGGAACTGGGCGATGTGGCCGTTGTCGCTGCCGCACGCCAGACCGCCCTGGATCGACAGGCATCCGGCGGGACGATCGGTCCGGGTCAGCGCGTCGGCGTTCGAGCGAAGAAAAGCTTCGATCACCGCGTACGCCGTGGGCCGCGCCAGGGCTTCCCGCGCGTAGGCCATGTCGATCTCGGCGTAGCGCGCGACCGCCCGCCGGAACAGCTCGTCCTTGTTGCCGTACGCCGCGTACATGCTCGTGCGGTTGATGCCCATCGCCTCGGTGAGGTCGCTGAGCGACGCCCCCTCGTAGCCGTGCCGCCAGAACACCTCGACGGCCCGGTCCAGGGCGGCGTCCGCGTCGAAGCCCCGGGGCCGGCCGCGTTCCCGCGTCTTCGCTGTCATCCCGGTTCCTCCCCGTGGTCGTGACGCACCTCATCTTAACCGATCGGTACAGAAATAACCGGACCCGTGTTAGTGTTCCGTCATTACGTACCGAGCGGTACAGAAATGGGGTGAGGGTCATGAGCCCTCTGGGACGCGCAGGCGTCTGGAGCATGGAGTTACGCGGCGCCGGGCGGCCGGAGATCCGGGACGCGGCGGCCGAGCTGGACGACCTCGGGTGGCGCACGATCTGGCTGCCCGGCCTGGACGGCACCGGCGTGCTCGACGACGTCGACCACCTGCTCGCCGCAGCGCCGGACAGCCAGGTGGTCACCGGTGTCCTGAACATCTGGGGGCAGCCGGCGTCGGCGCTCGCCCCGTGGGCGGCCGCCCGCCAGGAGCGCGTCGTGCTCGGGCTCGGCATCGGCAGCCCGGCCGGGGCGGTCGCGCACGGGCAGGACTACGGCAAACCGGTCGACTCGATGCGGCGTTACCTCGACGAGCTCGGCCCCGGGCGGCAGCTGCTCGGCGCGCTCGGGCCGAAGATGGTCGAGCTGGCCGTGGCGCGGACCGCCGGGTGGCACCCGTTCCTGGTCACGCCGGACTACGTCGCGACGTACCGGCAAGTCGTCGGAGCCGGACCACTGATCGCGCCGCACCAGGCGGTCTTCCTCGGCACGGATGTCGCCGAGGCGCGGGCGGCAGCCCGGGCCGGAATCGGGATGTTCCTCGGCTTCCCGACCTATCAGAACAACCTCCGGCGCCTGGGTTTCACCGACGACGACCTGGTGCCGGGCGGCAGCGACCGGATCATCGACGCGCTCGTCGCGCACGGGACCGCCGACGACATCGCGCGGCGCGTCCAGGAACACCTCGACGCGGGCGCGGACCACGTCGCCCTGCACGTCCTCGGCTCCTCCCTTCCGCTCGCGCAGTGGCGTGAGCTGGCCTTTCTTTCCAAGGAGAACTGATCATGACCAAGACCGCACTCGTCACCGGCGCCACCTCCGGCATCGGCCTGGCCGCCGCCCGCCGCCTCGCCGCCGACGGCGCGCACGTCTTTCTCACGCCGCCAGGAGGCGCTGGACGAGGCCGTCGCCTCGATCGGCCCGAACGCCACCGGCATCCGCGCCGATGTCGCCGACCTCGACGACCTCGCGCTGGTCGCGGACGAGATCCGGCGGCGCGGCGACGGCCTCGACGTGCTGTTCGCCAACGCCGGCGGGGGAGAGTTCGCGGCGCTCGGCGACATCACGTGGCAGCACTACGCCGACACGTTCAACACCAACGTCGGCGGGACGCTGTTCACCGTGCAGACCGTGCTCCCGCTGCTCAACCGCGGCGCCTCGATCATCGTCACCAGCTCGAACATCGATGTGAAGGGCGCGGCGTCGTTCAGCGTCTACGCGGCGAGCAAGGCCGCGCTGCGATCGTTCACCCGCAGCTGGGCCGCCGAGCTGGTCGGCCGCGAGATCCGCGTCAACAGCATCGCGCCCGGGCCGATCGAGACGCCGGGGCTGAGCGGGCTCGCACCCGACCCGGCGGCCGCGGAGCAGCTTCTCAAAGGGCTGGCAAGCGGCGTACCGATGAATCGTCTCGGTCGTCCCTCGGAGATCGCCGACGTGGTCGCCTTCCTGGCCTCGGACGCGAGCTCCTTCATGACCGGCGCGGAGATCTACGTCGACGGCGGCGCCAGCCAGGTCTGACGCGGGTCGATCGGGGCGAGAGTCCCGAGACGTTGCTCGACGGCCGCCGCTGCCGTGAGGCACATGTCCTCGCGGTAGGGGCGGCCGACGATCTGGACCCCGGCCGGCAGCCCGTCCTGGAGGCCGGCCGGGACGGCGACCGCGGGCAGGCCGAGGAAGCTCGTCGCGGTGCAGAGCCGCATCGCCTCGGTGACCGCGGTCCGGCCGGCGGCGTCGCGGCTCTCCAGGCCCGGCTCGACCGGCGGCTCGGTGAAGACCGGGCCGAGCAGCAGCGGGAAACGCTGGAGGAACTCACCCCAGGCGCGCTGGATGCCGAGGCGGACGCCGGTCAGACGCAGGAACTCGGCGGCGTCGACCGGCGGGTTCTCGGCCATGCCCAGCTCGATGTAGCGATGGGCGCCCGCACCCAGCAGCGGGCGGATCGACGGCCAGGCCGGAGCGAACTCGGTCATCACCATCTGCTGGTACGCCCGCAGCGCGTCGTTCAGCCGTGGCACGTCGTCCACCTGCTCGACCAGGTAACCGGCGTCGCGCAACGCGTCGGCGGCGGCGCCGACCGCGCGGGCCACGGCGGGGTGCACGCCCAGGCCGCCCGGGTCAGTCACCACGGCGACCCGCACGGGACCGGGCAGCGGCTCGCCGTCGAGGGGCATCGCCACGGCTCGCGGGTCCACGGGATCGGTGCCGGCCAGGACCTCGTACACCGTGCGCAGGTCCTCGACGGTGCGCGCCAGGGGACCGTCGACGACGAACATCTGCGAGCACCACCCCGGGTCGGCGGGGCCGATGCGATGGTCGGCCGGGAATCTGCCGTACGACGGTTTCAGCGCCGCCACCCCGCAGAACGCGGCCGGAATCCGGACCGAGCCGCCGGAGTCGTTGCCCAGCCCGAGCGCGGCCATCCCGGTCGCGACCGCGGCGCCGTCCCCGCCGCTGCTCCCGCCCGGCGTCCGGCCCGGATCCCACGGGTTGACCGTGTCGCCGAACAGCTCGCTGCGCGGGTGCATGCCGGCCAGGGTGAGCGTGGGCATGTTGCTGTGACCGATGACGATCGCGCCGGCCGCGCGCAGCCGGGCCACCGGGGGCGCGTCCGCGGTGGCGATCAGGTTCCGCAGCCGGGTCGCGCCGTGCGTGGTGGGGACGCCGGCGACCGCGAGGTTCTCCTTGACCGTGAACGGGACGCCCGCGAGCGGGCCGGCCGGACGGCGATCCACCTCGGCGGCGTCCTCGAGGGCACGGTCGGCGAGGAGTTGGGTGATCGCGTTGATCGTGGGGTTGACCCGGGCGATCCGGGTCAGGTGCTGCTCGGTCATCTCGACGGCCGACAACTCGCCCGTGCGGACGGCGGCAGCTTGGGCGGTCGCGCTCGCACGCCACATCTCTTTCGTCACGGGGCGGACAGTAGAGTGAAACCGATGCAAGCGCATCGCTTTTTGGGGGCGTCGTGAGCCGGGACAGCGAACGGGAACTACGCCGGGCGCGGATCGCGGAGGCGGTCTGCGCGCTCGCCGACGAGGACGGCATGGACGGCGTCACCCTGCGCGATGTCGCCGCCCGTGCCGGCGTCTCGATGGGCGCCGTCCAGCGGTGTTTCCGCACCAAGGACGAGATGCTGCTGTTCGCGCTGGAGTATGTGAGCGAGCGGGTGACCGGGCGGCTGACCGGCGACCTGGCCCGCGCCGCCACCGAGATCGCCATGCTCGACGAGGCGCACGCGACCGAGGCCCGGGTCTGGCTGGCGTTCGCCGCCCGGGCCGCGGTCAGCCCGCCGCTCGCCGAGGTATGCGGATGCTCCCGGCGGCCGAGGCTCGCGCGCTGCTCGCGCTGGCGGACGGCCTGACCACCCACGTCCTGGTCGGGCACCTCAGCCGGGAGGCCGCGGCCGAGACGCTCCGATTCCACCTGGACCGGGTCACCAGCGGTCCTCGTGACGGGCGAGCTCCAGCGGCCGGCGATTCCGCCAACCGTGGCGTTCCAGGTCGGGAACCTCCTGGAGCCGGCTGACCGGCCCGGCGCACAGCCACGCGACGGGCCGGATCCCGTCCGGAATGCCGAGAAGCTCCCGCAGGAACTCCTCGCGGTAAAACGACACCCAGCCCACGCCGAGGTCCTCCGCCGTGGCGGCCAGCCACAGGTTCTGGATGGCCAGGCACGCCGAGTAGAGCCCGGCGTCCGCGATCGCGTGCCGTCCCAGGACCGCCGGCCCGCCACGCTCCGGGTCGTGGGTGACGACGATCGACAGCGTCGACTCCAGCACGCCGTCGATCTTGATGCGCGCGAACCGGTCGGCGGCGTCCCCGCTCAGCGTCGCGGCGAAGACGTCCCGCTCGTGACGAACGTGCTCGTGGAACGCTTTCTTCAGGCTTTCATCGCGTACGACGATGAAGTCCCACGGCTGTGACATGCCCACGCTGGGCGCGGCGTGCGCGGCGGTCAGGATCCGATCCAGCACCGCGTCGTCCAGCGGCTCACCGGTGAACTCGGCGCGCACGTCACGGCGGCGGTGAATGATCTCGTACAGGTCGTGCGTCATGGGCAGGCTCCCGCTGCGCTCATCTCCGGGCAGGCCGGAGCGTCAGACGCGAGGCCGGTCTTCGGACTCCCGGATCGTCACCTCACCGCCCGCCTTCCCGGCCCGATCGGGCCAGTGGCTACGCGTGAACGCGTGTGGGCGGCAGCTCCCCGGTCACCGCGGCGGGCCCGTGCCGGATTCTCACCGGCTTCCCGATTCTCCCCGCGCGCGGCGGGGCACCTCGCAACAAGTTCGTGCCGTCCCGAACCCTATCGCGGGGCTGAGGCCCGCCGAGCCGGCCCCCGGTCCCGGCGCTCGTCTACTCCGGCAGCAGGGACCGCACGCCCAGGAGAGCGCCGGTCCGGAGGGCGGCGCCGCCGCGGGGGGCTGTCTCTTATACATGTGTATAAGAGACAGACCACGGGGGGACCAGCCCGGGAGGGTGACGTCGGGCGCACGGTGGGGAACGGCTGGGCAGGGGGACGTCGGGCGTGCACGGTGGGGAACGGCTGGGCGGAGGCGTCAGGCGCGCTCGGCGGCGACCAGCTCGCGGACCGCCGGGGCGACCTCGGCCGCGAACTCCTCGATCGCCGACGGATCGTCACTGGCCAGGATGAACGCGCTGATGCCGTGCTCCAGCGTCAGCCCGGCCAACTCCTCGGCCCACTGCTCGGCCGGCCCGTTCAGGAACGATCGCCCGAACTCGCTGAACGTCCCGTTGATGTTGAGCAGCCGGCGTACCTGCCCGGGATCGCGCCCGGCCTCCCGGGCGCTGTCGTCGATGTGCTGGTTGATCGTCGCGTAGTCGCCCGGCCCGCCCTCGAGGTAGGACAGCGACGGCAGCACCCCGTCCGCGGCCCGCCCGATCAGCCGCAGCATCCGGGGCTTGTACGCGCCGACCCAGATGCTCATGTCGTGCGCCGGCGCCGGCCCCCGCTTGAGCCCCTCCACCTGGTAGTACTCGCCGTGCACAGTGACCGGGCCGGCCCGCTCGGCGTCCCACACCGCGCGGATCACCCTGATCGCCTCGCCGAGCGCGGAGACCGCCTGCCCGGGGCTGAGCCGCCGCGCCCCCATCGCCTCGATCCCGTCCCAGAACGCGCCCGCCCCCAGCCCGAGCTCGATCCGCCCGCCGGTCAGCCGGTCCAGGCTCGCGTGGCTGCGGGCGAGCACGGCCGGCTGTCGCAGCGGCAGGCTCAGCACGTTGCCGCTGAGCCGGATGCGGGACGTGCGCGCCGCCGCGTACGAGATCAGCGTCCAGGTGTCGTGGAATCGGGGCAGGTACGGATGATCCTGGAACGTCGCCAGGTCCAGCCCCGCCCGGTCGGCGACGACGGCCAGCTCCACCGCCTGGTGCACCGGCTGGGCGGTGGGCGTGATGAACGCCCCGAAGAGCAGCTCGTGTCCGTAATCGGTCATCGCTTCGCCGCCTTGATGTTGAAGTTGTCGCGGAACAAGTTGTCCGGGTCGTAGCGGTGCTTGAGCTCGCGCAGCCGCGCCAGGGTCGCCGGCGGGAACGCCTCCTCGATCCGCGCCGGGCTGAGATCGGTCTCGAAGCTCAGGTACAGCCCGTCGAAGTGCTCGGCCAGCGCCGCCCACCCCGCGTCCACCCGGCGCTGCGACGAGCCCATCACGATCACCGAGAAGTTCGCGGACCGATGCGCGTACGCGGTCTCCGAGGGCGCCACGTCGGCGACCGCCCCGCCGACCGTCCGGATCTGGAACCAGTGCACCGCGCCACTGGCCAGCAGGTTCATCGCGGCCCGCGCGAACTCCGGGGTCAGGTGCTCGATCAGCCCGGACCGGGAGATCGGCTCCCCGGCGCCCTGGTGGTACCCGCCGTCGGCGGCGTTCGAGATCACCCCGGTGTACGGCGTGAGCACCACGTTCTGCTGGTACAGCGGCGCGATCGCGGCGATCGGCTGCAACTGCTCGACGATGGTCTCCGGGTCGTCGTTGTCGACGACCGCCATGACCTGGGCGAACGCGGGCTGCCCGGGCCGTGGCGGACCCATCAGCAGCTGGCCGCTGACGTCGCGCGGTGACTCCTCGATCGCCCGGCCCCACTTCACGAGCAGCTCGGCCGGATCGTCGGCGGCCATCACGAGCTGGGCGAACCCGACGTTGCCGACGTCGTACACCTCGAACTCGAACGACGTCACCACGCCGAAGTTCGCGCCGGCGCCGCGCACCGCCCAGAACAGGTCGGTGTTCTCGGTGGCGGAGGCGCGCACGACGCTGCCGTCGGCGAGCACGATCTCGGCCGCGTGCAGGTGGTCGATGGTCAGGCCGTGCTTGCGGGCGAGCCAGCCGACCCCGCCGGCGGTCGCGAGCCCGCCGACGCCGACGCCGCCGTAGTCACCGGAGCTGAGCCCCCAGCCGTACGGCGCGATGGCCTGTGCCACGTCCATCCAGCGCGCGCCCGGACCGACTTTGATCAGCCGCCGCGACTCGTCGAGGACCTCGATCGTGTTCATCGCGGCGAGACTGACGACGAGCCCGCCGTCGTTCGTGGACCGGCCGCTCATCCCGTGCCCGGCGCTGCGCAGGCCGAACGGCAGCTCCGGATGCCGGCGCACGAACGCCAGCGCGTTCACCACCTCCGCGGTGGTGCGCGGGCGCAGGACCAGGCCGGGGGCGCCGCCGCGCATGTAGGTGGAGCGGACCCGCGCGTAATCCAGGTCGCCGGGCTCGACCGCGGTCCCCGCCAAGCTTGCCGGGACACCGTCGTAGTCGATGCCGGGGCGCCGCTTCGCCCGTACCGAGGAAGGTCTGAAGATCGGCGGCCCGGCGGCGTCCCGCAGGGTCTCCCATGCGGTCAGCTCGGGAATCTCGTCGGCGCGCACCAGGAACGTGTCCGCGCCGAGCGCGGTCAGATCGTCCGGACCGAGGCCCGGACCGATGATCAGAATCCGGCGGATCTCCGAAGGGTCACGCTCCGCCTCGATCGCGGCCGCATCAATCAGCTTGTACGCCGTAGCAAGCTCACCGGCGTCGATGACGTCGAGATCGGCCACCCACGCGTCGGCGGTGCGCCCGGCGAGACGCAGGGACCGCTGATCGTTGCCGGACAGCCAGATCGGGATCCGATGCGCCGGCAGGGGACCGCGCTGTGCCTTCGGCACCCGATGGTGCTCGCCGAGATACCGCAGCGGCCCGGTCTCGCCCGCGTCGAGCACCCCGCGCACGATGTCGGCGACCTCGTCCACGTGCGCGCCGGTCAGCGCCAGCTCGAGCCGCCCGCCGGAGAGCAGGTCGAGGCTGGCGGCGGCACGCGCGAGCATGGCCGGCTCGCCGCGCGCGACGTCGAGACCGGTCGCGACCAGCCCGGCCTTCGCGGTGTGGCCGGCGATCCAGGTCAGCAGCGTCCAGTCGTCGCCGTCCGGGGCCGCCGGCACCGCGATCAGGTCGTAGCCCAGCTCCTCGGCCCGGCGTGCCCCGGCCACCGAGGTGACCAGTGCGCCGAACCGCAGTGGATGTGTCATCGCGGTGCCTCCCGGGTTGATGCGTCAACTAGTTGATACATCAACCCTGGCCTGATCTGCAAACGGACGTAGGATTCGGACCGTGACCCCCGACGTTCTCACCACCTGGCAGGCGTACCAGCGCATGCGGGTCCTCCTGAACGGCCAGATCAACCGGGAACTGAGCCGTGAGACGGGCCTGTCGGAGGCCGACTTCGACATCCTGTTCTTCATGGAGCAGTCCCCGGAGACCAGCGTCCGCTCGGTCGCCCTGCGCTGCGGCCTGGCGTGGGAGAAGTCACGGTTGTCACACCAGCTGCGCCGGATGGAGCAGCGCGGCCTGATCGAGAAGGCGCCCGGCGCGGTCATCCACCTCACCGAGAAGGGCCGCGCCCAGATCGCCGCCGCCCGTGACTGCCACGAGGCGGCCGTCCGGCGGTACTTCGGCGACGTGCTCACCCCGGAGCAGCTGGCCACCCTGACCGCGATCTCCGACCGGGTGGTGGCCAACCTCGCCCCCGGGGCCCATCACTAGGCGCGCGGCGCCACCAGCAGCGGCTGGGCGATCCGGCACAGCAGACCCTGGTCGTCGCTGAGCGTGCCGTGCGCGATCCCGACCCCGTCCGGCCCGATCGTGGTCGCGGCGTCGAAGAACATCCACGGCGACTCCGGCACCCGCTGCACGGTGACCGTGAGCGTGGGCGGGATGAACAGCCACCCGGTCAGCGGCACCTCCCCGGACAGGCCGTTGCACGAGTCGGCGACGATCAGCATCCGCTGCAGGGCGCCGGTCTCCTCCCCGTCCACCAGCGGGATCCGCGGCCGGGTCCACACCTTCGCCGGGCCGGTCCGGTTGAAGCCGCTCTCGACGAAGCGCCACTCGATCGCCTCGCCGTAACCCCACTCCGCGCCGACGCCCTCGAAGTAGACCTCC
>KL571209.1:21701-25649 GCA_000715855.1 Actinoplanes liguriensis
CCGGCAGGACGGCCGGCGTCGCCACGTGGGCGGTGGCGCCGGGCTGCCGGCGGATGCGCCAGGCGGACGCCCGTACGGCGAGCTTGCCGTTCGCCCACAGCTCGGCCTCGACCAGCTCGACCCGTTTGCCGGGGCGGACCACCCGCGCCTCGGTCCGGATCCGCCCCTGCGGGATGCCGCCCAGGAAGTCCACGCTGATCCGGGCGATCGGCAGGCCGTCGTCCGGGTCGCAGCGCTCGATCGCCCGGGTCAGCAGCGCGGCCGGTGGACCGCCGTGCTGCAGACTGAAGTCCCACGGGCTGGCGGTGGCGGGCGTCGACTCGTACTCGTCGCCGCCCACCGGCAGGTAGAACGCGTCATGATCGGACACGGGAGACTCCTCAGTCCTCGGGGATGACCCGCTCGAAGATCGGGCGCGCCTCGTCCGGATCCGGCCCGTTGCGCACCCCGGCGTCCAGGGCGTCGATGGTGGCCAGTTGCTCGGCGGTCAACTCGAAGCCGAAGACGTCGAAGTTCTCCGCGATCCGGCCGGCGTTGACCGACTTCGGGATCGCCGACCGCCCCTGCTGCAGGTGCCAGCGCAGCAGCACCTGGGCCGGCGTCCGGCCCAGCTCGGCGGCGAGCGCGGTGATCACCGGCTCCGCCAGGACGTTGCGGCGGTGCTCGCCCCAGCCCGGATAGAACGTGATCCCGCCGATCGGCGACCAGGCCTGCGTCAGGATGCCGTGCTCGGCGTCGGCCTTCTGCACGTCCGGCTGGGAGAAGTACGGGTGCAGCTCGATCTGGTTGACCGCCGGCACGACCTCGGTGCGCGCGAGCAGGTCGTCGAGGTGGTTCCGCATGAAGTTGCTGACGCCGATCGCCCGGACCTGCCCGTCGGCGAGCAGCTTCTCCAGAGCCCGGTATGCCTCGACCGTCCGATCGAAGCGGTCGGTCGCCGGCTGGTGCAGGATCAGCAGGTCGATCTGCTCCACGCCGAGCTTGCGGGTCGCCTTCTCGAAGGCGTGCAGCGTCTCGTCGAACCCGTAGTCGCTGACCCACACCTTCGTCTCGACGAACACCTCCGACCGGTCCAGCCCGGAGCGCCGGATACCCTCCCCGACCTGCCGTTCGTTGCCGTAGGCGGCGGCCGTGTCGACGTGCCGGTAGCCGACCTGCAACGCCGTCTCGACGGCGGCCGCGGTCTCCTCCGGCGAGCTCTGGTACACACCGAGTCCCAGCGCCGGCATGGTCACGCCGTTGTTCAACACGAGTTCCTGGATCATGCCTCCGACTGTAGGAGCATCCGCCGCCGGTTGAGGGTCCCTGCCGGTACCTCCCTGCGCGGCGTTCATCGATGCGTTGCTCAGACGTGGCTCAATGGTCGATGTCCGTCGATAGCTTGCGGCCATGCGAATCGGTCGAATGCTGACGGTTGCCGTCATCACCGCGGGGTGCGCCATCATCGGGGCGGGTGGCCCGGCCGCCGCCCACCCGGCAGGCACGCTGCAGGTCAGGAACCACCGGCCGGACGTACGCGTCCCGTTCGTCACCCGGCACGCCGGCGAGGCCGTGGTCGACCTGCGGGCCGCCGCGCCCGGCACCGACTGGGCCACGCCCGGCGCCGAATCCGCGGTCGTGTCGATCTCGGTCGACGGAAGATACGCCACCGACCTGGTCGTCTCCGGCTCCCGGCCACTGGCCCGGCAGCTTGCGCTCGGGCGGCTGGCCATCGGCGTACACACGCTGAAGTTGCACTTTGCCGCCGACCGGTCGCCCGTCGACGAGGCGGGCGTGCGCATCGACCGGCTCCGGGTGACCACCTACGACAAGCGGGATCCGGAGTTCCAGATCCTGCGCTTCGCGCCCATCATGTACGGCCGCAACCTGCCCGAGCTCGGCACGAGGTTCCAGAGTGCGACGACGGACGTGCCGCTGATCGCCTGGCACGAGATCACGCCCGCGGCGACGGCCGGGCACACCGTGCTGACGTACTCGCTGATCTGGAGCAACGAGGACGGTGGCACCAACACGCCCGCGCTGATGGCCCGCTGGGGCCGGACGACCGACATCGAGTGGACCTACGCGGTCGAGCTCGACGAGCACGGCGAACGGGTGCCCGGCAGCGACACCTACCAGGCCGCGAACCACCAGACGCTGCACTACACCGGCGCCTACGAGGGCGACCACCCGCGCCTGGAGACGTGCACGTCCAACAACAACATGTGCGACGTCGTCGACGACCCGATGCGCTTCTTCCTCTCCACGCTGCCCACGCTCCCGGCCGGGCAGCCGCGCGAGCACCTGATGGACACCAACCCGTGGACCTACCAGATCATGGCCAAGGAGATGACCCGCGAGGGCAAGATCGAAATTCCTTCGCCGTACGCCGTGAGCACGCCCGAGGTCAGCGACCAGCGCAACTACCTGTACGCCGCGGTCAGCAAGACCACCCAGGGCGTCAACTCCGGCACCTCGTGGGTCGGCGTCGCCCTCGGCGTGAAGCTGACCGGCGGTGACACCGTCTACCTGTCGCACCACGTCGACCCGACCTGGTCCATCCAGCGCGACGTCCCGGCCGCGACGACGGTCGAGCTGCCGGCCGGCACCACGCTCGACGACATCGCCGCGGTCAGCGTCCACCGCATCGTCAACGGCACCGACACCGGCGCCCCGATCCAGGTCACGGCACTGTCCCGGGGCTTCCTGCTGGACGACTCCTACCTGCCCGGCCCGTCACTCCTGAACTGGACCGGCGCCGTCGAACTGACCGCCGCATCCCCGTCCGCGGTCGTCTGGACCTGTCTCTTATACACGCCGGATCCTTGAAGCCGCTCGAGGTGGCGATGCAGACGACCGGGCCCTCCATCGGACTCATGGCGCGCAGACCCGCCAGGCCGGCGGCGCTGGAGACCTCGGTCCAGAGACCGGCCCGGCCGAGCTCCGCCTGCGCCGACCGCAACTGGGGGTCGGTGACGGCGAGGGCCCGGCCGTGACTCGACCGGACGGCGAGGACACCCCGGTAGCCGCTGACCGGGGAGACGATCGAGTAGGCGTCGGTCGCGCCGACCTCGACGTGCGCCGCGGGGACGCCCGCACGTAACGCCTCGACCAGCGGCGCGGCGGCGGCCGGCTCGCACGCGATCATGCGCGGGACACGCTCGGCGAGGCCCAGGCGCTGCAGCTCGGTGAAGCCCTTCCAGACGCCGAAGAGCAGCTCGCCGTACCCCGTCGGCACGAAGACCGCCTCCGGCGTCCCGAGGTCGGCGTGGATCTCGTACGCGATCGGCTTGTAGCCCTCCGGCCCGAAAGGGTGCCCGGTGTGCGTGACGGTGGTGCTGCTCACCGGGTGCAGTCCGGCGCGCTCGGCGATCCGCCGCAACAGGGGCCAGCGACCTTCCCACGGTACGGCGATGACCACCGCCCCGTAGGCGCGCAGAAACGCGAGCACCCCCGGCTGCGGATCCGGCCCGGTGATCACCACACAGGGCAGCCCGGCCCGCGCGGCATAGGCGGCGGCGGAAGCCCCGTGATTGCCGGACGACGCCACCACCACACCCGGCGCGTTCGCCCCGACGGCGGCGCTGACCGTGCACCGGTTGAGCCGGTCCTTGTGACTCCAGGTCGGATTCCGCGACTCGTCCTTGACGAACACCCCCGGCTCCAGCTCGATCAGCGGCGTCCCGCCCTCACCCAGCCCCGGCGCCAGCAGCGGCGGCAACAGCGCCGTCCCGAGGTCCGCCGTCGCCCGCGCGTAGTCGTAGTCGACGTCCACCGGATAGGCGATCTCCGCCGTGCTGGTCCGCGGACACCCACCGGTCAGCGGCGGCCACAGCGGAAACCCGATCCGCGTGTCCCCGAGGGACCGCTGCCCGATCGCGAGAGAAGACCCTGAATCGCTCATCGGAAAGCCGGTGCGTACGGGAGCGGGACCTCGCCCCACCGGCCGGTGAGCGCGTCGTGGAAGCC
>KL571209.1:25894-27298 GCA_000715855.1 Actinoplanes liguriensis
AGATGTGTATAAGAGACAGCTCCAGGATGATCGCCCGCCTGGTCGGCGACGGTCTGCCCCGGGGCGGGTCGTCGGTCAGGGCGCGGGGCAGGAGCCAGGACATCGTATCGAGGGCCCAGCCGACCGTGGCCGCCCGCACGTCGGCGCGGAAGCCGGCGGTGGCGACGTACGGCATGTGTATAAGAGACAGAGGAACACCAGCAGGACGGCCAGGGCACCGTCAGGTACGCGACGTCCCAGGCGACATGCCGCCATTGGGCTCCCTCGAAGTCGATGAGGGCCAGTGCCGCACCGGTGCGCACGTTGTTGTCCGGGCAGGCGTCGGACGGCGTCAGCGCGGCCGGTCCGTTCCCGTCGAGGCGTGAGCCGATCGAGCGCAGCGCGTCGAGTGCCGCACGCGGGACCGGGACGCCGAGCTCCGCGCCCTGGCGCTCGATCGCCCGGCACGCCGTGTCGAGATCGGCCGCGAGGGTCGACTCCGGCACCGGCCGATCACCGGACCGGGCGGCCAGCTCGTTCCGGAACTCCTCGCGGAGCCCGGCGGTGCCGCGGTGCCGAGCTCCGACGGCGCTCGCCCAGGCCGTGACCGCGGTGGCGGCCGCGGTGCGATCCGCGCCCAGCAGCAGGTCGGCGACACTGCCCCCGGAGCCGAGGTCGGACATCACCAGGGTCGGCGGCGTCGCGCCACTACTGGCCACCAGCCGCGGTGCCGGGACCTCCGGCGGGATCACGGACAGCGCCGCGCACTCCCTGGCCCAGCCCTCGCCCGGGCCGGTGAACTCCTTGACGATCAGCGTGTGGTCGCCGGCCCGGACCCGCCGTACCCGCGATCGCGCACTGCCACCCAGCTGGTCCAGGAACTCCACGCGCGAGCCGGGAAGCAACGCCTGCACGCCGTCCAGCCATTCGTCCATCGAGACACCGTAGCCGGGCTTCGATCAAGGCAGCGGAAGGCGTGGCGAGCCCGCGCATCCGGCCGGCGACGGGCTCTACTCCGGACGCAGCTTCTGGGCGAGGAAGAGGGCGGCACGGTCGAGGGCGTCGCCGGCCTCGGTGAGGGAGTCGGTGAAGGCCTGGAAGACGTGGGGGACGCCGGCGGTGACGTCGAGGATCACGTCGACGCCGGCCTCGCGGGCGCGGGCGGC
Organism: Actinoplanes liguriensis; assembly: GCA_000715855.1. GTDB lineage: Bacteria > Actinomycetota > Actinomycetes > Mycobacteriales > Micromonosporaceae > Actinoplanes > Actinoplanes liguriensis. The sequence goes on from KL571209.1 coordinate 27,040, forward strand.
CAGCCGGGTCGAGTCGTCGAGGAGCAGCTCGTCGGTGCCGGTCTGCAGCAACAGCGGCGGGAAACCGGCCAGGTCGGCGTAGAGGCACGGGCTCAGCAGCGGCTGCGCGGGGTCCTGGCCGGCCAGGTACATCGCGCCGGTGTGGTTCAGGCCCTCGCGGGTGAAGAACGGGTCGATGCCGGCCTTCGTGTCCATGCTCTCGCCGGTGCGGGTGGCGTCGAGGCCGGGGGAGAAGGCGACCACCGCGGCGGGCATCGGC
>KL571209.1:27626-32564 GCA_000715855.1 Actinoplanes liguriensis
GGGAGCCGGTAGTCGACCGAGTAGGCGCGGACACCGGTCCTGGTCACCAGGCCCGCGGTGAGGGAGAGCGCGGTCTGCGGGGAGCCGGCGACGAAGCCACCGCCGTGGAAGTAGAGGATCGTCCCGCCTCGCGGCTCTCCGGACGGCTCGACGAGCAGCGCCGGGCGGGAGCCGAGCGTCGTGGGCGTGGTGCGGATGCCGGCAGGCACGGGCATGGTGGCCATCAGCGACCGGAATCCGGCCCGGATGTCCTCGATCGACGGCGGCGGCCGGGTGGGGCGGGGCTGCCGCAGCATCGCTCCGAGCTGTGCGCGCTGGTCCATGGTCATGAGCTGCTCCCGTACCTGATGAATCTCTTGGAAGTATGTTCTTTGGAATGTACATGAAGTGGCGCGGGCGGTCCCCGGAACGTGACGAGATCGGCTTTCCGGCCGGCTGACACGGGGGCGGGGCGAGGCATAATTGGCGGCGTGACCGTGACGTCGGCTGGGCCGTGGCATGTTCGCCGCACGGTCGACGTGGGGGCGTTCCTGCTGCCGTGGGCGCAGGGCGTGCTCGACGAGTCGCTGCGACGGTCGTCCCGGCTCGACCCGGGGTCCTACGAGATCTTCGGGCAGGGCTCCCGGGTCAACGGCACCTACCTCGAGCCGACGAGCGACATCGATCTCGTCCTGATGCTCAAGACCCCTTTCGCGTACGGCTGGGAGCAGTTCCGTGACGACGTCCTCGCCGCGCTGGGCGAGTCGTTCGTGGTGCGGATGGGCCGGCGGTGCCTCAACGTCGACGACCCGGACTCGCTCTTCGGCGAGATGGTCGACATCCTGGTCGCGACCGAGTTCCGGCACTACACCGGGCCGGGGACGTATGAGCAGGGCGTCTTCTTCCGGGACCGGGAGGGCCGCCCGATCGTCAACTTCCCGAAGCAGCACCGGCGCAACGGCGACGCGAAGGACCTGCGCACCGGCGGCCGGTTCAAGGAGACCGTCCGGGCGGCGAAACGGGTCCGGCTCCGGGCCGTGCGGGAGTGGATGATCGACGCCCCGCCGTACCTGTTGGAGTGCCTGCTCTACAACGTCCCGGACGAGATCTTCCGCGGCCCGGCGCCGTTGCGTGACGCGCTCGACTGGTTGCGGCGCCGCGATCCGGCCGTGTTTGCCGAGCTGCCGTGCCAGAACGGCATCAATCGCCTGTTCGGTCCGGGGCCGGATCAATGGGAGCCCGCCGCGGCTGGAAGAATCATCGACGTCCTTCACCAGATCTGACGTCCGGGCGGTATCCGCAGCATGACTTGGACAGCCGCGCAGACGACGGCCGTCATCGCGATCCTCGGCACCGCGCTGACCGCGCTGCTGACGTACGGGCTGAACCGGCGCGGCGCCCGTCGCGAGCGTCGCGCCCTGGCGTTCGGCGAGGCGCTCAGCGTCGTCGAGGACTTCGCCGAGATGCCGTACCGGATCCGGCGGCGCCCGGGCACGGCGGAGGGCCGGCACCAGCTCACCGAGGAGGTCAGCCGGATCTACTCCCGGCTGGCGTTCCACCAGGCGCTGCTGGACATCGAGGCGCCCGCGGTCGCCGCCGCGTACCGGCTGCTGGCCAACGAGGCCCGCGCCGAGGTCGGCGAGCAGATGAAGACGGCCTGGCAGAAGCCGCTGCGCCTCACCGACGCGGAGATGAACCTGGAGCAGCACTACGACCGGACGCGTGTCGACCACGCCCGCGATCAGTGTGTGGCGACCATGCGCGCGGCCCTCGGGCAGGCGCGGTTCCCGGCGGTGCCGGCGCAGCTCATCCGAAGAGGCCGGCAAGCGCCGTGAGCCCGGCCTCGATCCGGTGGCGGGACGTGTTGCCGAAGCCGAGGATCAGCCGGGGCGGCGGATCCGTGTCCGTGTGGTGCAGGGCGGCCATGCCGTAGAGGCCGACCCCGCGGTCCGCCGCCGCGCCGATGAACGCGGCCTCGCCGGTGCCGGGCGGCAGGTGCAGGATCGCGTGGAAGCCGGCGGCCAGACCGGTCACCGGCAGGTGCGGGGCGTGTCTCGCGAGGCCCGCGACCAGGGTCTCCCGGCGGGCGGCGTATTCGGCGCGGACCCGTCGCAGGTGCCGGTCGTACCGGCCGGATTCCATCAGCAGTGCCAGGGCGAGCTGGTCGAGGCCGGGGCTGCCGCGGTCGGCCAGCCGTTTGCGGTCGATCAGCGCGGCCCGCAGTCGCGGCGGCGCGACGATCCAGCCGAGCCGCCGCGCCGCGAGATCACGCAGTCCGGGGCGAGTCCCTGCAGGGAGCCGACCGGGTCGCGGTCGTAGCGGAACTCGGCGTCGTAATCGTCCTCGACGATGAATCCCCGGCACTCGCGCGCCCAGGCGATCAGTTCCAGCCGTCGCGGGCCGGACAGGACCACGCCGGTCGGCCACTGGTGGGCCGGCGTGACCAGCACCGCCCGGGCGCCGCTGCGCCGCAGGGCCCGCACGTCGATGCCGTCGTCGTCGACGGGCACGGGCAGGGTGGCGAGGCCGGCGCCGCTGCCGGGATCCTCGAACGCGACGGCGCCGATGCCGTCGGCGGCGAGCGCGCCGACCACCAGGTTCAGCGCCTGCTGCATGCCGGCGCAGATCAGCACGTCGTCCGGGGTTGCGGCGATCGCCCGTACGCGGGTCAGGTAGGAGGCCAGCACCGCGCGGAGCCGGCGCTGCCCCGCGGCCTCGCCGTAGTCGAAGGCCGCGTCCGGCGCCGTGCGGCAGATCTCGCGGACCGCCCAGGCCCACGCCTCGCGAGGGGCCATGCCCAGGTCGGGAACACCATGGCGAAAATCAGCGACGGCGTACGTCGTGGGCCGCTCGACCGCGGTCGCCGGCGCCGGCGTCGCCCGGACTCCCGCCGCCACCCGCGTCGCCGAGCCGGGCCGGCTGGTCAGATAGCCCTCCGCCTGCAACTGCGCGTAACCGTCCTGGACCAGCCCGCGTGACAGTCCGAGCGTGCGGGCCAGCTCACGGGAGGACGGCAGCGGCTCACCGGCGGCCAGCCGCCCGGCGCGGATCGCCGCGCGTAACTGGTCCTCCAGCTGGGTGCGCAGCCCCGCACCGCTGCTCCGGTCGATCGTCACCAGCAGCCCCGGACCCGAACCGGCCCACTCCACGCGCATGGAACCGGACCTTATCAGTGGTCCGGTTCGCGCCTAGCGTCGTCGGCATGAGCCTCGATGTCGCGCCCGCCAGGATCGTCACCCGTTCGCTGCTGATCCGATCGTTGTCGGTCATGGGCGCCTCGGTCGGTTTCTACCTGCCACTGTCGGTGGTGCCGCTCTACGCGCGGCAGTCCGGGTCGGACCTGGCCGCCGGGCTGGCCACCGTCTCGCTGCTGCTCGCCACGGTCGCCGCCGAGGTCGTCACGCCCCGGCTGACCGCGCGGCTCGGCTACCGGAGGTCCCTCGCCCTCGGGCTGACGCTGCTCGGCGCGCCGACCGTCCTGCTGATCCTGAGCCCCTCGCTGATCCTCGTCGTGAGCGTGGTCCGCGGCGCCGGGTTCGCGATCTGCACGGTCGCGGGCGGGGCGCTGACCGCCGAGAGCGTGCCCGCCGGGCGCCGCGGGGAGGGGCTCGCCGTCGTGGGCCTGGTCAGTGGCGTGACAAGCGTGGTCGCGCTGCCGGCCGGGGTGTGGGCGGCCGGCCGCTGGGGGTTCGCGCCGGTGTTCACGGCGACCGCGCTGCTGACCCTGGCGGCCCTGATCTCGGTGCCCTGGCTGCCGCGCGGGAGAGGAGTCTCGACCGGTCACCGCCGCGTGGACCGGGAGCTGTTCCGTCCCGCGGCGATCTTCGCGTTCTCGACCGCGGCGGTCGGTGTCCTCGTCACCTTCCTGCCGCTGGCCACGTCGGGGCAGCCGAGCTGGGTGACCGCGGCCGCGCTGCTCGTCCAGCCCTCGGCCGCGACCGCCGCCCGCTGGGTCGCCGGACGCCTCGGTGACCGCGGGGGAGTGGTTCCCCTGCTCGCCTCCGGCCTGGTGGCGTGCGTCGCCGGGATCGCCGCGCTGGCGCTGACCGGCTCGCCCGTCGCGGTCGTCGGCGGGGCGCTGACGTTCGGGATCGGGTTCGGGCTGCTGCAGAACACGACGCTCGCGCTGATGTACGACCGCGCGCCGGACCGGGCGCTGACCGTGAGCGCGATCTGGAACGCGGCCTACGACCTCGGGATGGCCGGGGGCGCGCTGCTGGCCGGATTCCTCGTCACGGCGTACGGCTATGAGTGGCTCTTCATCCTGACCGCGGCCGGGATGCTGCCCGCCTTTGCCCTGCTGAGGAGGGTGTGAAAGGCGCCACACTGATCAAAAAGTTCCGGAACCGGCGTCGACCAGGCGTTTCCGACATGGGTGCGGTGTCCCGGTTGTCTCCTCCTGGACCGTCCGTTAGATTCCTCCGCGTTGTCCTGATCGGTGGGCATGAATGACGTCGTGCCGACGATTCTGTGACGGGGGAAAACAGCGCGTGAATGGCCCGAAGCCTCGCCGCCGGGTGTGTCTCGTGGTGCCCACCAACCGGGAGTGCGCCGCGACACTCGCCGAGGTGGCCGCCGAAGCGGAATACGCCGCGGCCCATTTCGACGTCGACGTGCAATTGCTGGTGCTGGACTCCTCGGACCATTTCCGGGAGCACGCGACAACGCTGTCCACGACCGCGAACGTGTGGCACCTCGACGACGCCCGGCAGCGCGAGTTCCTCCGGCGCGTGACCGGCGCCGCCGACGTCACCAAGCCCGACCTGCTGCTCGACCTGCTGCAGCCGCGCGCGCTGTCCTACGGCGCCTGCACCAACCGCGCGTTCCTGATCGCGGCCGCGCTCGGCTGCGACTCGGTGCACCGCCGCGACTCCGACCTGTACTTCCAGACGTACGCGGGGCAGAAGGTCTTCCCGATCCACGCCGAGCTGTCCGCGCTCTGTCTCTTATACACATCTC
>KL571209.1:32815-33404 GCA_000715855.1 Actinoplanes liguriensis
GGACCTGCCGGTCGCGATGTCCGGCGCCTCGTTCGTCGGCAGCATGTCCGTCGACGTCGAGGACATCCGGGACCACGACGCCTACTACGACCTGGTCAGCCTCTGGGCCGCGCCGGGCAGCACCGACGAGGAGAAACGCGCGCTCGTCGAGGAGTCGTTCACCGGCAGCGCGCCGTTCGACGGCGACCACACGGTGCTCTCCGTCGTCGATCCGATGCGCGTCGACATGCACAACATCAGCTTCCACGGACTGCAGGAGCGGGTGCCGCTGCCGCCCGCGACGGACACCATCGGCAGCGATTACTTCCTCATCCACGTGGCCGACAAGGCCGGGCTTCCCGGGCTGCTGCACAACCGGCACATCGTCAACTTCCACACCGCCGAGCGCAAGAGCGACGCCGGCTTCCTGGCGTATCAGCTGCGGTTCGCCAAGTTCCTCCTGTCCATGTACTACCTGCACTTCGTCTACCAGCGGATGACCACCGACGATCCGGCGGACATCGCCGCGCTGGTCCGGGCGAGCACCTGGCAGCCGCGCGAGCCGAACGAGGCGACCGCCGACGCGATGGAGGCCGCGTACCGGCGGCGC
>KL571209.1:33601-35046 GCA_000715855.1 Actinoplanes liguriensis
TGGAGGCCGCGTACCGGCGGCTCGGCGGGCGGTTCACCGTCGTCGCCGACCGGGTCCGTGCCCGGCGGGACGCCCTGCTGATCGAGGCGCGCCGGGACATGGACGACTACGCGCTGCTGATCGACGCGTGGGCGGCGCTGATCGCCGCGGCCCGCGAGACGCCCGTCTGAGATGCCCCTGGCTCCGCATCTGAGCGCCGCCCTGTCCGCGCCCGGCGCCGACCGGATCGTCTACGACCTGACCGGCATCGACAACCAGTACCGGCGGCTGCGCACCGAGCTGCCCGGGGTCGAGGTCCGGTTCGCGATGAAGGCGTGCCCGGTCGACGACGTGCTGACCGCCCTGGCCGACCTGGGCGCCGGCTTCGACGCCGCCAGCCCGGGCGAGATCCGTCAGGCGTTGCGGACCGGGGTCCGGTTGCGCCGGGTGCACTACGGCAACACCGTCAAGTCCGATGCCGACATCGCGGCGGCGCATCGGCTGGGCGTCACCACGTACGCCACGGACTGCGTCGAGGACGTCGAGGCGATCGCGCGGCACGCTCCGGGCAGCCGGGTCTTCTGCCGGGTGACGACCACCGGGACGGGCGCGGTGTGGGGACTGACCGGCAAATGCGGCAGCGACGACCCGGTCGGGGTGCTCGATCGGGCGCGGGCGCTCGGATTGCGGCCGGCGGGACTTTCGCTGCACGTGGGGTCGCAGCAGATGACCGTACGCGGATGGCAATCGGCCTTTGACTCTCTTGCCGGAATCCTGCCGCGATTGCGGGAAAAGGGGATCCGGCTCGCTTTCGTCAATCTCGGCGGTGGTCTGCCGGCGGCCGGATATCCCGGGCTGACACCGCCGACCGGGAAGATCTTCGCGGCGATCCGCGCGGGCATGCGACGGTTGCGGCACCTCGCCGGGGACCTCGACTTCGTGATCGAACCCGGTCGTCACCTGGTCGCCGATCATGGCGTGCTGCGGGCCCGGGTCGCGCGGCTGACCGTCCGCAGACAGGCCTGGCTCTACCTCACCTGCGGGCGGTTCAACGGCCTGTACGAGGGTGACCAGCTCCGGTACCGCCTGCAGTTCCCGGCCCGGGACGGCGGCCCGACCGTGCCCGCGATCGTCGCCGGGCCCAGCTGCGACAGCGACGACGTGCTCGGCGGGAGCGTGCCGGTGCCGGTCCCAGCCGGTCTGACCTCGGGTGATCCGGTCTGGATCCACTCCGCCGGCGCGTATGCGACGAGCTACACGACGGTCGGCTTCAACGGCTTCGACCCGCTGCCCAGCGAGACCGTGCGGGCCGAGCGGATGCGACCGATCGAGGAGCGTGACTGGCCGGCGATCATCGCGCTGGAAGCCGGCACCTATGGCAAACAGGAGTTGTCGGAGAGCCCGGAGTCGCTGCGGTCACGGGCACATCCGGTCACGTCGTTCGTGCTCTGTCTCTTATACACATC
>KL571209.1:35225-36806 GCA_000715855.1 Actinoplanes liguriensis
TGTGTATAAGAGACAGGACCTGACCAGCCCGGAGACCGCCGCGTTCGAGTCCAGCAGCCTGCACCTGCACGACATGGTCATCGACCCCGATCTCCGCGCCCGCGGGTGGGGAAAGCGCCTGGCCCGGCACCTGATCAATACCGGGCAATTACTGGGGTACGGCCAGATCGCGCTCGTCGCCGTCGACGACGCGGCCGGATTCTGGGCGTCGCTCGGGTTCCGCGCCCGGCCGGAGGTCCCGTTGCCCGCGACCTACGGCCCGGACGCCGTCTACATGTCCCGCGACCTGTCATCGTCATGCCCGTGATTCGCCGTCGTCAACTCCCATGATCCGCCATCGTCATGCCCGTGATTCGCCATCGTCATGCCCGTGATTCGCCATCGTCATGTCCGTGATTCGCCTCGTCATCTCCCGCGATTCGCTGAAGGAATAGGCCCGCATGTCGTTTCGCCGCGCACAGTTGTCGGTCGCCGCGCTGTTCGGCTCGCTCGGTTTCCAGTACTCGACCTGGGCCGCCCGCATCCCCGCGCTCACCGACCGGATGCACCTCTCCGCCGCCGAGGTCGGGGTGCTGCTGCTCGCCGCCGGTGTCGGCGCGGTCGTGTCGGCGCCGCTGGTCCCGAAGCTGATGTCCACGCTCGGCTCGCGCACCCTGGCCGTGTCCGCGGTCGTCGTGCTGGTCGCGGTGCTCGGCTGCCTCGCCGTCGTACCGGCCTACCCGCTCGCGCTGGTAGTGCTGCTGATCGACGGGGTCGCGGTCGGCTGCCTGAACGTGGCGATGAACGCCCAGGGCGCCGCGGTCGAGAGCACCTTCGAACGCACCACGATGGCGAAACTGCACGCCACGTTCAGCGGCGGCATCTTCGGCGGGGCGCTGCTCGCCTCGGCGGTCACGTCGCTGACCGGCTCGGTGCCCGTGCACTTCGCGATCGCGGGTGTGATCCTTCTCGGTCTGGCGCTCGCGGCCCGCCCGGCGCTGCTGGTCTCCGAGCCGGCGCCGGCCGAGCCCGCCGGGCGCAAGTGGAGCCTGCCGACCGGCGCGGTGCTCTGGCTGGGCCTGGCGATGCTGCTCGCCACGATCACCGAAGGGGCGATGACCGACTGGTCGGCGCTGTACCTGAAGGAGATCACCCACGCCGCGGAGCACCTGCTGCCGCTGGGGATCGCGGTCACCTCCGGGATGATGCTGCTCGCGCGCCTGTTCGCCGACGGCTGGCGCGACCGGTGGGGCGACCGCACGGTCGTCGTGGCCGGCGGGACCCTGGCCGGGGCGGGCCTGGCCGCCGGGCTCCTCGGGGGTGGCGCCTATCCCGCGCTGGCCGGGTTCGCCTGCGTGGGCCTGGGCATGGCGGCGGTCAGCCCGTGCCTCTACATGGCCGCCGCGCGGCACGGCACGGCCGCGCTGACCGCGGCCGCGACCATGAGCACAACCGGTCTGCTGGTCGGGCCGCCGGCGATCGGCTTCGTCGGCCTGCGCTGGAGCATGGCGGTGGTGGTGGGGACGGCCGCGCTGACCGTGCTCTGCGCCCTGTCGATGCGCTGGCCGTCCCGCACTCCCGCTTCGGTGCCGCTCTCCTAGC
>KL571209.1:37065-37893 GCA_000715855.1 Actinoplanes liguriensis
GCGGTGCCACTTCTGGTTGGCGGTGCCGGCGCAGTCCCACAGCTGGAGCTTCGCGCCGTCGCCGTTCACCCAGTCCTTGATGTCCAGGCACTTGTTGGCCTGCGGGTTCACCAGGTCACCCGCGGCGCTCAGCACCCACTGCTGCGCGGGGTTGCCGCTGCACGTCGCGATCTGGATGATCGCGCCGCTCGCGGTCGAACCCCACGGAACGTCCAGGCACATGTTATTTCCGGTTCGCAGCGCGCCACCGGTCGCCTCCCACTTCTGCGCGCCGGAGTTGTTGCAGCCCCACGTCTGCACCTGCACGCCGTCGGAGAAGTTGCTGTTCGGCACGTCCACACAGAGGTTGTTCCAGTTGCTGACGATCGGTTGACCGCCGCCGCTCCCGCCGCTCGTCGTGAGCGACAGGCCGTACACCGAAAGGATTTCATTGACGGGCTGGAACCACATCGTGCCGCCGGAGGTGCAGTTGCCGGTGCCGCCCGACGTGACGCCCTGTGCCTGGTTGCCCGAGATCCACGAGCCGCCCGAGTCGCCCGGCTCGGCGCACGCGTTGCTCCGGTTCAGCCCGGAGACCGCGCCCTGCGCGTAGTTGATCGTCTCGTTCTTGCCGAGCAGCGTGCCGCAGCGCCAGCCGGTGGTGCGCCCGGACCGGCAGATGGAGCTGCCGACCGCTGCCTCCGTCGAGCCGCTGACCAGGACGTTCCCGCCCGCGTAGTTGTTCACCCAGGGCTGCGAGACCCAGTTGCCGTTGGTGCGCACCCACGCGTAGTCGTTGCCCGGGAACGACGAACCGGCGAACGTGCCCTGGGCGACGTTGTTGTAGCC
>KL571209.1:38105-45738 GCA_000715855.1 Actinoplanes liguriensis
CGCCACCGCAGTGACCGGCGGTGACGAAGCCGCCCGCGACCGGGAAGCCGACCGAGCAGAGCGTGTTGCCGTTGATCACGTACTGGTCGCCGCCGCGGGTGTCGTACATCGGTTTCGGCTGCTCGGCGGTGGTCTTCACGGTGACCGGGCCGGCCTGCGCGTCGGCGGCGAACCTGCGGGCCGTTGCCTCAGCCCCGGGAGCCGTGGTGATCACGACGCTGTTGGTGGCCGCGTCGACGTACCAGCTCCGGATCGCCTCCGGCGCCTGGGCCGCCCGGCGGTCCAGCTTGGCGCGGGCCGCGTCGAGGTCGCTCTCGCCACGTTTGACGACGACCGGGTCGGCGCCTTCCGACCGTACCGCCGAAGCGTCTTTGTCGCTGGTCACAGCGACCGTGAGACGGCTCGCGCCGACCGGGATCCAGGCGCCGCCGAAGTGAATGCCGAGTCGCAAACGCAACCGCTTCTCGACAACAGGAGCGGCGGCCTCGGTCGCCAGGCGTGCAGCGATCTGGCTGTCGTCGAGGTGCAGGTCCCGGCGCATCGCGTCGACCATGCCCGGCGCCAGGGCAAGTCGTGCCTGTCCTGCCGCGCCGGGCGCCAGGTCAAATCGCGCCTGCTCAGCGTGGGCGGGTTGTGGTGTCACACCAAAGGCCGCGACGGCAGCCACGGCGGCGACAAAGGCTTTGCGGGTACGGGTCATCGAACGTCCTTCACCGTTGGGGGATGTCGAAGAGAGCGCTCTCGGGTTGATTCTTCGCACGCGTTCGCTCTACTGTCAACAACCCTGCACAAAGAAGCCCGTCGATGAAGGAGCCGCCGATGCTGCGGAAACTCGCCGCCCTCGCCTGCGTCCTGGCCCTCCTGCCGGCCGCGCCGGCGCACGCCGCCCAGACCACCCTGCGCGCCGCCGACCCGAGCGTGCTGCGCGTCGGCGGCACCTATGTCGGCGTCCAGTCGATCGGCGACGCCGGCATCGCCGTCCGCCAGGCGTCCTCCACCGACGGCCTCGCGGCTGCCGCGCCCCGCACCGTGTGGACCGACTCCGGCAACCTCGGCGAGGTCTGGGCCCCGGAGATCCACTTCGACGGCGGGCGCTACTACATCTACTTCACTGCGGGTCGCGGTTCACTTCACCGGATGTACGTGATCAGCTCGGCGACCGCCGACACCGGCTACACCGCGGCGACCCGCCTCGCCCTGCCGGACGACAAGTGGGCGATCGACGGCACGATGTTCATCCTCAACGGCCAGCGCTGGCTCGTCTGGTCCGGCTGGGCCGGCGACACCAACGTCGAACAGAACCTCTACATCGCCCGGATGACCAGCCCGACCACGGCAACCGGCGCGCGGTACGTCATCTCGCAGCCGCGGGAGAGCTGGGAACGCGTCGTCGGCAACCCGTACATCAACGAGGCCCCGGAAGCGATCCGCGACCCCAACGGCCGGCTGCACATCGTGTACTCGGCCAACGGCAGCTGGAGCGACCAGTATTGCCTCGGCGAACTGCGGCTGCGGGCCGGCGGCGACCCCACGTACGTCTGGGACTGGTACAAGTCCAACGGCTGCCTGTTCGGCTCCAACCGCGCCACCATGATGCCCGGCTGGGACCCCACCCTCACCGTCAATGGCCCCGGCCACCACAGCTTCGTCCTCCTGAACGGCGACATCACCACCAGCCCGCCGGCCGGCCCCCGCTTCCCGCTGATGTTCCACGCGGTCCCGAAGGGCACGCCGTACACATGGGCGAACCGCTACTGGTACACCGGTTCGTTCTGCTGGTGGGACGGCACGACGTACTCCCGGGCCAATGTCCCGGGCGCTCCCACCGACACCGGCTACAGCCTCAAGTTCTTCGAGTAGCCACCCGCCCCGTCTCCTCACAGGCGCGAACGGGAGACTCATAATCCCTCGGCCGCGGATTCGAGTCCCGCCCGCCTCACCAGGTTTGGCATTGCGCGAACCGGATCCGGTTCGTTGCCGTTGCCGATGGACGTAGCGGGTGTAGCCGCGTCCACCGCGACGGGCTCGTCGCGCGGTTCGCGACAAGCGGGACGAGGCGCTGATCCGAGTCATGTCGGAGACCGGTGGGCCGCGTCTCGCGGAGACGGCTGGCCTCAGCCTCGACGACATCGACCGCAAGCACGACATGTTCAAGCTTCGCGGGAAGGGCGACAAGGTTCGCTTGGTGGGTCGATCAAGTACCCGTTATTCCTCCTGATCGTCGCAGGCGTCCTATCGCTGGCCGCTCAGCTCGCGGTAGCTGTGCCTACACCTTCCGGCTGGCTGCTGTCTGCGGTACCCGCCCTGGTGTTCATGTCGCTGGCGAAGTTGGTGCTGTCAGGTCCCGCTGTCTCGTCACTCGTGACGACGCCGGTGGTTCGTGAGGTTCAGGACGCTGATCTGAAGTTCCGGAACAACCCGTAAGAGAGTCGATGCCTCAGGTTCGGAAGCGTCGGCCAACGGCCGAGACAGGGGCGTTGGCAAACGCCTTGATAGCGGAGCAACCGCATCTCAGCCGCGCTGAGGTAGCGAAGGAGATCGGCGTAACGCCGCGACGGCTTAGGACGGTCCTAGCGCCCTAGCACCGTGGGGTAGATCCCTCGGAGCGCTCCGGGGGACATCCTCAGTGATCGTGTTCAGCCGCGGTCGGGACTGTAGGTCTCCCTGGCCTCCCGCTCGAACTCTTCCCGTTGTTGTTCGGTCAGGCTCGCTTGCCAGTCGTTGTACCGCTGGAACTGATCCATGAACATACCGGAGTAGACGGAGGTACGCGTCAGGTCTCGTAGCGTGATACTGCCGTTCAGGAGGTCACGAGCGATTTCTTGAAGTTCCGGGCCACCGTCGCCGCTCTTCAGACGTACAAGGCTGTCCTTGACCGCCCGGGCCAGGCGCGGTGAGCTGACCGTAGTCTCAATCTGGCGTTCCAAGTCCTCGTTCATCGATCAGGTCTCCGGCGAGACGTAGGGGACGTTCGGTAGCGGCACGCTGGTCAGGTCTCCACCCTGGTAAGCGAGCGACATCGCTTCGCCGAAGATGCCGAAGATGGCTGTACCAGCGGTGTTGATGATCAGCGACGCATCGTTGATCAGCTTGAGCATGTCCAGGACGATTAGGGCGACCGCGCCCATGCCCGCTCCGCCAGCTACCGCACCGACGCCTGTTCCCATGAGGGCGCCGCTTGCGCCAGCCACAAGGCCAGCAAGGATGGCGTTGTCTGCGAGCGCCTGCGCGATGTTGCCGAGCTGGTTCGAGATCTGCCATGCCCCGGTCGCGGCCTTGTGATAGGCATTCTCCGTCGGGGAAATGGCTACCTGCTGCCCACTTGTCTTAGTGGCCAGACTTGAGAAGTAAGCGTAGGCTGCATCGCTGGCGTTTCCGTCCCAGGATCCGTCAACCTGAGTAAATCCGGCCTGGATGTCCACGCCTATTTGCTGCATGCACTGGGCAAGGTTTCCCATCGCGTCGCCGAACTTCCATATGCCTTCCCAGTCACCGCTCAGCCACTCGGTGCACCAGCCGATAAAGTCAGTTCCGGTAAGAGCCTCAATGGCGCTGTTGAGCCACGCTGTCGGACTGACCGCGTTGAACAGGTCGAGAGGATTTAGGAACCCGTTGGTGACTGATTCATCAGGCTCGCCAGGCTCGATGAGGAACCCCGTAGGGTCACGCCATCCCGGAACAGCCAGCGGCATAGCGTTATCGTCATCCACCATCATTTCCCCGTTAAATGGCGCTAGTCGCGTGAAGGGACCGCCCTTGCGGCGGACGGTAGTGCAGCGTCGATGGCTGCGGCTGACTTCGCGTCTGTCCGCTCGTAGTTTGCCGCTGACTTCTTCAATGCATTGCTGGAAGAGCCCAAGAGTGTCGACAGGTGATCGAGCATGGTGTTCAGATCTTTGACATAGTCGTCATGGAAGCCGATAGCTTTGGCAATCAGACCCTGTGAGTGGATGTCTAGAGAACCGTACTTGTTCACGTATTCTTTTGCTCGCTGAGCGGCCTGCTGGAGGCTGGTTAGATGGGTGGCGTAGATCCGGAAAGCAGCGGGGTCAACGTTGAGTTCCATCTCAGCCGTTCACTCCAATCAAGGCGAACGCCATAGCAATCGTCAAAGCAAGGCCGATAATCGCGTAGACTGCGCATCGCTTCCACAGGTCCGGCAGCTTTGCCGGGTCGGAGGTCTGGTGAAGCGCGAGAGCGAACTTTACCGCCGGAACGAAAGCTATGGCCGGCAGTACGAACAACGGCCACGTAAAGGGGCTGACGTCCCGTCCCCTGACCAATGTCATTACGCCGCCGAGAAGAAACAGAACATAGATGAAGGCCAGCAAAAATGTGACCTTGCCGACCCACCGTTGCAAGGTCAGCTTTGCTTCTTCCGCGGATTCCATGTTTCCTCCGACTAGATCACGAACCGCGCAATGAGATCAACAAGCATCCGTCGCCGTCGCCCCCGTTGCCCGGCTATAGATGAGTACAGGCAGCAGTCGGCACCGGTTCACTCTGACGTGCTGCGTGTCACGAACTCGACAGAAGTGGCCTTGACCTGCCGGTCCAGCATGGACGCATGAACGTCGCCGCAGACGCGAACCAGGGTGCAGCAACTTGACTTCGATCATCGCCATCCTCGGCACCCTTACTGCCACTCTCGTCACCCAGCGGCTGACTTGCCACCGCATAGGGTGGCGCGGCGGTGCCGTGGGTTGCCGAACGCCGGCACTGGCGGTCAGTTCCGGCGGGCTGCGGGGCGGGCGGTGCGCGCGCCGGGCGCAACCAAGATCGAGAAGTTCGCAATCAGTCCGCACGAGGACCCTGGTCGTCCCGCGGGGCGAGGCAAGCCGAGGCGTCCGCAGCGCCCGGTGCGTGAGTTGCGGATGTCGGACCGGTTGATGCGTGACGCGGTGACGCTCGTGTGCGAGGACAGGGCAACGGCCCGAGGGCTAGTGCCTAGCACGTGAGCTGGTCGAACGTCCCGAAAGTGGGCGGCCCGGGACGATGGTGGCGCGGTTCGCGTGGTGCAACGTCCGGCCCACGTTGATCTTGCGTGCGAACCACAGCCCGGTGGTTCGCCGTTGTCGGCTGCGGTTCTCTGTCCTGCGGGTGTCTTTGTTCAGTGACGCCGCGCTGGATGCCTTGGTCTCCGAGGCGGTTGTGGACTGCTGCGACGAGCATGAGCAGCTCAGTGGCCGCCTCGTCATCGATCGAGGACAATCGGGCGGTGCCGTTCGGTACCGAGGTTCCCGGGTGCCGGTGGTGGCCCGGAAGGTGGATCTGCGTTCGTCGGGGATCGTGGCGATCTGTCACCGTGGCCGCGGCTGTGGCAGACGATCGGATTCTGGGCCTTCCGTTGCCTGGTCCTGCGCCTGATGGTGCGCAGTGGATCGAGGCGTCCCGGTGGTGGGCGCGGGCTGGCCGGGCCGAGCCGAAAGCGGCCCGGCCCGGTGTCGCCCGACGGTGTCAGCGCAGGGCGTACGCCCGGATGACGGTCTCGGTGACCGTGTTCCCCCTCGTGTCGGTGGCGGAGACGCGCAGCGAGGCGAAACCGGCGCCGCGCGGATGGTTGACCGTGACGGTCCGGTTGTTGCCGGAGCCGCGGACGTCGGTCCGGTGCCAGGTCTTGCCGTCGTCGTAGGAGACGTCGACCTTGACCGTGCGGGCCTTGCCGGCCGTGGAGCCGGGCTGCTGCTCGACGATCAGCGGGATGTCGAAGCGGCGGCCGGCGGGCGCCGCGTTGTTGACGTCGAGGCGCGGGCTGAAGCGGATCGTCGAGATCGGCAGCCGCGTGTACGAGGTGTCGGAGACGTGGCCGGATCGGAACGTCCACGCCGCTTTCACCGAGGTGGAGAAGAGGTGCGGGGCACCGCGGGCGGCCGAGGCCTCCAGCCGGTACGTAGCCTGTCCGGCCGGCAGGTCGTACTCGGTCCCCTCGCCGATCTTGGTTTTGCCCCGGTAGAGCGCGACCGTCTCGCCGTCGCCGGTGGACCAGCCGGGATGGCCGGCACCGTCACCGAACAGCGGGACGGCGGCGAACAGGTGGTCGCCCTGGCGGCTGGCCCAACTGCCCTCCCATGACGGCTGGGTGACGTTCGGGCCGAACACGGCCGTGTTCCATGCCTGGTGGTACGTGTGGCCGGCACGGAACGTGGAACCGCTGCTGGTCTGGTCGGTGATCTGCTCCGGGTGGTCGTTCTCGGTGGCGGCGGGCGTCTGCTGGGTGAAGTCGAGCATCCAGGGCGCCTCGACGCTCAGATACTCCGTGCGGTGCGCGGGCAGGTCGAACGGCACGGCCGACGCCCAGCCGCTGGACCGCTCGTCGAACTGGGCGAAGTTACTGCGTACGCCCTCGGCCCCGGTCGCCGACACCGAGTAGTCGGCCTTGATGGTGGCCAGGTCGCGCAGCCGGGGCTTCTTGGTGAGGCCGCTGAACATCTTGCCGCGCCGGCCATACGCCAGGTCGGTGCTCCACGTGCTGTTCTCGAACGTGCCGTCCGGGCCGGGGTCGGCGAACGAGCCGTTGACGCTGGCCAGGAAGTAGTTCTTGGCGACGGGGGACGCCGGCCCCGCGGACAGCGACGTGAAGTCGAGGCCGAGCGTGGTCGCCCCGACACCGAGGTCGTCGAGCAGCCACTCCGCGTTGACGGCGGCGAGCGCGACGCCCGCGCCGGCTTGCGGCGCGGTCACGGTGATCGGCTTGGCCTTACGGCCGTCGAAGGTGATCGTGTCGGGTCCGTCGACGACCAGTTCGGTGTGGGTGAGCATCGCGGTGGTCTCGGCCTCCGCGTTGTTGATCCACATGTACGCGCCGTAGGTGCCCTTCGGCAGGCGTAGCTTCTCGGTGCCCTGTGCCTGGTAGACGCCGTAGAACCCGGTGCCGTCCAGGTTGAACAGCGTCGCGTAGTGGTCCAGGCTCGGCGTACCGTCCGGGTTGATCGTCTCGACGGTGACGTCGTAGCTCTCCACCTCGCGGTCGACGCCGATCGGTGTGACCACGCGGATCCCGCCGGTGGCGGTGGCCACCAGGTGTTCGCCGTACGGCTTGTCGGCGAGTGCCGGGTTGCCGGTGTCGGCGGTGACCGTCGTCTCGGCGGTGCCACCGGCCGGGACGCTCAGGTGGGTGGCGGCGACGGTGAACGGCGCGGCCGGCGTGGACAGGGTCAGGTCGACCGTGGCCGTGCCCGAGTTGCGGTAGGTGATGGTCTTGGTGACCGGTTTGTCGTCGCCGTGCGGCCATTGCTGCAGGCCGAAGCTGAGGCTGCCTTCGTCGGCGGTGACCGTCTGGGTGATCTCCCGGGCCACGTCGACCCGGCCGGCGCCCTGGGCGAACGCGCCGACCCCGGCGGTCGGCTCGGCGGAGCCCATCAGCGTGTTCTTGCGCAGGCTCGACGACCAGCCGGGGTGTTCCTGGGTCAGGATCGCGGCGGCGCCGGCCACGTGCGGGGTGGCCATCGACGTGCCGGAGAGGGCGACGTAGCCGTCGACCGGCGCCGGGTCACCGATGAATCCGTTCTTCGCCTTGGCGGCCACGATGTCCACGCCGGGCGCGGTGATGTCCGGCTTGACGGCGTGGTCGCCGGCGCGCGGGCCGGTGCTGGAGAAGTCCGCCAACTGGTTGTCGCGGTCGACGGCACCGACC
>KL571209.1:45932-46961 GCA_000715855.1 Actinoplanes liguriensis
CGACGGCACCGACCGCCAGCGCCGCGTCGGCGGTCGAGGGTGAGCCGGCCGAGTTCGGGCCGGCGTTGCCGGACGCGATCACGAACAGCGTGTCGTACTGCGCGGTCAGGTCGTTGACGGCCTGCTCGAGCGGGTCGATCTCGGGGGTGTCACCGCCGCCGAGGCTCATGTTGACGACGGGAGCGTGCGCCGCCGCCCAGGCCATGCCGGCCAGGATCGCCGAGTCGTCGCAGAACTCGGTCTCGCACACCTTGCCGATCAGCAGCTTGGCACCGGGGGCGACGCCCTTGTAGCGGCCACCCGACGCGGCACCGCTGCCGGCGATGATCGAGGCGACGTGGGTGCCGTGCCCGACCTCGTCGTCGGTGGACGCGGTGGTGGTGAAGTTCTCCGCGCTGACGATCTTCCCGGCCAGGTCGGGGTGGGTGGCGTCGACGCCGGTGTCGAGGATCGCGACGGTGACGCCGGTGCCGTCGTAGCCGGCCTGCCAGGCGGTCGGCGCGCCGATCTGCGGCACGCTGTGGTCGAGCGTCACCTTGCGCTTGCCGTCCAGCCAGACGCCTTGCACGCCGGGCTTGAGAGTTTTCGCCTCCGCCGTCCCTCCGGTCAGGCCGGACCAGAGGGACATGCTTTCGGCCGTGTCGACGCTCGCCGCCAGGGTTTTCACCGGGGCGATGTCGCGGGTCACGTGCGCTCCGCCGGCGGTGATCGCGCTGCGTGCGCCGTTCGCGTCGTTCTTGGCGTACGTCACGAGCAGGCGAAGGTCACCGCCGCCCTGGGTGGTGAGCTCGTTGACGTCGAAGAGCCGCTTGTCGAGCCGTCCGGCGCGCAGGAGTGCGAGCGCATCGGACGGGATGACGTAGCGATGGCCCTTGGCCGTGTAGCTCAGGAAGCGAATCCTGTCACGCCCCGGGCCGGGCTGGATCGAGGCGCTCGTGCCGCGAGTAACGACCCGGTCGCCGGTGATCAGCGTGACCGAGCCGGGTTTCACCGGTGCGGGCGTGCCGGTGCTCGTGGACGGAGCGGCTG
>KL571209.1:47171-51475 GCA_000715855.1 Actinoplanes liguriensis
ATGTGTATAAGAGACAGGACCAGGGCTGAGGTGAGCAGAATGGCGGGCAGTCTTCGTCGACGCATCTGGTGCCTCCCCGTGCCGGGACCATCCCGGCTCCGAGATAGACACTTGCAAATGGGTGCAAGCCCCTGAACCGCGCCCCGCATACCGGTGCCCGGGGCGCCGATGCGGCACCCCGGGCTCGGGTGGAAGGCGACTGTCAGCCGATCGGGTTCCAGTTGTCGGAGCCGGCCAGGTACTTCTGCGGGGTGTAGTTGGCAGCGGTCGAGGCGCTCATCTGCGGGCGATTGCTGTTGGTGGTCGCGCCGGCGCCGGTGTTCTTGTATTCGAAGAACCGGGCGTTCTCCCACGAGTTGCTGGACATGTCGATCCACGGCTGCCCGGTCGCGATGGTGGCACTGAGCGACGACTCGCGGAACAGCACCTGCGCGGTCGCGCCCCACGGGCGGCCGAGTTGGGTGGTGTTGTTCGTCGCACCGGTGATCGTGCTCTTGTAGATCAGGAAGCCGTACGTGTTCCCGGACGGTGTCCTGGCCGCTGTCAGCGGGCCGCCGGTGGAACGCTTCTCGTAGATCGAGGTCGCGTTGAAGACCGCGGTGGCGTCGCCGAAGATGAAGTCGACGGTGCCCTCGACGTACGAGTTGGTGATGTACTGGCGTTGGGTGTTGGCCAGCAGCGTGTCCTGGTTGCCGAGGAACCGGACATTCTTGTAGATGCCTTTGTCGCCGTTCATGTTGATCGCGACGGCCTGGCTACCCGTGCCGTAGTCGTTCGAGAACGTCAGGTTCGTGGCGATGAACTCCTTCGCGGCGACCGTCACCGTGGCGCTGCCGAAAGTGCCGTAGCCGCCGGCGTTGCTGCGGTTGTTGACGATCACCACGTTGCTCGGCCCGGAGCCCGTGCCGTTCAGCGTGATGTACGGCTTGTTCGACGGGATGCTGACGATCTCCCGGTACGTGCCGGCCTTGATATTTATCGTGGCGCGGCTGGAGTTGCCGGCGGCGACTGCGTTCACCGCCGCCTGCACGGTCTTGTACTGGCCGGTGCCGTCGGCCGCGACGGTCAGTGTGGTGGCGGCCTCGGAGGACAGCGCGGTCACGCCGACGAAGACGGCGGTACCGCTCACGACGACGGCGAGCGCGGTCGACCACTTGATCATTCTGGTCACAGCATTCTCCTGGTGGGGATGCGGGCGGGGGACGGTGCGCGCCGCATGGCCGCCGCAGGCGCGTGGCGGGGGGAAACACCTCGCGCCGGACGGTGCCGTTCGCAGCGGTGGCTCGGACGGCACCATCGTTCGGCGGCATCGGCAGGCCGTCGCCGGCCGAGGATTCCCAGGCCTCAAGACCACTGTGCGACGGCTACGCATGCGAACCCTACGGCTGCCGATCGGCGAAAGTCTATTGATGCAAATAAATGCAACAAGGTCGGCATTCAGCGCGGTCACGCGAGCAGGCCGGGGTCCGCTTCCGGGGAGGTGGGTGGGAGGCTGAACCAGAAGGTCGCGCCCTGGCCCTCCGCACCCTCGGCCCACGTTTCCCCGCCGTGGCGTTCCACGGCGCGGTGCACGGTGGTGAGCCCGATTCCGGTGCCGGGGTAGTCGGCGGCGCTGTGCAGTCGTGCGAACGGCTGGAACAGCTCGGCGGCTTTGCCGGCCGGGAAGCCGGCGCCGTTGTCGCGGACGAAGAATCCGCGTGCGGTCCTGCCGATCTCGACGGTGGGTTGCTCGGCGTTGCGGGTGAACTTGACGGCGTTGTTGATCAGGTTCTCCAGGACGACCCGGACCAGGCCCTCGTCGGCGTCGGCGGTCATCGCCTCCTGCACGGTGAAGCTGACCTTGGCGTCCGGGTTGCGGCACTCCACGTCGTCGATCACCTGCCGGGCCGTCGCACTGAGATCGAAGGGTGCACGGCGCAGCTGCCCGCGGCTGGCCCGGGCCAGGATCAGCAGCGAGTCGACCAGTTCGCCCATCCGTTCCGCGGCGACCCGGACGCGGCTCAGGCAGCGGCGGCTCTCGGGGCTGAGGGTGTCCTGTTCGTCCTCGAAGACCTGCTCGGAGTAGCTGCTGATCACCTGGAGCGGCCCGCGCAGATCGTGCGAGACCGAGCCGGAGAAGGCCTCCAGCTCGCGGTTGCGCCACTCCAACTCCTCGACGAGGGCGGCGCTGGTCGCGGTACGTTCGGCGACCTTGCTTTCCAGCGACGCGTAGAGCAGGGCGTTGTCGACGCACACGGCCAGCTGGCCGGAGATGAGACGGACGGCGTCGAGCCGGTCGGCGGTGAACGCGCCGCGAGCGAGCCGGTTCTCCAGCAGCAGCATGGCACGCGGCAGCCCCTGGGCGAAGATCGGCACCGCCATCAGCGAGCAGCAGGGCAGCCCGGTGAGGTAGGGATCCCGGGCGAAGCGGTCGTCGTGGGCCGCGTCCTCGACCAGCAGCGGCTCGCGGGTGCGTTCGGCGTAGCGGACCACCGACATCGGTACGAGACTCCGCGTGGCCCCCTCGTCGACCGCGACGGTCGTACCGGGGCCGTGGAGACACCAGCTGCCGGCGTCATCGTCGCGGAGCAGGATCTGGACGTCGGTGGCGCCGGTCATGGCGCTCAGCACCCCGCTGACCTTGGCTCGGATCCGGTCGAGGTTGGTTTCGGAGCTGAGCGCCTGGGAGGCGTTGAGCACGGCGAGCAGATCGATGGTGTCGGTGGACATGCCGCTGTCGCTGCGGCTGGTGTCGTGCCGGATGTCCCCGTGATGTCCGGTGGGCAGACCGGGGTGTGCCGCGTCGATCTGGCGGACCTTCGCCGTGGCGCCCCATGCCTCGTACGCGGCGCGAGCTTCGGCCATCAGGGTCAGGCCGGTGTGCTCGAGTCCCTGGGCGAGGTGGAACCGGGCCGCGCGCTCGTGGATCAGCGCACGATGCCAGGGGCGTCCGGTTGTCTCGCTCGCGCGGATCGCCGCGTCGAACGCGGCCGCGGCCGGCCACGCGTCCCCGGAGGCCCACGCCTGCTCGGCCTCGATCAGGTGAGCGACGTGCGCGAAGTTGACGGGCGCGGTCACGGCGCGGGCCACGAACCAGCGGCAGCAGTCGGCGAGGTCGGCGGTGGCCTGCTCGTCCGCCGCTGAGGTCCGGACCTGCTCGGCGAGGGCCAGCCCGCGCAGCAGTTGCGCGATCGCCGTGCAGTACCCGCCGGAATTGGCCGGCAGCAGGGTGGTGGCCGCCGCGTAGGCGTTGAGCCGTGACATGCTCCCGCAGAGGAGCTCGGTGACACCGCGCATCGTGTGGAACGTCAAGGTGCCGATGGTGTGCCCGGCCAGCCGGGTGGCGACCGCGGCCTCGTCGAACGACTCGTCGTCGAAGGAGTCCGGCGCTTCGGTCTCTCCCCGCAGGGCGCGGGCCAGTTGGCGGATCGACGTGAGGATGTCGATGACGATCCGGTCGCCGGTCCGGCTGGTGTGCGCGATCCCGGCCTCCACCTCGGTGATAAGGCCGGTGAGCGTCGGCGAGCAGTCGACCAGGACGGTGCCGATCGCGACACGGCAGAAGCTCGCGACGCACAGATCCCCCACGCGTAGCAGGCCTTCGTGTGCTCGCCGCAGGATGGCGACGGTCTCCTCCAGCGGTTCGAACCAGTGCGCCACCCCGCTGCCGAACACCAGCAGCGCGTTCGGGGCGGTGGGGTACCCGCGCGCCTCGGCGACCGCGACAGCGTGCCGCACCACCGCGTAGCCGCCGCCTCGAAGTTCCTGCCGCACCGCCTGCTCGACGAAGGCCACGCAGCTCATCGGAACGATCAGGTCGGCGCACGGTCCATGCTCGACCCACAGGCGCCAACCTTCGAAAACCATCCAGCCGTACGTGGCCGGATCGCCGACGTGCGCGGCCGGCATCAGGCGGTTCAGCAGCCGGGCGGCGGCGAGCACCCGCGAGTCGGTCACGTCCGGCCGGTCGAGGTCCGCGGCCGGCCCGCCGTCGGCCACCCAGCGCTCGGCGGCGGACAGGCCATCAGCGATCCGGGCGTCCATCGCCTCCGCCGTCGGTGTCACCAGACCGAGCCGGCCGAGCAGGTCCAGGCCCAGCGCCATCGCCTCACCCGCCCGGTCGCGGTTGACGAGGCTGGGGATCTGGGCGTACGCGGCGTCCGCAAGCGCTTCGGGGCCGGGACCGCGGCGCTCGATCGAGCGGTAGACCTCGTCCGCCTCCGCCATCCGGCCCAGAGCGAACAGGGCGGCATGCCAGTCGATCTCCAGCAGCATCAGCAACGGCTCGCCGGCCACCGGCTGGTCACCGCCGACCAGGGTCAGTG
>KL571209.1:51712-58110 GCA_000715855.1 Actinoplanes liguriensis
GATGTGTATAAGAGACAGAGCGTCAGGTGCAGGCCCGGCCGAGCCCGCGGCGCGAGGTGAAGGAACGCGGCCTCCTGAACCCGGTCGTGACGGAACCGGACCGAGGGGACGGCACCGCGGTCCATCAGCAGCAGGCCGTCCTCGAGCGCCGGCCGTAACCCTTCCTCGACGGCCTCGCCGCGTTGGCCGGACGCGGCCGCCAGCATGTCGATCGTGATCTCGCTGCCCAGCATCGCCATCATCTCCAGCAGTTCCCGGGTGGGCTGCGGTAGCGTGTCGATGCGGGCCAGCCCGAGTTCCGGCAGGTCGGCACGGTTGACATGGCGGCGCACCGCGTCCGCGTCCCACTGCCATCCGTCGCCGCCGGCGACGAGCAGACCCTCCCGGCGCAACGAGTTGACCACCTCGACGCAGTCGTAGGGATTACCGCCGGTGCGGGCGGCGAGCGCGTCGGCCAGGCCGCTCGCACGGTCCTGATCCAGCCGCAGCATCTGTGCGAGCAGCGTGCTCAGGTCGGCCGGTGGCAGGTTCACCAGCCGGATCCGCTCCGGCCCCGGCCCGTGCAGCGCCAACCGGGACAACAGGGCGGTGAGCGGATGGGACGCGTCGATCTCGGTCTCCCGGTACGCGCCGACCAGCAGGAGTCCCCTGATCTGCGCATCGGTGAGAACCGCGTCGACCAGGCCGATCTGGGTGGCACCCGCCCACTGCAGGTCGTCGAGGACCAGCACCAGCGGCCGTTCCGGCGAGGCGACGACGCGCAGCACGTCGAGCCCGACCCGTACCAGTCGTCGCGCGACGGTCATCGGGTCCGGTGGCGTCAGGTCCGGCAGCACGTCCATCAGCACGGCGAGCTCCGGCACGATCGCCGCGGCCAGGCCGGTGTTGGCGCCCAGCGCGTCGTGCAGCCGCTGCCGCAGGGACGCCGCGGCCTCCTCCGGTTCGGCCAGGAGCAGGCGGCAGAGGGCGCGCAGGGCCTGGCGTACCGCGTCGGAGCTCAGTTCTCGCCGGTACTGGTCGCATTTGCCGGTCACCAGCCAGCCGCCGCGCCCGGTCACGTACGGCCGCAACTCGTCGATCAGGCTGGACTTGCCGACCCCGGGTCCGCCGCTGACCAGCACGCCATGGCCCCGGCCGGCCATCATCTCGTCGAAGGCGCCCCGCAACCGGGTGATCTCGGCGTCCCTGCCGACTGGCCGCGACGGCGGAGCCAGCCGGACCGGGAAGTCCCGTTCACCGAGCGGGAAGACGGCCGGCCCGGCGTGGCGCAGGCCGTCACGCAGCCGCAGCAGGTCATGGACGAGACCGTCGGCGCTCTGGTACCGCTGGTCCGGTTCCTTCGCCAGCAGCCGCAGCACGATGTCCGACAGCAGCCGTGGCACCAGGGGGTTCACCTCGGCCGGTGGCATCGGCACGCGGGCCAGGTGGTCGTGGGTCAGCCGCAGCGGGTCACCGGCCCCGAACGGCGGCCGGCCGGTCAGCGTCTCGTACAACGTGGCACCGAACCCGTACAGGTCCGCACGGTGGTCGACCGGCCGGGCGGTGCGCCCGGTCTGCTCCGGCGCCAGATACGCCAGCGTGCCCACGATCTCGTTCTGGTGAGTGAAGGCCGGCCGTTCCTCGGCGAAGGTCGTCGCCAGGTCGAAATCGATCAGCGCCGGACGGCGTGGCGTTCCGGACAGCACCACGTTCGACGGGGTGATGTCCCGGTGCACGACACCCCGGCGGTGCACGGAGGCGAGGACGCCGGCGAGGTCCACGGCGAGGTCCACGGCCTCCAGCGGATCGAGCGGTCCCGCGGCGAGAACCACATCGAGGCTGACACCGGACGTGTCCGCAAACACGATGGCCTCGTCACTGTCGTGGCGCACCAGCTCGGGTACGCCCGGGACGCCGGCCAGCCGCTCCAGGATCGCCCGTTCGTGACGGTGCCGCCCCGCCGCCTGGACGCCGGAAGCCTCCTTGCGGATCACCGCCCCGGCGTCCGATCGCACCCGGGTCACCCGCGTGCGGTCGCTCTCGTGCAACAGCTCCTCGGCGGCATCGACAGCCGAGGTCCCACCCGTCGCCATCCGCCACCCCCGAAGCCCGTTCGTTGATCTCCGCCATGTCCCAGGTGCCGTGCCGGGCCGGTGGACACGGCACCTCCTTGATCATTCCCCCTGGTAAAGAGCAACTTCGGATTTCGCCGAGGCCCGGCGGAACGGGCGATCCGTGACTAGCCTGTCGTGCCCGGCCGGTGGCGTGGCGTCAAGACATGGCCGGAGCCTCCCCGGCGGCTCTGCCGAGGAGGCTCCGACTGTCATCGGGGGTCAGGTCAGAGGCGGGGGTCCTCCTGGATCTTCAGGGCGTTGAGGATCGGGTCGGCCTCGCCCGGGTCGCGGGTGAAGGTGATGGTCAGGTCGCCGCCGGTGTGTTCGACGGTGACCGTGCCGGTGTCCGCGGTGAGGGTGCCCACCTTTGCCTGGACGTCGTGGTCGTAGAGGGCGACCTTGCCGTCGGCGAGGACGTCGAAGGTGCGCTCGCCGGGTTTGACCTTCTCGATCTCGGCGAAGCCGAAACCGATCCGGTACGTGCCGGCCGGGGCGTTCTTGAACACGTAGCTGAACGTCTCGCCGGTCCGCTGGGTGCGGAACAGCGTGTCGTCCTCGGTGCCGGCGATGGCCGCCTTGGTGGTACGCACCTTGCCGCCGACATAGCCCCACGGCCGCGAGCCGAGCGCCTGGTCAGCCGCCCAGGCGAAGCCGTCGGTGCCGACGTGACCCGATCCTCCGGCGTCGACGCCCTTCCAGTAGGCCGACGTCGCCATCCGGACCGGTTCGAGCTGGTTACCGCCCTTGCCGGCGTTCGAGGCGACGAGCAGGTTCCCGGCCAGCACGCCGGGCTTGACGCCGGTGTTGCCGGCCGTGACCGTGACCGTGGTGGACGCACCGGCCGCCAGCGTGACCGTGCCGGTCGCCGCCGCGCCGGTGACGGTGAGCCACGGGAGGTCACCGCCGTCCTCGCTGATCCGTACGTCGAGCGGGGCGGAGCCGCGGTTGGTGACGGTCACCTTGCCCGTCGCTTTCTGGCCCTTGTCGAGGAGCCAGTCGAGGTCTCCGCCGGTGACGGTGGCGATGCCCGTGGTCAGCGCCGTGTCCGTCACTGCGGCCTGATCCTTCTTGGCGATGGTCACCGGACGGCTCGCGGTGACGTAGTTCGGCGCCGCGACCTGCACGGTGTTCTCGCCGATCAGCGCCTGGGCCTTCCACCGGCCCTTCACGTCGGTCAGGATGACCCGCTCACCGGCAGGCCCGTCGAGTGTGACGACCGCGCCCTCGATCGGCTTGCCGTCGTTGGCGTCGGTGACCGTGCCCTCGATCGTGCCCGCGGCCGGAAGGCTGTACTCCAGGCCCAGGCCGGCCTTCAGGACGGGCTGGTCGACGGAGTACTGGCCGGCGGGGTTGCGGTTCAGGCTCTCCACACCGATCGTCGCCGATGACCCCCGGGTGAGGGGGTTGTCGCCGCCGACGCCGTCGCCGTAACCGATCTGGATCCGTCCGTCGGCGATCAGCGTGACCGAGAAGCTGACGCGGGCCGTCTGGTCACTGTAGAAGGTGACGTTGCGCCATTCGACGACCTGCGCGGGCACCCCGTCCACCTCGGTCGTGCCGAAGTAGATGCCGGCCTCGTCGTCGACGACCAGGTCGTCCCAGAACGGGTAGATCGCGTCGATCGGGCTCGGGGACGGGAGTGCCGTGTTGTTCCCCGACGTGCTGGCGCGGTCGAAGATCAGCGCGCCGTTCGTCGTCACGCAGACGCCGTCCCAGGCGGTGTCGTAGAACGGCTGGAGGTAGCCGGCGTCGAAGAACAGCGGGCCGCAGAGGTCGTCGCCGTGCCAGCCGGACTCCTCCGTGCCCTGCCGGTAGAGCCCGTCGGTCACCTTCATCGTGTACGACCGGCCGGCCGGGGCCACCGGCACGGGACCGGGGTCCGGCTGTTCGGGCTGCTCCTCCGGCGGTGCCGCGTCGGCGCGCGGGTCGAGGGTCACCCGCAGCGCGGCGATGCTCGGGGGCTTCAGGCCCTTCGCGCCTCGCAGCTCCACGGTCAGCGGACCGCCCTCGTGCTGCACGACCGTCTTGCGCCAGTCGGCGGCGTTCGGGCCCACGGCCGCGGCCGGGTCGTAGGCGTAATCGGTCAGTTCTCCGTCCACGAGGACGTCGAACACCCGCTTCCCCTTGGCCGCCTTGTCGATCTCGGCAAACCCGAAGTCGATCGCGTACGTGCCCTTGGGCGCGTCCGGGAAGCGGTAGAGCAACTGCTTGTCCGCCGTGGTGCGCTGGGACTGGAACAGCGCGTCGTCCGTCGTACGGGAAATCGGGGTCTTGGTGGTGTTGATCTTGGTCTTGCCCTCGTAGCCCCAGGACTTCTTGCCGGCGGCCTGGTCGGCGGACCAGGTGTACCCGGACCCGTCGGTGAGTTTCGCGCCGCCCGCGTTGACGCCGACCTGGTACTTCGTGGTCGTGAGCGTCACCGGGACGTAGCTCTTGGACTGACGTCCGGAGTCGGACCGGACGACGATGTTCGCGCCCTGGACTCCGGGCTTCGTGTTCTTCGAGGTGATCGAGACCTTGACGGTCGCCGACTGGCCGGGGGCGAGGGTGCCGCCGGTCGAGGAGAGCGACAGCCACGGCAGGTCGGTGAGCAGGTCGTCCTCGACGTCGACGAGCACGACGTCGTCGGCGATCTGGTCCGCCGCCCACAGCGCGCCGGTGGCGTCGGTCTCGAGGCCGCCGCCCTGGCCGGCCTTCTGGCCCGGGAACCACCACGCGTTCACCAGCGAGCAGTCGACGGGGTCGACCTGCAACAGGCGGGTGGGCCGGTTCGAGGTGAGGTCGGTGTACCAGATCGTGTCCGACGCCTGGTTGTAGGCGAGGCCCATCACCTCGGGCAGCGGCGGCGCGCAGAAGGACAGGAGCGCGCCCGCGTTGTCGTGCGACGTGCCGGCGACGGTGCCGATCATGCCGTTGGCGCGACCGCCGACGTAGAAGACGTCCTGGGCCGGGTTGTAGGCGAGACCGGTCAGCTGCAGCGTCGACCAGTCACCCTTGATCTGCCTCGTCTCCTTGCCGGTGTCCCGGTTGAAGCAGTGGATGTAGCTGGCCGGGCTGTCCTCCATCTGGCACATGTCACCGGTCTTGGTGTCCAGGGCCATGTCGAACGCCCGGTAGTCGGGGTTCCACGAGGCGTCGAAGACCTTCCCGGTCTTCTTGCCCGTCACCGTGTACGCGGTGTTGGTCCGCTTGTTGTAGTCGTGGACCCAGACGTCGCCGTCGTACCCGATGCCGGAGGGCTCCTTCTCCGCGATCGTGCCGGGGATGGGGATCCGGGTGATGACGTCGCCGCCGGAGGTCGTGCCGACCTTGGCGGCCGCCTGCGCTTCCGCGGTGCTCGACGTGGCCGCCTTGCCGTCGACGTTCGACGGCTTCATGCCGCTCGCGCCGGCCTTCCACGTGGCGAGGTCGATCCTGCCGGTCGCGCCGGTGCCGGTGCGCGCCGTGGCACCGGTGGCGTCGAGCTCGGGGTGACGGGCGGCTTCGCCCAGGGTGTACGTGAGGGGAGCGGACCCGTTGTTGGTGAGCGTCAGCGAGCCCGTGCCGTTCTGGCTGGTGCCGAGCAGCGCGTCGAGGCCGTCGGCCTTCAGCCCGGCGGCGCCCGTGGTCAGGCGTGCGTCGACGGTGGCCTTCGCGTAGAGCTCCTTCAGCGAGAAGGGGTACGCCGCGGTCGTGTAGTTCGGCGTCACGACCGTCATGGTGTAGTCGCCGACCGGGAGCTGACGGTGCACGATGCCGGTCCCGTTGGTGGTGACCGACTCCACCAGCCCGTCCTTGGTGCTGAACGAGACCTTCGCGCCGGCGACCGGCAGCCCGTCGTTCCGGTCGGTGACGGTCGCGTCGAGGTACCCGAAGTCAGGCAGGTCGTAGGTGACGATCATGCCGTCGTGCAGCACCGGGGCGTGGTCGGAGAACCGGATGCCGTCGACGCCGGCCCAGCCCTGGATGCCGGTGACGGCGTGCTCGCCGGCGGTCACCGGGTCGTCGGTGCCGACGCCGTCGCCGTACCCGAAGATCATGGTGCCCGAGCGGGTGAGCGTGGCCGAGAAGTTGACCGGCGCCGTGTACTCCGTCCGGCTCGGGTAGGCCCAGATCTTGGCGTTGCGGTACTCGACGACGAATGCGTCCTCGCCGTTGACCTTGGTGGCCGCGGTGAAGACACCGCCGCCGGGGGCGAACTCGACCGGGCTCTCGACGTAGAACGGGAAGATGCCCGCACCGCCGTAGCCGGGCCCGGTGCTGCCGTCCGGCGCGATGACGTCTGTCTCTTATACACATCTCTGAGCGGGCTGGCAAGGCAGACCG
>KL571209.1:58275-61230 GCA_000715855.1 Actinoplanes liguriensis
CAGAGATGTGTATAAGAGACAGGTAGAGCGCGATCGGGAACGGCAGTTTCACCGTGGCCCACACCCCGCTGTCGAAGGTGACCGGATCGGTGCCGCGCAGGTACTCGCCCTCGGTGACGGCGCAGCTGTAGCCGCCCTTGTCGACGACGAGCCCGACCGGGATCTCGGACGGCTCGTTCTGCGCGCCGACGGTCAGCGGGAGCGTGGTGGGCGAGAAACAGGCGTTGGGCTCGACGGCCAGGCCGTACGCCCCCTCGGGGACCGCGGCGATCGTGAACGCGCCGGCGGCGTCGGTGCGTACCGGCTTGAGTGGGGTGTCCTTGAGGGAGACGTCGGCGTTCGGGACGGGCCGCTTCTTGTCGTCGACCACCCGCCCGCTGATGTCGTGCCTCGCGGCGGCGGTCAGCGGCAGCGTGACGGAGGTGTCCTGGCCGAGGGTGACCGTGACGTCGGCGGTCGCGGTCAGATAGCCGAAGACCTTGGTGCTGAGCCGGTAGTCGCCGGCCGGGAGGCTCGTCGTGAACCGGCCGTCCTTGTCGGTGCCGATCGACCGGCTGAACGGCCCGCTGATCGTCACGTCCGCGGCCGGGACCGGGGCGCCACCGGCGGTGACGACACCGGTGAGGGTGCCGCCCTTGCGGGGCGCGAGCTTCAGCAGCCGGACCAGGTCGAGCCGGCCCTCGCCGTACGAGTTGTTGACCTCGGCGGTGCCACCGCACTCGGTGTCGTCGACGTCGACGGCCGACTCGCCGAGCAGGCGGCGGGTCTCGTCGACCTGCCCGATCAGGGTCGGGTCGTAGCTCCAGAGATCCGCGACGGCGCCGGCGACGTGCGGTGCGGCCATCGACGTGCCGGACATCTCGACGTACGTGTCGTTCGGATAGGACGATCGGACACCGTCACCCGGGGCGGAGATCTCCGGCTTGATCCGGCCGTCCTCGCCCTCGCCCTTGCGGGAGAACGACGCGAGCGTGCCGTCCGACGAGTACGCGCCGACGGAGTAGGCGCTCGCGGCGGCGCCGGGGGAGGAGACGGAGTCACAGGCCGCGTACGGCGAGGTGTTCCCCGACGACCAGGTGCTGAAGATGCCCGCGGCGGTCCAGGCCTCGTCGACGCTCCGGAAGAAGTCGTCGAAGTCGTGTTCGACGTTCTGGCCCCACGAGTTGTTGATGACGTGCGGGCGCTTGGCCGGATCGGGGTTGTTCCCCTGCAGGTCGGTCGGCGCGAGCAGCCACCAGCCGGAGCGCAGCAGCGACTCGACGCCGGTGCTGTCGCAGCAGCCGTTCGTGGCGATCCACTGCGCGTCCGGCGCGACGCCGACGTGGTCGGTGCCGTCGCTGCCGACCATGGTGCCCATGGTGTGCGTGCCGTGTCCGTTGTCGTCGCACGGCGCGCCCGTGCACGAGCCCCGGGTGGCCATCCAGTTGTAGTTGTGGTCGACGGTGCCGTCGGGTTTCGTGCCGCGGTACTGCTTGACCAGGGCGGGGTGATCGAACTGCACGCCCGAGTCGAGGTTGGACACGGTGATGCCGGCGCCGGTCGCGCCCATGGCCCACGCCTCCGGGGCGTGGATGCTCTCCAGGCCCCAGGTGACGGTGTCGTCCGCGCCGGCGGCGGCTTCCTTCTCCTTCACCGGCTCGACCAGCGCGACCTGCGGCGTCGTGTGGATCTCGGCGACCTGCGTCCGCGAGGCCACGTCGAGGGCGAGCTTCTCGGTGCCGCCCTTGACGAGCACGGCGTTGGCGATCGGGTAGGAGGTGTACTTGACGCCGGCCCGGTCCAGCTCGGGGGCGATGGCTGCCGTGGAGCTCTTCGCCGCCGCGGTCAGCGCGTCGTAGACGAACGTGCCACGGGCGGTCCAGTCGGCGATCTTCTTCGCCGGCGCCAGGTCGGGCTTGCTCTCGAAGGTGATCCAGAAGTCGGAGGACGGCTGGGTGCGGAAGCGATCCGTCAGATCCGATGCGATCTTGCCGGAGGGCGTGCCGGGATCCGGCGCCGCGGACGCCGGTAGCGGCTGGAGCAGAATCAGGCCGGCTGCTGCGGCGAGGGCTAGAAATCTCATGAGTCCGCCTACAGGGGTTGGTAGGGGTCGTGGCTGTCGTCGCCGTCGTCGGCGTCGTGGACCTCGGGGGCACTGTCGTGCGGCTCGAGAGGTTGCGGGTGCTCGATGGGCGCCGCGTCGTCGGGCTCAGGCATGCATCGGCCGTGGGCTATGGATCATGCAGTCATGCTCGGGCGGACCGAGGGGCCTTAGCTATCCGGCGGATACGTCAAAGTTCATGACTCGGCGAAGACGCCGGCCTCGACCGCTTTGACCGCGAGGGCTGTCCGCGAGCTCACCTGCAGCTTGCGCATCGCCGCGCGCAGCTGCTGATCCACCGTGGCAGGGGACTTGGACAGGATCCGGCTGATCTCCCGGTTCGTCTTGCCGGCGACGACCAGCTGGACCACGTCGAGCTCGCGGGGGGAGAGCTCGTCGCCGTACCCGCGCCGGCCGCCGCGCCACAACCTCGGGACCTCGGCGCCGTGCTCGCGCAACCGCTGGGCGACCCGGTCCGCGTCGCCGCGGGCGCCCAGCCGGAACAGCTGCTCATACTGCGCCGCCAGCAGTTCGCGGCCCTGTTCGGTACGGCCCTGGGCGATGAGCGCCTCGGCCTGACGCTCGCGGGCGCGCATGGCGTCGTAGGGGCGTGGCAACGCGCTCCAGGCGCGCGCCGCCCGGTCGTATCCGGCCGCCGCCCGGGCGTGGTCGCCAGCCGCGGCGAGCAGCAGAGCCCGGCACCCGGCGAGCGCGGCGCGCGGGGCGGGCGCCGTACGCCCCCGCAGTCCCCGGGCGAACTGGCCGGCCAGCCGGGTCGCGGCCGCCGGGTCGCCGACGGCGAGGAGCGCCTCGATCCGGGCGGGGACGAGATCCGTCGCCCAGACCCAGATGGCCTTGCGCTGCACGGTGTCCAT
>KL571209.1:61427-62103 GCA_000715855.1 Actinoplanes liguriensis
ACGCCCGGCGATGGTTTCCGTCCGCCAGCCACAGCCGGGCCAGCGCGGCGGCGGCCTCCATCGTGTCGTCGGCCGCGCCGAGCCGGGCCGACTCCTCCAGGACCAGCCGGAACTGCTCCTCCGCGGCGCGCCGCCGACCGGCCGCGGCCGCCAGCCGGGCCGCGAGGCGAATACTGCCGAGGTAGTGCGCCGGCCGGTCCCGGTCGGCGTCGGCGAGGGCCGCGCTCGTCTCCGCGAGGCCGTCCCACCGGCCGGTGTTCCACGCCAGGTTGGCCTGTTCGAGCCGGACGTTGTGCTGCAACCGGGCCGCCTGCTCGGTCTCGGCGAGACGCATGGCCACGGCGAGGTGTTCCCCGGCGTCGGCGTACCGGCCCCAGATCAGCGCCCCGGTGCCGACGTTCACGTGGATGCGGGCCACGTCGAGTCGTTCCGCCGCCGTCGTGCCGTCGGTGGGCAGGCCGGCGACGACGTCCCAGGCCTCCTCCTCGCCGAGCATGAGCAACGCCGCGGCCCGGTTCCCGGCCAGGTTCAGCCGCTGCGCGGGGGAGTCGATCCGGGCGGTCAGCTCGGCGGCGCGGTCCAGCCAGCGCCGATGGGTCGAGGCCGGCCACGGCCCCGCGTACGCCCAGCCGAGATAGGTCATCGCCCGCGCCGCCTCGACCCTGTCTCTTATACA
>KL571209.1:62312-62794 GCA_000715855.1 Actinoplanes liguriensis
GCTCCAGCTCGCTGAGCGCGGCCCGCGCCTCGCCCCCGGTGATCAGCAGCCGTCCCAGCGGGTTGCGGATCTCGGCCTGCTGGCGTGCGGAGAGACCGGGGGTCGCCAGCACCGAGCGCAGGGTACGCACCACGCGGTGGTAGACCTCGTCGACCGGTTCCCGGCGGCCGAGCGCGGCGACCCCGGCGATGCGCGCGACACGCGCCCGGTCCACCGGCGGCAGCACGGCCCACGACAGCAGATCGACCAGCAGGTCGACCGCCTTGGTGTGGTCACCCGAGGCGATGGCCAGCTCGGCGCCCCGCTCGGCGTACCGCGCCCAGGACTGCGTCTCGCGGGCCTCGCGGAAGTGGTGGGCCAGGCGGGCCACCGGCGGGGGGTCGAGCTGCTCCAAGGCCCGGCCGGCCAGCAGGTGGACGTGCCTGCGGTCGGTCAGCGGGATCGCTTCGTAGACGGCGGTGGCGGCCAGCACGTGCCGGAAC
>KL571209.1:62968-69286 GCA_000715855.1 Actinoplanes liguriensis
CCGCCTCCGCGATGGCGGCCCGGCACTCGGCCGGTGACAGGTCCGCCGTCATCGTGATCGTCGCCACCGAGGAACGTTCGGCCAGCGTGGCCGCCGCGCGCAACACCTGCTGCGCGGCCGGCGACAGACGGCTCACCCGCTCCCGGGTGGAGTCGCGCACCGTCGGCGGAACCTGTAGCTCGCGCAGCTTCAACCGGACCCACTGCCCGTCGCGGAAGACGAGGTCGGCGCGGTCGCACATGAGGCGGACCGACTCCTCCACGGCCAGCGGGACGCCGCCGGTCCGGTCGTGCAGGAACGTCGTGAACTCATCCGAGATCGGCTTGCCGTCCAGCATCGAGGACACCAGCGCCGCCGTGTCGCCGGGCCGCATCGGCGCCAGGGCGATCCTCAGCTGGGTCACGCCGGCCGGCAACCGGGACGTCAGCCGCAGCAACAGCGAACTGTCGTCCACCTCCTCCGGCCGGTAGGAGATCACCAGGCTGGGCCCGTCCGACCGCTGCCGGGAGCTGAGGAACAGGAGGAACTCGCAGGTCACCTCGTCGGCCCACTGCGCGTCCTCGAGGACGAGAACGTCGACACGCAGCGCTCGCAGCAACTCGTCCAGGGCCCGGAACAGGCGATGCCGTGCCGCCTTCGCGTCGTCCAGCGGCGGCAACGCGGGCGGCAGGTCCGAGGACCATTCCGGGAACAGGGGCCGCAACGCGCCCGCGAGCTCGGTGAGCCGCACGCGCGGCACCGGGCGCTCGATCCCGTGGAACGCGTCGACGATCGGCCCCAGCGTCAGGGACTCCCGCAGCGGTGGGCACACCGACACCAGGGCGGTGCGCTGATCCGGCGCGGCCAGCCACTCACGCAGCAACCGGCTCTTGCCGATCCCCGCCTCGCCCTCCACCAGCACGATCGCCGGGGGCCGGGCCAGGGCGCCCCGCAGCGCCGCCAGCTCCCGATCACGGCCGACGAAACGTGGTGTGTCAACGGCCGGCGCGGTCCCGCCTCCCTCGGCCGAGGGATCGATCAAGACCATCGCGGGCTCAGTGGCCGGTGACGAGGCGGCCGGGGCGGAGCTCGACGATCACACGGTCGCGAGTCCACCGCGGATCCGCGGCGGCCGGCAGCTTCGCGATGTCCTCATCGGTATGCATGCGGCCACGCTAAAGGCCGAACGTTAAAGGCCTGCGTCAATGTGACGAGTCGAGCAGTTCCAGCATCTCGGGAAGGTCGAAGAACTCGGCGGTGGGTCGCGCGGTGTCCGGATTCGCGCCCGCCCCGAGAAGGGCGTTCACCGCCGGGGTGTCGCGGCGGAAGACGGCGGCGGCCAGCGCGGTCTGCCCCCGGTCGTTGACCCGTTCCGGGTCGGCGCCGTGCGCCAGCAGCGCGGCCACCGTGTCCGGATGACTGTGGTACGCCGCGAGGATCAGCAGCGTGTCGCCCTTGTCGTTGGTCAGGTTGACCGGCAGGCCCGCGGTCACGTTGGCGATCAGCTCATCGGTGCTGCCGGAGCGCGCCAGGTCGAACATGCGGTGGGCGAAGGCGAGGGTGGCGTCGTCGAGGTCGGTCACGCCGCGGCGGATACCCACCACGAACCCCTCCCACACTTAACGTATATCGGCTCCGGGGGCTTGCCGCAAGACCCTGGAGAGGGTGCAGAATCGCCGGACACCTGCGAAAACGGGAGTCGCGAAGATGCGTGTGTTGCTGACGACATGGGGTTCCCGGGGCGACGTCGAGCCGCTGGCCGGGCTGGCGGTGGCGATCCGGAACGAGGGCGGCGAGGCCGTGGTCGCCGCGCCGCCGGACGAGGATTTCGTGGCGCTGCTGGCCCGGGCCGGGGTGCCGCACGTGCCGCTCGGGCCGACGGTCCGCTCGGTGGTGGCCGGGCCGAGACCGCCGGGCGCGGAGGAGGCGTTCCGGCTCGCGCCGGCGCTGGTCGCGGCCCGGTTCGAGACGCTGATGACGGCGGCGCGGGGGTGCGACGCGCTGCTGGCGACCGGGCTGATGCCGGCCGGAGCCCGGGACGTGGCCGACAAGCTGGGGATCCGTTACGTGCTCGCCTGCTTCCACCTGCTCGGGCTGCCGTCGCGGCACTCCGCGCCGGGCCGGCGTCCGGGTACCCCCTCGGACGAGGGGGCCGACCTGGAGACGAAGTGGAAGCAGGATGCTGACCGTGTCAACGCGCTCTACGGTGACGCCGTCAACACCCATCGAGCCGCGATCGGGTTGCCGCCGATCTACAACGTCCGCGACTACGTCTTCGGCGATCAGCCGTGGCTGGCCGCCGATCCGCTGCTCTGCCCCTCGGAGGGCGTGACCGATCTTGACGTGGTGCAGACCGGCGCCTGGCTGCTGCCCGACGAGCGGCCCCTGCCGGCCGGCCTGGAGGCCTTCCTGGACGCCGGGGAACCGCCGGTCTACGTGGGCTTCGGCAGCATGGCGTCGTACACGCGGAAGGACATCGCTCGGATCGGCATCGAGGCCGCCCGGGCACACGGACGCCGGGTCGTGCTCGCCAGCGGCTGGGCCGGGCTGACCGCGATCGACGATGCCAAGGACTGCTTCGTCGTCGGCGAGGTGAACCAGCAGGCGCTCTTCCAGCGTGTCGCGGCGGTCGTGCACCACGGCGGCGCCGGCACCACCCACACCGCGTCGCGGTCCGGCACACCGCAGGTCATCCTGCCGCACATCGCCGATCAGCCGTCCTGGGCCGCCAAGATCACCGAGCTGGGCATCGGGGTGACCGCGGCCCCGGAGACGCTCGCCGACGCGCTTTCCCAAGCTTTGAAACCCGATTTGCGCGTACGGGCGCAGGCCGTCGCCCCACAGATCCGCCCCGACGGCGCAACGGTCGCGGCCCGCCTGCTCCTCGCCCCGCAGAGCGAACAGGCGCCGGGACGCCGATGAACGCCCGGTCACGTCGGCGAGAACCGACCTCCGGCCCCAGCCGGGACCTCATGTCGCGGCTGCGCGGGCTTTCGGGGCTGGTGCTCACGGTGGTTATGCGGCCCGATAACCACCGTGGGCACCAGCCTGCCCAGGGCGACCTGCGCTGGGACCTCATGTGGCGGCGCGGCTCCGCCAGGCGCGCGGCTCTCCGGATGGCATCGAAAATAGGGTATGTACAAGAATTTCATCGCGGCGTAACTTCCGGGTTATGAAACGGCCGGCGGGCAGCCGAGGGGAGTACGCCAAGACCGCGCAGCGTCGCCAGGACATCCTGCGCACCGCTGTCGAGGTGTTCACCGAGCGGGGTTACGAGGCATCTTCGTTCCGGGAGATCGCGGCCCGGGTCGGTATGAGCGAGACCGGCGTCGCCTTTCACTTCGGGGGTAAGGCGGCCCTGCTGGCCGCGGTGCTCGAGATCCGCGGTGAGCAGGACGCCGCGCGCTGGGGCGGTGGCGGCGTCATCGCCCCGGACCGGCTGACCGAACTGGTCGCCCACAACGCCGGGCAGCCCGGCATGGTCCAGTTGTTCACGAAACTCGCTGCGGAAGGGACCTCGAAGAACAGCAGGGCCCACCCGTTCTTCACCGATCGCTACGACAAGATCCGGCGCGGCACCGCCGACCACGTCCGCGCGTCGCAGCGCGACGGCCGGACACGCGCCGACCTGGACCCCGACCTGGTGGCCCAGGTGCTCATCGCCGTCATGGACGGCCTTCAGGTGCAGTGGCTCTACGACGAGAGCCTGGACATGGCGGCCGCGATGGACCTACTGCTGTCCACGTGGCTGCCGCCCCACACCCCCGGCCCGGTTACGGCGTAGCCCGCCCGGGCATCTTTCGCCGGCGGCCGGCACCGGCAGCCGGAATCCCCTCCTGAGTTCAAAGCGCATGCGTCATCGCATGTGCCGTCTCGACGTATGCGACGGAGGAATAGATGTATGAGTATCGAACAGCGTGGCGGGCCGGCACGGCCACGACCGTCACGATCGTCGTGCTCACCGCAGTGGCATTGAGCGCGTCCAGCGCCGGCGCCCACGGCCCGCGCCAGCCGGTGCTGGGCTCACGCAGTGCCTCGATCATCACGGTCGGCAAGCTGAAGTGATGTGTATAAGAGACAGCCCGTATGACACTGGAGCAGAAGGCCGGCCTGATGGTGCACGGCACCCTGCCGGTGTCCGGCGCCGGCTACGACGACACGGCCCTGCGCCCGCTGATCACCGACCGCAAGATCACCACGTTCATCACCCGGCTCGCCGCCGCACCCGATGTGCTGGCCACGGCCAACAACGCCGTGCAGGAGCTGGCGGAGAGACAACCCCTGGGTATCCCGGTGGTCATCTCCACCGATCCGCGCAACGGCTTCTCGGTCACCGACGGGCAGACGGTGTCCCGGGTCGGCACCACGGCCATGCCCGACGCGATCGGCCTCGGCGCCGCCGGCGATCCGCAACTGACCCGGCACCTGAGTGACATCGTCCGGCAGGAGTACCGGGCGGTGGGCATCACCATGGGCCTGTCGCCGCAGGCCGACATCGCCACCGAACCGCGGTGGACGCGGATCAACGGGACCTTCGGTTCCGATCCGCAGGCGGTGAAGAAGCAGGTCAACGCGTACGTCGAAGGAATGCAGGCCGGCGACGACGGGCTGAGCACGCGCAGCGTGGCGACGGTGACCAAGCACTGGGTCGGCTACGGCGCGCAGGCCAACGGGTACGACAGTTACTACTACTACGGCCGGTACGCCGTCTTCCCCGGCGGCGACTTCAAGGATCACATCATCCCGTTCACCGGCGCCTTCGACGCGGGCACGGCCGGGATCATGCCGACGTACTCGATCCTCAAGGACCTTGTCTATCGCGGTCACGCCGTGCCGCAGGTCGGTGCCGGGTTCAACTCCTACCTGCTCAAGGATCTGTTGCGTGGCCAGTACGACTTCGACGGTGTGATCGTCTCGGACTGGGGGATCACCGGCGACTGCCCGCAGGAGTGCCTCGACAACCGCCCGCCGGCGTCGTTCATCGGCCCCTGGGGTGCGGCCATGCCGTGGGGTGTGGAGAACCTGAGCGTTCTTCAGCGCTTCGCGTTGTCGATCAACGCCGGTGTCGATCAGATCGGCGGCTCCGACGAGCCGTCGTACGTGGTCGGTGCCGTCAACGCCGGTCTGATCTCGCGCAGCAGGGTGGACCAGGCAGCCCGCCGGATCCTGGAGCAGAAGTTCCGGCTGGGCCTGTTCGAGAACCCGTACAGCGACCCGCGGGCCGCCGCCGCCCTGGCCGGCAACGACCGGTTCCAGGCCGTCGGTGACCAGGCCCAAGCCGAGTCGCTGACCCTGCTCACCAACAAGGCCGGCCTGCTGCCGGTGCGCGGCACGAAGACCACCAAGGTCTACGCGTACGGCGTCGCGGCCACCGCCGTGCAGGACCGGGGCCTGACCCTGGTCACCGACCCGGCGGACGCCGACCTGGCCATCGTGCGGCTGGCCGACCCGCGCGGCGGCTCGGACCTGACCGGGCTCGACTACACCGGCAACGAAGCCGACTACCGGGCCCTGCAAACCGCTGTCACCGCCGGGGTGCCGACAGTGGCCGTCCCCAAGCTCGACCGGCCGCTGATCCTCACCAACGTCGTCGACCGCGCCGACGCCGTGCTGGCCAACTACGGCGTCTCCGACGAGGTGCTGCTGGAGACGATCTTCGGCCGGCGGCAGCCCGGTGGTCGCCTGCCCTTCGAACTGCCGTCCTCGCCGCGGGCCGTCGCCGCCCAGAAAGCCGATGTGCCCGACGACTCGGCCCGGCCGCTGTTCCCGCACGGCTACGGCCTCACCTACCGTAAACACCACTGACCGCGCTGAGCCCCGGCAGACGTATCCGCATTACCCGGACCTGCCGGGGCTGCCCGGCGGCCCGTCGCCCGACAGCCCCTATTTCAGGTCCTCACTGAGCTTTTGCCCAGTGCCCGTCCGATCTGGCGTAGGACTCCACAGAACTCGTCCAGGCGTTCCTGCTCTTGCAACTCGAACAGGCAACGGTCCCGTCCGCCCGCTGCTGACACAATTCGGGCGTGGATGAGATCGGCGATGTCCTTCATCGGCTGGGCGGAGCGTTCGTGGCGGGCCTGCGGGAGCCGGG
Source organism: Actinoplanes liguriensis (assembly GCA_000715855.1). Taxonomy (GTDB): domain Bacteria; phylum Actinomycetota; class Actinomycetes; order Mycobacteriales; family Micromonosporaceae; genus Actinoplanes; species Actinoplanes liguriensis. Next base: position 69,039 of record KL571209.1, read on the forward strand.
CTACCAACTGATCACCGCGCACGCGGATCGCAGAGATAGCCAGACCTACACCATGGCGGGTGAGCCGGCGCTACTGGGCCGGTGGAACAACCTGGATCTCAACCATGCCATGGCGGCGCTCACCTTGAAAGGCAATGGCGAACCGGTACCCGTGGCCGACCTCGCCACCCTGCCGAACCTGGCTCGTCTCGACCTGTCCGGGGCAGCGGTATCGGACATCGAGGTGCTCACCACATTCCCTGCACTTT
>KL571209.1:69563-69974 GCA_000715855.1 Actinoplanes liguriensis
TTCCCTGCACTTTGAGTTCCCCCCGGTTTGGTGGAGCTTCTCAAACATGATCGACTGATCATGGGGAGGAAGCATCCGTGGCCGCACCGAAGAAGTACCCCGATGAGCTTCGAGCGCGTGCCGTGCGCTTGTATCGCGAGTCGGACCCGAAGCCGACGATCCGGCGCCTGGCCGATCACCTGGGCGTGCATCACGAAGCGCTCAGGAACTGGATCCGGCAGGCTGAGGCCGACGCCGGCGAACGCTCGGATCGCCCGACCACGGACATGGCCGAGGAGAACAAGCGGCTGCGCCAGGAGAACATGGAGCTGCGGCGAGCGAACGAGATCCTCAAGGCCGCGAGCGCGTATTTCGCGGCGGAGCTCGACCCGACCCGGCGACGGTCATGACGTTCATTGCTGAACACTCGGA
>KL571209.1:70234-70772 GCA_000715855.1 Actinoplanes liguriensis
TCGGACCGCTTCGCGGTCGCGCTCCTGCTACGGGTTCTGAACGTCGCCGAGTCGACCTACTACGCCTGGAAGAAGCAGGCCGAACAGCCCAGTGATCGCGACCTGGTCGACCTCGGCCTGCTGTCCAACATTCACGAGATCTGGGAGGTGTCCGGCCGCACCTACGGCGCTGACCGCATCCACCGGCAGCTGCGCCGCGACGGCATCCGGGTCGGCCGTAAGCGAGTCGAGCGGCTGATGACCGGCCAGGGCTGGCAGGGTGCGTTCCTGCGTCGTGGCTGGCGCGGCGGCTCGACCCGACAGGACCCGCGGCACACACCGGCCCCGGATCTGGTCAACCGGAACTTCACCGCAGGAGCCCCGAACCGGCTCTGGGTTGCCGACGCCACCCGGATCCCGTGTGGTGAGGGCGTGTTCTGGCTGGCCGCCGTCCGCGACGTGTTCTCGAGAAGGATCGTCGGGTGGAAGACCTCAGACCGGTGCGACACCGATCTGATCCTGGCCGCTCTCGAATACGGCATCTGGTCGCGTGACGTCC
>KL571209.1:71024-72865 GCA_000715855.1 Actinoplanes liguriensis
CTGGTCGCGTGACGTCCGCGACGGCCAGTTGATCCACCACAGCGACAGGGGCTCGAACTACACGTCGTTCCGTTTCTCGGAACGCTTACGGGACAACGGAATCCTGCCCTCGATGGGGTCGGTCGGTGACTCGTATGACAACGCGTTGATGGAGAACTTCTGGTCGACGCTGAAGATCGAGCTCGTCTACCGCACGTCCTGGCGGACCCGCGACGAGGCCGAGAACGCGATCTTCAGCTACATCGACACCTGGTACAACACCCGCCGCATCCAGAAGGAACTCGGCTACCTCAGCCCCGACGAATACGAGACCACCTGGCACACCCAGACCGAGCCAGATAACCTCGCCCCTGCCCCGACCGGGAGCAGGTAACCACCGCTCCGTCAAAGCGGGGGAAGCTCAAGTCGTGCTTGCGCAACGGCCAAGCATGACGATGCCGGGTACCAGAGACATCGATCTTTCTGGGTTCGTTCACGTCTACGACCGTACGGACGCGGTGGAACGTCCCAGCGACGTTACTGAATTCACCCTCCTGGCCCGAAACGAAATGTCCTACGGCACCTGCCGGGACGTCACCGGCGTGTTCCGTGACCTAGCCGCACCACTGGTGCCACAGGTCCGGCTGCTCGGCGCCCGACCGGAAACCCACATGTTGACCGCGCTCGGCGCCATCGGGCAGTCGACCGACGCCGGCCTGCGTCGCCGGAGGATTCGCGCGGAGGTGTATGCCGTCGTCGCGGACGGCTCGGCCGATCCGGTTATCGGTGCCGTGGTATCCGGAACGGTCGAAGCGGTTGAGCCGTCCCAAGTCGGTCCAGGACTGCTCGACGTGACCGTCAATAGCGACCCGCAGGAGCCGCTGCCGACAGGAGTCCTCGACATCCTCGCGCGCTGGCGAACTGGGCGGCCGGCCAAGAAGAACTTGTGGGCCGGCTACGACCGGGAGTTGCGCCATCACTGGGCCGGAGTGGCGCTCGGCCGCCGGTCCGGTGCGCCGGATCAACCTCCCGGTACCACGTACGACCTCGATGGTCGGTACGTGACCGACATCGAAGGGTTCTACTGTGCGATCGGCGAGGCGATCAACGGCCCGGGTGGATACTTCGGCTGGAACCTTGACGCCCTCGATGACGGCTTCAGCGGAGGCTTCGGCGCGCAGACACCGTTCCGACTGGTCTGGCACGACTCGGTGGTCGCACGCGAGCACCTCACCGAGGGCTACGACCGGCGCCGGCTGGGTCCGACGGTCACCTTCGATTACCTGCTCGACATGCTCAGAACGCGCCAGGTCGAGATCGACCTACGCTGAGCCGTAATCAGGCGGCGATGAGGTTGGGTACCGCAGCCCGTCGACCATCGACGCGGGTGATCCGGCGGGTCATCAGGGTGATGTTTGCCCAGGTGATGTGGGCTTCGGAGTGTTCGGGGAGGCGTTCGTAGTCGCGGGCGTTGCGGCGCGCGCGCATCAGCCAGGACAGCGAGCCCCGCACTGCGCACACGCCACCCGATGGTCCTGCCTCGCTGCGGCAATCCGGGCCCGACTCCGCCGCACCGTGCGCCAATGCCGGGCCCAGCACGCCGTCGAACAGAACACCATCGACATCCGGGTCGTCGGCGGCAACCGATCACCACAGACCGGACATCGCCGCGGCGGCTCCTCTGCCGAGCCCCGAACCGCGCCGGACGGTTGCGGAACCAGCGACAGCCAGCCCCGGGCACCGCGCTTCGCACCGCTCATCCCGCGAGCGTAGAACCGACCCTAACTCGATCTTGGGGTAGCGAGACAGGCACTGAGCTTGTCGTTTAACCAGTTCGGCGGGGCTTGGTGCCCTTCTTGTGA
>KL571209.1:73143-73558 GCA_000715855.1 Actinoplanes liguriensis
CGTGGCGGACAGCGGGCTGCCGGTTGCGGGAGCCTGGCGGGCGCCCGGGACCCGGGCGGTTGGGTTTCGGTGCACGCGCTGGCGAGCCGCTGTTCGCGCGCAGGTTCCGGAACCCCCGCCGCACCCGGGCCGGCGTGAGCCGCTCCGGCGCCATCGGACGTTCCCAGGGCCGGCGCAGGTCCTGAGCAAGGGGCCGGGCGAGACGCAGCTGAGTATGCGCGGCCAGCACAAGCCACGTCCACCGGTCCGCGGCGGCCGGATCGCGCAGCTGCGGCGCGGTCCAGCCCAGCGTCTGCTTCAGCAGACGGAAGGTGTGCTCGATGTCGAAGCGGCGCAGGAACGCCTGCCAGCACCGGTCGACATCAGCATCGGTGGCGTCGACCTTGGACCACCACAGCCACAGCGGCTTCGGCTC
>KL571209.1:73771-78802 GCA_000715855.1 Actinoplanes liguriensis
AGCCACAGCGGCTTCGGCTCGCCGCGGCTGGGCAGGTGCTCGACGGTGAGCCGGATGACCGTGCCGGCAATGATCGGCAGCGCCTGGTCGTGGTCGACCCAGGCGGCGCGACGGGTCAGTCGCGGGTGCAGCCGGTCCCAGGCCCGCGCCTTCACCTGGCCATAGAGGCGGGTGTCGGTGACCGTGAGCGCGTGCTCGACGTCCCAGGTGGCGGGGTCACCGAAGACGAACTCCCCGCCGTGCTTGGCTGGCCGGCCGCCTTCAGGGTTGTAGATCCTTGGCGGCGTGGGGCGGCGTAGCACCCGGTCGGAGCGCATCCGGCCGAGGATCTCCACCGGCAGGTCGCGTAGCAGCCAGGCGATGCGTGGGGCTTCGTAGCCGGCGTCGAGCACGATGAGGATGTCGCGGTCGCCGGGCTTCCACTGCCCGGCGTCGGTCAGCCGGTCGACGAGCTGGCGGATCTGCGCGCAGGTGATCGTGGTGACGTCCGCGCCGGGCGGCAGCCGAACCGCGTCGAGCAGCGCGGCCCAGGAGGTGCGGCCGGTCTCCAGGGCGGCGATGATCGAGTACGGCCAGCCCGGGATCATGCGGTGTTCATCCTTGCCGCGGCCGTAGGTGTGGCAGAACGAGCGCTGCGGACTGCAGTTGCCGTCCGGACGCAGCCACGGTGAGACGTCCACCGCGAGGACCAGCCGCCCGTCCGCCGCCCGCGGCAACGGAGTCCCGGCCAGCTGCCGCCGCAGCGACTCGACCTCGATGCGGCCGTGGTTCAGCGCGTCATACAACGCGCCGTGGCCACGCCGGTGCTCCGGAGCCAGCGACAAGCCGACCAGCGTCTTGACCGGCCCGTCGGTGCACAGCAGCGCCTCAGTCAGCTCGAACAAGGCGTCCGCCCGTCGGGTCATGCATCGGTGGAGACGCTCACGGAACTCCGCCAACGCATCGATCGCTTCTGCTCGATCAGCCACGATTGCGACAACGATCATCGATGGGAGCGGACACGGCTCCGCAGCCTCAGCATGCCGAAGCGTCACCTACCCGAGCGCCGGATAACGCTGGGCCACAGCCGGTCGGCTCGGCGGCGCGACACTACGAGTGCACGGATTTGCCGGTGTGCGTGCATGCGATCATTCGAGAGAGCGGTGAGCGTCAAGATCGACGGAAGAGATCGCATCAGGGGTGCCCGCGTCGGCTGGCTAGTAGCGGCCCGATCACCGATGTGCCCGGCCCCAATTTCCCGCCCGGGCCCGGCATCTGGGTTGTGTTGTCGATGGTCAGCATCTGCTGGCAGTGCGCGCAGGTGGTGACCGCGGTCGTAGTCGAGCCGCAGTCCAGGTGTTGGATCCGTACCGGTGGCCCCTCGTTGCTATACCAGCGGTCGCCCCAGTTCATCAGCGCCAGCAGCACTGGGAAAAGTTCCTTACCCTTTTCGGTCGGCACGTAGTGCTCGCGGGGCGGGCGCTGCTGGTAACGCTCGCGAGACAGCACACCCTCCTCCACGAGCCGGGCGAGGCGGACGGTCAGTACCTTGCGGGAGATCTCCAGGTCCTCGGCGATGTCGTCGAAACGAGTGATGCCGACCAGTACATCGCGCATGATCAATGCCGTCCAGGCGTCGGCGAACAGATCGGTCGCCCTGGCGATCGAGCAGGCCACGTCGGTGAGCCGGGTGCGGGTCATGGCGACCAGCCTACGTCGAGTAGAGTTCCCTTAGGGAACTCGATGGGGAGACACTGTGGCCAAGCCGCGCCTGGAGCTAGACACCCGCTCACCCGACGCCATCGATGGCCGCCATCTGCGTGCTGTCGCCTTCCAGGAGGTCCGCCTCCAGTACATACGAAGGATCCCCGATCTGGTACGGCCAGGAGCCCGTACTCTGATCGTCGGCGGTGGCCGCGGTGTCCTGCCCGCCGGGCTCGCCGCGCTCGGCCTCGACGTCATCAGCGTCGACCCGTCACCGGTCGCGACCGAACTGGCCCGGGACTCCGTCCCGGAGGTCACCTTCGCGACCGCTCCGGCCGAGGACCTGCCGTTCGCGGATGCATCCTTCGACGTCGTCTACTACGCCGACACCTTCGAGATTGCCGGCGACCTCGACGCAGTGGTCCGCGAGGCGGCGCGCGTGCTGCGGCCGGGCGGTTTTCTCGTCTACGACACGGTGAATCGGACGGTACCCGGTCGTGCTGTTTACCTCGGCGCCTTCCAGGGCGTCCCGTTTACCCGCATCATGCCGCCCGGCCGGTACGCGGTCTCGCGCCTGCGTCCCCCGGCCGAGGTCGACGCCGCCCTGGCCGCGCACGGTCTGCACGGCGAGGAAGTGTGCAGTTTCAAGCCCGCGAGCATCGGCCGTTTGGTTCTCGCGGTACTACGTCGCCGCCGCGGCCGGCTCACCGACGATGAGGTCGGCCCGCTGACCGGTTTCGTCCTGGACCCGAACGGGACGCCGATCGTCACGTATGTGGGATGGGCATCAAAACCCGGTGCCTAAGCAAGTGCCTGACGCTTATCAGCCTAGATGCCCGAGATCATGAGAGACCTGGACTGATCGAAAGCTAAGCTTCTCGATCCGGCTGGAAAGTAGCGGCCCGATCCAAGCCAGGACAACCGGATATCCGCACATGCCGCCGACCGTGCGCTCGGGCCGCCGGCGATCCGTCACGCCCCGTAGCTGAAGCCCACCGCCGCCGTCCGACTTTGCCGAGATCAGGACACCTGATCATGATGGGTTCGTATGTCTGGTGCTGTGCTCTCGCCAGAACTCGGGCGGCGCTGGGCAAGGCTCCGCCTCCCGCGATAGGTCTGCAGGGCGATGCTCAGCATCGCACTTCCGGTAGCGATGCTGAGCAGCAACTGCGCCGCAGCGACGCCTAGCTGTTCCGGCCACACCGTGCTTACTTCGGACTTAGCCGACAGGTAGAGCGCGAACGGCAGCTTCCAGCAGCCCCAAGCGACGAGAAACCCTGACGCCAGCCAGCTCACAGTGACCGGTATCCACAGCGGGATGGCTGAGCGGGCACGGAGGAGGACCCAAACTCCCCATGCGCCGGCAAGCGACCAGATGCCGGAGTTGGCGGCCTGGAGGTACCAGTCCAGCTCCCGTGCGCCAGGATGCCGCAAGCCGATCGTGCCACCCAGCGACCACATTAGGTTCAGTACGCCGAGAACGACCGCTCCGAGCACGGCGAGTATCGCCGGTCGTGGTTGGTACGCCTCGGACGGACCCACTCGCGCGTCATCGCGACGGACCTTGCCCGCGAACCCGGCCGGCCAACGATCTCGCAGGTAGAGCGGCAGTGCGATGGCTAGACCCAACCCCATTCCGAGGAAGCTGACCTCGATGAGAGGACCTTCCCAAGCCGGCATGGTGGAGGACTCCGGGCTCGACGTGCCGCCGCCGGACGACAGCAGCGTGTCCAACAGCATGTAGGGAACCATGGGAACGAGGAACCCGCAGCCGATCCACGCGCACGACAGCACTGCCAGAGCCGGAATCCGTTGCCCCCACGGCCGGACGAGGGCCAGCGCGAGCGCTATCCCCGTCGCGGCCATGCCGATCGTGACCACATTGAGCACGACGAAGCCCGCCACGCTCAGCTGGTCTTTCCGAGGCAACAGACCAGCCAAGGCACCGGCGACCCAGGAAACCTTGATCAGCAGATACGGGGTCATCGCCAGAGCGGCGCCGTATCCGGCAACCCAGCCGATCGAGGACCAGCGTCCCCTGTTCCGCCCCGCGTTCACGAGATCGCCGCGGTTCGAGAAGTGGCCAGCGCCACCGGCATTCGCGTACGGACCGATCCGCTCACACGCCAAATCGTCCTTCACCGCGGCTGTGACCGTGCTGAGGGCCTCCATCCTGATCTGCCGCGGAGATCGCGCGCTGCGTCCCGTCGCCGCCCGCGCCCAGCGCGCTGGCCGGCACGCACCGTAGTCACCTTCGATGACGCAGCGACCTCGCCCGCAGCGACGTCGCGGTGGAGCGGGAGGTTAAACGGCAAGCTGAGAACCTTCGGTTCAAGGGCAGACAGCCGCTGCCGCCGAAAGCAGTCGCCAGCTGAAGAACGTGTCGTCCACGCTGAAGATCAGACTTCGCTCATTTCACCTGCCAGCCAACCTCAGTAGGCGCCGCTTCGGGCACTGCCTGCGGCGTCGGGTCGGCCGTCACGAATCTTCAGCGGGTTGCTCGTCCTCGGGTTCGGCGGTTGGTGGGTCTCGTAGGCGTCCGAGGCTGTATTCGACGGCGGGGTGGAGCCGGACCTCGTACGGAACGCCGTCTTCTTCGTCGTGCTCGCAGGTGACAAGCTGGTACGCGAGGGCTTCGTCGAGCAGGTCGGGTGCGGCGGCGATCAGGCTGCGTGCGCCGGTGTGACGGATGATGCGGTAGATCAGGTACAGGACGTGCGGGTCGGGTCCGAGGCCGTGGGCGTGCAGGAGCTGGTTGAGGCGCTGCCGGGCGCCGACGTCGAGCATGCGCGGGGCGAGGTCGAGGGTGAGGGTGGCGCCAGCGACGGTGAGCCGGGTGCCGCCGCCGGGCCGAGCCCGGGTGGCCAGTTGCTCGGCGGCGGCCTGGATCCGGTCGAGGGTCCAGCCAAGGACGGCGGCGATCTCGCTGAGGTGCAGAGGCTGGCCGAACGCGGCGGCGAGGACGGCGTGCACCCGGGCCGCGTCGTGGCGGGCATCCGGAGCTGCCGGGTCCGGCCAGGGCTGCTCGGTGGTGAGCCACCTGGGCCAGGGCAGGTCGAGGCGTTCGGCGAGGGTGCGCAGCACCGTGCTGGAGTGGTGGGCGAACGCGGCCGGGCCGGTGAGGGTGCGGATGCGGGTGGCCGGGATACCGATCAGCGTGGCGAGGTCTTCGCTGGTCATGCCGTGGTCGCGGGCTCGGGCGAGCAGCCGCTGGCCGTAGGTGTCGGGCTCGGTGGGTTCGTTCATGCGGGGCCGGGCCGGGGTGCGAGTTCGGCGAGGGTGGACAGTTCGAGTCCGCGTTGCAGCATCCACTCGGTGGCGTGTCCGCTGAGGTAGGCGCGGTGGCGG
>KL571209.1:79064-80509 GCA_000715855.1 Actinoplanes liguriensis
CCGGGGTCGGTCGGGCCGGACAGGTCGAGCGGGTGCAGCGCCTGATGGGCGAGCTCGTGGAAGGCGTGCCGTTTTTCGTCGAACAGGGCGTCGCTGGGGTCGGTGTCGCCGGCGAGACGGCGCCAGTGCAGGTGTGCACGCAGCGGGGCTTGGCCGCAGGCAGGGACCGGGATGGCATCGTGCTCGGTGTGCAGCCGGCTGCCGTCGGCGGCGATGTGGGCCAGCGTCCAGGCGGGCATCTTGGCGACCGGGTAGCGCACGCCGGGGGTGTGGACCAGGTGCAGTACCGCGGCGGCGGCTGCGGCGGTGGACGTGCTGCAGTTGATGGTGGCCGCGACGTCGGGGGTGAGTGGGCAGCCGAGGGTGCGCCCGGGCAGGACGGCCCGGCGCGGTTCGTGGTGCAGCAGCAGCCCGGCGCCGAAGAGCGCGGCCTGGGCGGCGCGCAGTTGCACGAGGGCGTCGGCCGGGTTGGTGGTCGAGTAGAAGATGCCGGCGAGCTTGGCGCTGATCATCGGGGTCAGCTGCGGCAGTTCCTTGATGAGGCGCTGCTCGTCCGGGCTGCCATAGACGAACAGCGCCCGCTGGTGCAGCCACCGATCCAACGACTGGTACGCCTGTTCCCAAACCATGTCGACGATCGCGGCGTCCGCGCCGGTCAGGTGCTGCTGGCAGGCGTAGCGGAAGGTCAGGAAGCCGGCGTGCGGCAGGTCCGCGGCCGCCAGGTGCATCCCACGGCCGGGGCCTTCTATCCGGTCGCGTTCGACGATGGCGAGGTTGAGCAGTTGCCGGGGCCGTTCGCTGATCACGTCGAGCGCGACGTCGGCCAGGGCCGGCGCGATCCGCTGGGGTGAGGCGTCGACGAACCACACCCCGACGGCACCGGCGACCGCGGCGAGGCCGATGAGGTCCTCGATCAGCGCGGCGGGCAGGGTGTGGGCTCGGTCGACGACCAGGTAGTCCACCTGATGGCCGACGGCCCATGCCTGGGCCAGGGCCCACCATCGAGATTGCGGCCCGCGGGGGCGGGGCTCGGTCTGCTTGCCGAGGGCGGCGAGCACCGCCAGGGCGAGCACGGCCTGGCTGGTCGTGCCGGGCACCGGGCGTACGACGAGCACACCGCGGTCGGGGTTGTCGATGCGGGCCAGCACGGCGCGGGTGTCCGGGGTGTCGGCCGGGTCGCGGACCACGGTCACCCGGGACAGAGGCTCAGCCGGCATCGCCGGTGCCGGGGTGCAGGGCGAACGCGTTGTCGACGATCTCCAGATCCAGGCTGGTGCGCCGGGCACGTTTGGCGAGCAGGTGCGCGGTGGAGGAGAACAGCGCCCAGTTGCGCCAGATGCCGTGGGCGAACTTGTCGTCGACGTAGTGCAGCAGCTCGTCGTCGGCGTCGGCGTAGAGCCGGTGGTAGGAGCGGAGGACCTGCGGCACCTCGGCCCGGGCCATCG
>KL571209.1:80790-81390 GCA_000715855.1 Actinoplanes liguriensis
GTATAAGAGACAGACGTAGAGCAGCCCGAACGCGGTGTCGTCGTGGTCGTGCAGGTAGCGCAGCAGCTCGATGCACTCCTCGGGCAGCCGCTGCGCCTCGTCGACCACGACCAGCCGCGGCACGCGGGCGAGCTCGCGGACCAGCGCCGCGGTCAGGTAGAAGCGGTTGGCCTGCCGGGTCGGCGGGGCTCCGGTGAGCGTCTGCAGCAGCAGGTCGGCCAACAACCGCATCGTCGGCCGCGATGGGAACGCGATGGTGACGACCTCGATCCGGTCCGCTGGCCGGGTTCGGGCCGCGAGCGCCGCTGTGCAGGTCTTCATCGCGAACGTCTTGCCCAGCCCGGCCAAACCGTGGATGACCCCGACGGCCAGGTGGTCGGCGGTGTCGGCGATGACGAGCCGGGCCAGCTGCAACTGCGGGGTGGAGATCCGCCGGGCGCCGGGCGGCCCGGCCTCGGGCGGGCGGCGGGTCACCACGAACGGTCCTCCAGGTCGTCGGCGAGGCCCTGGCCAGCCCCGGTGAGCAGGTCATCGAGGTCCACCGGGTCGTCCAGCGGCACCGACGGGCCGATGCCGAGCAGGCTGGTCGAGACCCTGCGC
>KL571210.1:0-1774 GCA_000715855.1 Actinoplanes liguriensis
CCGCGAATCGGGCCAAGGCCCGGCTCAAAGTGGCCCGCGTCCACGCCCGGATCGCCGATCGCCGCCGTGACACCCTGCACAAGTTGAGACCCGGCTCGTGCGTGAGAACCAAACGCTCGTGATCGAGGACCTGGCCGTGCGCAACATGGTCAAGAACCACGCCCTGGCCCGTGCCATCAGTGACGCCGGCTGGCGCGAATTGCGCCGCATGCTCACCTACAAGGCCGCCTGGTACGGCCGGGACCTGGTCGTGATCGACCGTTGGTACCCGTCCTCGAAGGTTTGCTCGCAGTGCGCAACCATCACAGAGAAGATGCCGCTGAACGTCCGGTCGTGGATCTGCTCCTGCGGGGCGGCCCACGACCGTGACGTCAACGCGGCGAGAAACATTTTGGCCGCCGGGCTGGCGGTTACTGCCTGCGGAGCTGGTGTCAGACCTCAACGGGGAAACCTCCGTCCGGGGCAACCGGCTGTGAAACAGGAAACCCAGCGGGCGACCGCCGGAATCCCCGTCCTTCAGGGCGGGGAGAAGTCAAGGCCGACAACGAGCACGAGGTCAATCGCAGCACGCGCAGCGGGCGTTTCGTCAAGGAGAGCACCGCGCACCGCGACCCCGACCACACCGTCACCGAGAACGTCAGCAGCGACGGAGATGGCGACCAAGAGGTGAACCGCAGCGCCGGGCACCGGCCGCTTCGTCACGGAGACGACTGCCGACCTGCACTCCTCGACGACTGAGACCCAGCACCTCTGATCCGCGCCGACGCGCCGAGGGGTGAAATGCTCCGGTGCCGGCAAGGACGGGGCGCCGATTCGCGAACTGTGGACGTTTGCGGTTCGTCGACGCTCCGGGCACCGTCTGCTCGCCGATAGCTGCCCGATACCGCCGACGCGTCCTTGGACAGGATCCGGGTCAGCACCGGGCAGGTCTTCCGTTCGTCCAGGTTTTCGCTGTTCAGCTGCGCCTCGGTGGATCTTCGTCCGACGATCACAGGATGCCCGACGCTGCGAAGCTGCCTCCTGCGATCGCCCCCATGCTGGCGACACCGGGGCCGGTGCCGACGGATTCGGGATGGGCGGCGGAGTTCAAGCACGACGGGATGCGAGCCGGCGTCACGGTGGCCGGCGGCCGCTGGCAGGTCCGCAGTCGCACCGGCCAGGACATCTCCTCGGCATTCCCGGAAGTGGGACTGCTGCCGGAGTTGCTCGGTGGCCGGCGCGTCGCGCTCGACGGGGAGCTCGTCGTTCTGGACGATGAAGGGGCGCCGGACTTCGCACGTCTTCAACAGCGAATGGGCGTACGTAATCCTGATTCTCGTCTTTTGAGGGTGGCGCCTGCCTCGTTGTACGTCTTCGACGTCCTGGTCGTTGATGAGCAGGAGTTGACGGCGGCACCCTACGCCGAGCGTCGCGCGGTCCTGGAGAGCTTGGCGCTGCGCGGCAAGGGCGTGGAGACTCCGCCGTCTTTCGTCGATGCGACCTGCGAGGTGTATGCGGTCGCGCAGGACCACGGTCTGGAGGGCGTCGTCTGCAAACGGCTGACCGCGCCCTACCGGCCGGGCCAGCGATGCAAGAGCTGGATCAAGACGGTGATTCCGCATGAGGCCGACGTAGTCGTGTGCGGGTGGATTCCCGGCCGCGGCAGGCTGCGCGACACCATCGGGGCGCTGGTGGTCGGTGCCTACGACCGTGCCGGTCGCCTGCACCTGGTCGGCCGGGTCGGCAGCGGCCTGTCCGGCGCGTCACGCCAGCAGCTGTCTCTTATACACATCTC
>KL571210.1:2004-10772 GCA_000715855.1 Actinoplanes liguriensis
AGAGATGTGTATAAGAGACAGGAGCGTGGCCATGGCCGAAGCGACCTGGGTCGACCCGCAGGTGGTCGCCCGGATCGCCTACCGGGCCTGGACGGCCGACACCCCGCTGCGGCACCCGGTGTATCGCGGGGTGCTGGACGATCGGGATGCGTCCGCCGCACAGCTGCCTGAGTAGTGGGTCTACGCCCAGCACAGGCAGAACGGGTGACCGGCCGGATCGGCGTACACGCGGTAGTCGGGTCCGTCGTGTGCAAGGCGAGTAGCGCCGATGCTCAGTACGGCGGCCTCGGCCTGCTCGATGTCGTCGATCATGACGTCAAGGTGCATCTGCTGCGGGCGCTCGGGGTCGGGCCATTGCGGTTCACGGAGATGCGGCACCCGCTGGAAGGCCAGGCGGTGCCGATCGTCGGCATCCCGGATGACCACCCAGTCGTCGCTTTCACGTTCCACCTGCATATCGAGCAGCTCACTGTAGAACCGTGCCAACGCGCGGGGGTCCGGGCAGTCGAGGACCGTATGTTCGTAACGTCCGATCATGGGGGTACGCATACCCACCGGATGAGTCAGCATGTCGGCGACGGCGGGCAGTCCAGGCCGCCGCTCGTTAGGCTCACCGCAGAGTGCGACTACCGACGATGAGGATTGCCGATGACCCGGACCGACGATGTCGCACTCGACGAGGCGCTGGACCCGCTGGTGGTGGCACTCGACATCGGCTCCACGGCCAGCCGCGGGGGCGTGCATGACGCGTCCGGCCGGCGGGTCCACGGGCTGCAGCACAAGATCGAGCATGCCTTCACCGTCGCGCCCGACGGCACCTCGGTGATCGACCCTGACCAGGTCACCGCGGAAGTCGAACAGATCCTCGAGGCGGTGACCGCCGACCGGCAGCTGGGCACCCGCATCGCCGGCGTCGCGATGGACACCTTCGCCGCTTCCCTGATCGCCGTCGACGCGACCGGCCGGGCCGTCACCCCGTGCCTGACCTACGCCGACTCGCGGAGCGCGGCCGCGGTGACGGCGCTCCGCGCCGAACTCGACGAACACGCGATCCAGCAGCGCACCGGCACCCGCCTGCACACCAGCTACCACCTGCCCCGGCTGCGGTGGCTCACCGCGACCCAGCCGGACGTCGTCGCCAAAGCCGTGCACTGGTGGTCGCTCGGCGAATACATCCTGGCCAAGCTGATCGGCCAGCCGCTGGCCGGAACGTCCACGATGGCGTGGACCGGCCTGCTCGACCGCCGCACCGGCGAGCTCGACACCGAACTGCTCAAAGCCGCAGGCCTGCACGCCGATCAACTCGGCGCACCGCTGGATCCGAGCCGGCCGGCACCCTCAGCGGCGCCGGCACGCTGGCCCGCCCTCGCCCGGGCCGCATGGTTCCCCGTCATCACCGACGGCTTCGCCAGCAACATCGGATCCGGAGCAACCGACGCCACCGTCCTCACCGCAGCCACGGCCACCAGCGGGGCGTTGCGAGTCCTGCTGGACGGCCCGGCCGATCCGTTGCCGTTCGGGCTGTGGAATTACCGGGTCGACGCGCGGCGCTCCCTGCTCGGCGGGGCGATCAACGACGTCGGCCGCGCTGTCAGCTGGGCCGAGAGCACGCTGCGCCTGAGCCCGGAGCTCGGCGCGGTCCTGACCGCACCGCCCAGCGACGCCACACCGCTCGTGCTGCCGTACCTGACCGGCGAACGTGCTCCCGGCTGGGCCGGCGGCGCCCGGGCCCAGATCGGTGGGGTGTCCGCCGCCACCGACGCCGACGCTCTGTTCCGCGGCCTCATCGAAGGCGTGGCCATGACGTACGCGCGGGTCGCCGACGAGCTCTACCCGGCCGCTCAGCAGGTCGTGCAGGTCGCGGCTGCCGGACGGGTGAGCAACGACCAGCCCGACTGGCTGCAGGTGCTCGCCGACGTTCTCGGCCGGCCGGTCACGCACGTGACCCGCCGCCGGGCCACCCAGTGCGGCACGGCGCTGCTCGCCCTCGACGTGCTCGCACCGGACGTTCCGCGGGCGGCCCGAGCTGTCGGAGCGACCTACGAACCCGCGACGGCGTACGCCGATCACTACGCGAGCCGGCGTGCGCAGTTCGCCGAGGTGTACGACGCGCTGGTACGCGGCTGACCTTCCGGCCGGAAATGCCGGACGAGCCCTCGGGTACCGGGTGGGGCGGGAGATCGACCGACCTACGGAGCGGCACCGCTACCGCGCCCACATGGCGGAACCGTCGGCCGCAGCCCAGCCGACCGCCCCGGGTTCGGCGCCCACCCCGGAGTAGTCCAGGGTGATGGTGTGCCGACCCGTGGTCAGGCGGAGCTTCGGCTGACTGTCGGGCGCGTTCTCCCCACCGCCGATGTCGTAGAGCAGGAACATCGCGGTGTCGACGGTCACCGTGCGGGCAGCGTCGACGTCGAACACGATGTGGCCTCCGGTGCTGGTGTAAGTGGCCGACGTCAGCGTGATCGTTGCCACCGGGCCGTCCTTGCGCGTGGCAGTCACCTCCTTGCCGCTCTGCCGATAGGTGACCGTGGTGTCCTCGGCCAGGTCAACCGGAGGCAGGGCAGCGATGCTGGCGGTGGCACTGCTCGGTGTGGCGGCGGGCGGCAGCACCGGCCCCGTGCCCTCACCGGTTCGGGAGACCACCAGGCCTGCGCCGAGGGCGAGGACGGCGATCCCGGCAGCGACCGAGGCGACGGTGCGTCGCCGGCGACGACGGCGTCCACCGCGGATCACGTCGTCGATGCCGAACCGGGCGCCGGGCAGGGGCGCCTCGGCGCTCTGCAGGTGCTTGAGCCGGTCGGAGAGTCGGGGACCGGTGGGCGGTGTGCTCATCGATTGCCTCCGGAGGGTGAACTGACGCTCGGGGCGCCGGACCGTCGGGTGGGCTCGTCGGCCCGGTCGTCGAGAAAGTCGTCGCCGAGGACGCGGCGCAGCTTGGCGACCGCGTCGGCGCAGTACCGCTTCACGGTCCCCTCGCCGACCCGCATCACCTCGGCGACCTCGGCGATCGGGCGGTCCTCGAGGTATCGCAGCACCACGACCGCACGCTGTTTGACAGTCAGCGTCGCCAGCGCTCGGGTCAGATCGACCTGAGTGCCCGGGGCGCCCGGCTGATACGGGCGCTCGGGCAGGATGTCGGTGCTGTATTCGCGCCGCCACGGGCGCCGGGACTCGCTGATCGCCAGCCGGACCACGATGCTGCGCAGGTAAGCGCCGGGATCGGTGACCGAGTGCGTGCGAGCCCACACCACATACATCCGTTCCAGCGCACCCTGGACCAGGTCATCGGCCCGGTGCGAGTCCCGGGTCAGCGATCGTGCGAATCGGCGCAGCGGGTCCATCTCCGCGGCGGCCACGGCACGAAATGCCTCCTGGAGGTCGGCGTGCATCGAAAGTGTGCCCCTCTACCGTCGTGGAAGGGTCAGCGTGCCCAGACCGCGGACCCGTCGGCCGCCGCCCAGCCGAAAGCCTCGGGCCGCCCAGCGGTGTCGCGATAGGTCAGGGTCATCTCGCGCCGGCCGCCCTCGACGGTCACCGCGGCGGTCTCGGACGGGGAGTTCTCACCGCCGGTGGTGTCGTAGACGGTGAACATCTGCGGGTCGATCACGACGGGCCGCGCCGCGTCGACGGCCACCACCACGTCGCCACCGGTGGCACTGTAGTTCGCCGTCACCAGGGTCATCGTCGCGACCACCGCCCCGTCCCGCATGGCGGTGACCGTCGCGCCATTCTTGACATAGGTGACGCCCGACCCGGCCGTCACCGCCAGCCCGGCCAGGTCCAACGGTGCCACAGTCGCGATGGCCGTCGGCGGCTTTTGCCGCTCGGCGGCGCCGGCCCCGGCGGCGTAGACGGCGGTCCCGACGATTGCCAGGGTGGCGGCGGCCGTGAGTGCAAACTTCTTCTTCATGTCCCGTTGCTCCTGCTCCGATTAGCGAACGGCGTCGCCGTCTCGCTGTGAGGACGCAGCGGACCACCCGTCAGGTTGTGTGTGACGCCGGCCACATTCTCCGGCCAGCCCTCCTTGTCGGCGCTGCGGTCGGCAGGCGTATCAGATCGGTCGGAAGCTCCGGCGAAGCCTTGGCTCACCGTTGAGACGGTTCTGTCCTGAACGATCGGGTGATTTATTCGCGTTGTGGCAACGGGCCCGCGGATGGGGTGGTCAGCTCAGGTGCGCATCGAGTATTCGCTGAAGGGAGCCGCACGATGAACAGGACTCAGAGCTTGCTGAGAGCCGGGATCGGCCTGATGGCCGCGGTGGCCCTCGGCGCCGGGGCGGCCCTGGCCACCCCGGTCTGCGCGCAAGGTAAACCGGTCACCACCAGCCTGTACGTTGGCGTCTTCATCCAGCCGCAACCCCTGCCGCCGGGAGACCGCGCTGCCTGAGGGCCGCGACACCCCGCACGTCGGCACGGAGAAGGAATCGCTGTTCGAATCAGCCGATTCTGGGTCTGGATCCCTGCAATTCAGCTGGGTGATTCTGACCAGCAGTCGGCGGGTGGGGAGCGGGACATGGATGCTGACGTCGGAGCATGGGGGATCCAGTGGAGTACCGCCGACCCCTCGGCGGCCGCGGTGCTGGCGCAGCTCACTCCGCAGAAGAAGCTTTCCTCGGTAGCGTTTACCCGGCTGGACGGACGGGCGGTGCTGGTTACCGCGGGCGACAAGAGCGTGCGGCTGTGGGACGTGGGCAGCGGCCAGCCGATCGGGAAGGGCATGACCGGTCACACCGCGTGGGTGGCGTCGCTGGCCGTGGCGGACCTGGGGGGTCGGCCGGTGGCGGTGACCGGCAGCCTGGACGGCACCGCCCGACTGTGGGACCTGACGAGTCGGAAGAAGCTCGGCCAGCCGCTGGAAGGCCACCATGGTTGCGTCAACGCCGTAGCGCTGACCGAGGTCGACGGCCAGCCGGTCGTCGTGACCGGTGACAGCGACGCGGTGCGCATATAGGATCCGTCGACCGGCCGGCAGGTGGGTGATGCGTTGGCCGGCCACGCAGGCCGGGTGGGGTCTCTTGTCGTTGCCGTGGTGGACGGCGGCTCGGTCGTATTCGATGTCAATAGCGTCGTGGCCGGTTCACGGTCGAGTCGTCGGTCCGCTCGGTCTTTCTGTCAACGAAGTTGGCCTGAATCTTCGAGTCGGTGGGCCCAGAAGAGTTGGTGGCCACTGGCCCCTTCGGGGACGAACTGCTCGGAGTCGATGGTCAGGCCAGCTTGCGTGATCCAGGCCCGGTAGGTGGCCGCGTCGGCGTGGCTCCACCACATGGTGGCGGTGCCGCCGAGCCAGTGGTCTTGGGTTCCGGTCCATTCCTGGGCCCCGGTGGTCGCCAGGAGAATTCCGCCGGGCCTGAGCCAGGCTGCGATGCGCTGGAGCAGTTGCGGTTGGGTGTCGCGCGGCATGCGGATGAGGGCGTAGAGACAGACGACCGCGTCGAACGCGCGATCGGGAAACCTGACTTGGGTGGCGTCGGCGTGCAGGAACGTGGCCTGTGGCACGAGTCCGCGTGCGCGATAGATCTGGACCTCGCTGAGGTCAACGCCGGTGACCCGATGGCCGTTATCGGCGAGGGTCTTCGCGACCGGAATGCCACAGCCGCAGCCGAGGTCCAACACCTTGGCCTGGGCGGGGAGCTGCTGTCGCAGGTGGCTTAGCCACGGTGCGTACTCGCCCGGGTCGTCATGGTCGCCGCGGTAGCGGTGAGAAAGATCGTCGTAACCTCGCTGAACGAGTTCGGTGGGATCCGGAAGATTCACGACGATGATCCTGTGTCAGCGAACCGACGACTGACGACCGGGTTTCCGACCGTCAGAATCAGCTGGGAAGGTTTCCGGCGATGGTGGCGGACGCGGCGGCCAGCAGCGAGATGCCCTGGTCAGCGGCGTCCAGACGCAGGCGCAGGTAAGCCTTGCTCGGGTCGCTGCCGGTCTGCGTGGCGAGTAGTTCGACAGCCAGTTGGATGGTGGCCCGTACCGACAAGGCCTCAGCAAAACCGGCTATCAGCTCGTGGCCGCCGGCGTCGAGCGGCGCCAAATCGTCGATCTCGCCGGGGACCGGAAGGTCCGGGTCGTAGGCGGCGCAGATGCCAACCGTCAATGGGGCGATGGCGGCAGGGTCGCGTCCCCACAGATCCAGCGTTGCTCGTGTGGTGCCGCTTCCGGTGAACAGCGGCATCGAGACGATGCGCATACCCATGCGGGTCCCGGTCTCACGGAAGTTCGGCCAGGCCAGTGTGGTGGCCGTGTCCGCGGTGGCGTGGTCGGTCATGGTGTGCCCCGCCGACGGTGCCAGGTCGTGGCAGGCCGTTAGCGAGGCGTCGTTGATCGCCGCCGTCAAGTCGGGGCTGACGGCGACGGTGCAGGGCTCGTCCCCGGACTGCGGGGACACCGCCGCGTAGTCGACCGTGCTGATCCGGCTGACCGCAAGCTGGGCCACCTTCTGCAGGTTCTCGATGATGCCCGGTACGTCGTCGGGAGTCTGCGCGAGACCGACGAGCGCGTCGGCCAACGGTGGCCGTGTGCTGGTAGGAGCCTGTGTCGATGGTGGGGTCATCTTCCGCTCCTTGCCGAGGGTGTTTCTTGTGGCGACAGAGCCTCTGATACCCCAAGGGTCGCCTTTCACGCGATTCAGGCAATTGCCGCCGCAGATCGCGAGGGCAGCGAGAGCGAGAGTGGTGAAGCGGTGCCCGGACTGCCAGCGGTAGATCACCGCGCCGCCAGCGGGAACGCCGCCCACACACCCTTGCCCGCCGCAGTCGGATACCAGCCGACCCGGCTCGCGAGACGCTCCGCCAGCACCAGACCCAGACCGCCGTCACCGGATGCCCGCCGCTCATCGACGACCGGCACCGATTCCCGGGCTCCGTCGGCAACATCGATCACCAGGTCACCGTTCGATCGGTGCAACAGCACCACCGTCGGCCCCCGCCCATGACGAAGCGCGTTCCCGGCCAGCTCCGTAGCCACGATGACCAGCCGCTCCACCAGGTCCGCCGGGTCGGCGACCGGCACCGTATCCGCCAGCGCTACCTGTTGCAACGCCTCCCGCAGCACCTGCAGCTGTCCTGCATCACTCAGCGTCCACCGCGCGAGTTCCTCGTCCATTACCGGCGGATGCCGCATGCTCCACCCCGTCATGACCGCACATTTGCCCAGCAGCAGCACAACAATGCCACCTCGGGCGTGAGATACGGCCGGTTACGGCGCGTGCAGGCCCAGAGCCTCGTCGACGCGTTCGAGTACCGCTTGGTCGTCTTGTCCGACGCCGCGCAGGAGGTCGACGGCGGTCACCCGGATCTGTCCGATGATCATGACCAGCGGCAGAGGCGGGTCGTTTTCCAGCAGTTTCGCGGCGATCCGGACCGCTTGCAGCGCGGCGTGGTCGGCGCGGCCGGCGTGCCGGTCGGGATCGCCGGGACCGACAAGGTCGGTGGCCAGTGCTTCGCCGGCGGCGCGTACCGCCTCGGCCAGCGCGCACAGCGCATCGCTGACCTCCGGTGGCGTCGCCACCTGTAGCCGGGTCACCGTCACGGCGTTGCGTGCCAGCACCCAAATGTTGTCGATCACGTGATCCAGGTGCACCGCTGTAGCCTGGACCTCGGCGATCTGGGCGAGTTTCCGGCGACGGCGCACCTGTAACCGCAGCGTCTCGCCGGCTGCCAGGGCTTCCGCCTGCAGTTTTCCCACACAGCCGTTGAGCTCCCGGGCGCGCCGCAGCGCGGTGTGGGCGCCCTGCTCGTCACCGTCGGCGACAGCCTGGTCGATGGCGTCGAGCAGTCCGGCGAGGTCGGCAAACGTCTGGCGGGCTTCGGCGACCAGACGGCCGAGCGGACTGCGGGCGACCACCACCTGGCTGATGACCAGCGCGACAGCTCCACCGATCAGGGCGTCGACGAAGCGCAGCTGCATGAGGCTCGTCTTCGAAGCCGGCACCACGACCAGATAGAGCGCCGAAATGGCTGCCTGCACGATCAAGGTGCTGCTCGCCCCCATGGCGACCATCGGGCCGATGGTCAGCAGCAGGACAACGGCGATGGTCACCGCGCCGGTCCCGAGAGCCTGCACGACCGCATCGGCGACCAGCACTCCGGCGGATACTCCCAGGACGATCTCGACGCTCTGCCGCAGGCGACGCCCGCGGGACTCGGCGAGCACGACCAGGGCGGTGGACGGCGCGAACACCGGTTCCGGGTGACCGATGACCTGGGCTGCGAGAAGCCAGGCCAGTGATGCTGCCAGTACTGCCTCCCCGGCCGGAACAGCTGCCTGCCGGAGCCGGGCCGCCGCCGATCGCATCCATTGTCGCCACCGGGCATCGACCTGCCGCGCCGAGAACAGTCTGACCTCCACAAATGCCGCTACCAGCGAAAGACCTGGGGTAGTTGATCTACCCAGTCCACACCGCGCTGTAACGGACCCTGGTCGGCTCGGTGATTACCTCCCGGCGCGGTGGCCTGCGCATCTTCGCCTGAACAGCGCCAAGTGCGGTCAACCGCGGCCGGAAGCGTCCTCCCGATCGATGATGTTGCGATGGCTGAGCGCCTGCAGGTGTTGCTCGGGAACCTCTTCGAGGGCGATCAACTGGTTGTCGGCGGCTGGCAGCGCACGCAGCAGCTCGTCGAGTTTGCGCTGGATAGCGGCCGACTGCCGTGCCTGGGTGTGCTGAACGGCGAACACCATGATCAACGTGACGAGGGAGCTCGTGACGTAGAGGACGTTCTCCCACCACCCGGGGAATCCGATCACCAGCCCGACGGTCAGCCAAGCGAG
>KL571210.1:11003-12156 GCA_000715855.1 Actinoplanes liguriensis
GACAGCACCGAGGCGGTGCAGCACCCGGCTGCTCCAGGCACGCTGTTTCCAGTACCGGCGCCGGGCCTGCCCGGCCGCGACAGCGGCGGCGTCAGCCCTCCGGTCGGGTTCCTCGGCGCAGCGCCTGTCTTCGGTGAATAGCCCGCCCGGCCGGGCCACGGGCAGCTGCACCGTGCGGTGACGCGGTTGCCTCACGCGACACCTCGGGCGCAGCGGGAAACCGGCCCGAACGTGGCCGGTCCGTTGAGCACGGCTTTTCGCCGATTGTGATTCATGGCGACGTCATACCGCTGGCTCAGGCCGGGCAAACCCGGCACACCACCGAGTGCTGATGGGGGTAGGCCGGCGTCGTGCGGGCGGGCCGCGGCGTGCGCGCCGGGCTCGCCGTGACCACGGGCGCGGTCGTGGTGGTGGTTGTCGTGCTCGCAAGGACCTCGGTCGGCCGCTCCGCGTCGGTGTGGGGCAGCTTCGCGGTGATCTTCTCAGTGCCGGTGGACAGCAGCGCCTTCGCCTTGTCCTGCGCCTGGACCACCGTAGGGTGGTTGCTCGCCTTGCGGGCGGTCGCGGCGATCTGCTCGAACCTCTCCCGGCCCGCGCGAGTGCCCAGGACGTAACCGGCGGCGAATCCGACGGCCAGCTTGAATACCTTCATGATGTCTGCTCCGATTCTCGTGGTCAGCCGGGCCATTCGCCCGTGGCTTTGTGGACGCCGACGGCGCCGGTCCGGTCGACGGCGGCCTTGACGATCGCGAAGATCGCGCCCTGCAGGGCGGCGGCGAGCAGGATCTCGCCCCAGCCGCGGTCGGGGTCGGTGGCGTGCGGGGCGTCGTCGTCGTGTCCGGCGATCTTCCACACCTGCTTGAAGATCAGGCCGGCGGCCAGGCCGGCGCCCGCGCCGAGCAGCAGACCGACCGGCTTGTAGGCGATCTTGACGGCTTTGCTCACGCCCGCCTCCGGCTGATCACCAGCAGGATCACGCCGGCCGCCGCGGCGAGCACGGCGACCGCCGGCACGGCATTGGCGCGTACCTGCGGGTGGCGAGCGGCCGAGGCTGCTTTCGACGGCAACGTACGGGCCTGCGCCCGCGCCGGAGCGGAACTGACGACCAGCTGGTCGCGGACCGTGGCGACGGTCGCGACGGCCTGGGCCCCGA
>KL571210.1:12389-12603 GCA_000715855.1 Actinoplanes liguriensis
CAGCCGATTGCGGCCGCGGTCGGCGGCGTCGGCGACACCCTGCCTGGCCCGGGCCTTCACGTCGGTCTTGGCCGCCAGGGCCTGCACGGTGGCGCCCAGGTCCGCCCGGGTGCGGGCGATCTCCGTACGCAATTGCTGCGGGTCGATCTGCTGGGTGCTCACGCCTGCCGTCCGTTCTGGGCTGCGGTCTTGATCGTGCGGACATCGGCCTGCA
>KL571210.1:12943-13415 GCA_000715855.1 Actinoplanes liguriensis
CGATGTGTATAAGAGACAGAGACCACGGCCAGGGTCAGCAGTAGTCCCAGGCCGAACCAGCCCAGCACCGCGGCGCCGCCGAACAGCCCGCCGCCGACCGCGGCGCGTTTGCCCTTCTCGGCCAGTTCCAGTCTGGCCAGGGCCAGCTCGTCTCGTACCAATGTGGAAATCTGTGCTGCGGCTTGACTCACCAGATCCGCCGTCGAGGCCGATCCGGCCGGCCCACCGCCATGCGCCGCATTCGTTGTCACAACGCTTCCTCCCTGCTCACCCGTTTCGGTGCCCACCGACCGGACTGCCAAAACGCGAGTACGGGGGGACAGGCCTTCTTTCACTTCCTTCGCGCATGAAATTCGTCGCCGGTGGGCAATCGCGGCGAATGCGCACGGGAAGATCAAGGTCCAAGGTGCGGCGTCCGGCCCTGGCGGTGGTGGTCAGTCTGATGGCGCTGTGCGGTTGTGCCGATGTCGGC
>KL571210.1:13601-15825 GCA_000715855.1 Actinoplanes liguriensis
GCAAGCCGTGCGCCCAGGCCGTCCTGGACGAGGACCTGCCGGCGCCCGCGGCGGTCAGCGGCGCCGACGTCTACGGGCAATGGGCGCAGGTGCGGCTCGCCGATGACACTGTTTTCCTCGCCGCGTTCCCCGGTGGCTGGCGGGTCGTCGCGGCCGGTTGTGCGCCGCGGCAGAGCCGTCCGTACGACTGCACGCTGCAGGGAGGTTGAGTGATGCGAGCGTTGTTCGTGCTTCTGCTGCTCCTCGTCACTGTGGGGCTGGCGTACATCGTGGTCCTGGGGGTGTTGCACCGATGAGAAGGTTCCTTCGCCAGAATTCCCTCGGGCTGGTGTTCGGCGTGTTGTTCCTGATCGTGCTGGTCGGTGAGGCCGTCGCGGGGCATGCCCAGTTCAACCAGGAGCAGTTGACCGACGGTCTGCCGGTGGTGTCGTTCGGCCGGTACCTGACCTCGGCCAGCTTCGGTGCCGATGTCGCGGAGAACTGGCAGTCGGAATACCTGCAGTTCTTCCTCTACATCTTCGGAACCGTCTGGCTGCTGCAGAAGGGCTCGCCCGAGTCGAAATCACTCGGCCAGGCCGGCCTTGAATCAGACAAGGACCAGAAAGTCGGCTCGTACGCGGATGAGAGCTCCCCGAAGTGGGCGCGGGTCGGTGGCCTGCGCCAGACGGTGTTCTCGAATTCGCTGGGTCTGGTGATGGGCCTGCTGTTCCTCGGCTCGTGGCTGGCCCAGTCGATCGCCGGCACCGCGTCGTTCAACGAACGACAGCTCGCCGATCTGCAGGATCCGGTGTCCTGGTCGCAGTACCTGCTCGAGCCGGACTTCTGGAACCGCACCCTGCAGAACTGGCAGTCGGAGCTGCTCGCCGTCGCCTCCATGGCGATCCTGGCCATCTATCTGCGTCAGCGCGGATCCTCGCAGTCCAAGCCGGTCGGTACGGCACATACCGCCACCGGCATCGAGGGCTGACCGGCGCATCCCGCTTCCCTTGACGTCGAAGGGCAAGTGCATCTATCGCGGCGGCAAGCAGGGCCTACAGGGTGAGTAAACCGTTCCACCTTGCCTAGCTGGTTCAGACCCCAATGGCACCGGATTCTCCGCTGGATGCGCCGCGATCGGCCGTCAGCGCTGCGGCCGGCAAAGGAGGAATGCCATCAGTTTTCAGGCTGCCGCAGGAATCCGCGCGTTCGCGATTTCGGTTGATCCTGATCCGCGCGGACGCCACCGGTTTTGGAACGGTCACCGCTGCTGCGCAGGCACCGCAGGCCGGGGCAATGCGAGTGTGCCCTGCAGATAGTGTTCACATGTCAGTCATCGGGTAGATCGAAGCTATGACCTTGCACGATGGAATGTCTCACCGGCAACGGACCGCTGCAACAATGCACGACACCGCCGAAAAACTCGAAGTAGCCGAGGCGATCCTCCACCGCAGCGCCGAGGACTCACCGGAGCCGGCCACCACCACCCGGCTGCACGCACTCGGCGACAAGGTGACCGCAGAGGCACACGCCATCGACCAACGGGCTGATGGACTTGACGAGCGGGACGGCGACCGCGACGGCATTCGTCGGCTCACAACCTGAAGCCTACGAAGCTGACGAGGCTCCGGAGACCGGCCGGGCCGCCGTCCGGGCGCCGGGACAGACCGGTGACCTTGCGGTTGGCCACCCGCCGCGATCTCCCGACATTCACGCGCACTCCTTCGAAAAGGATCGCGCCGGTTTGATCCGCTCATGGGAGCGCTCCCGTACTGCTGCATGCAACGAGAAACATGCTCAGGCTTCGGGCGGAAGGCGCGGGATACCAATGTACAGATCGCGATGGAGTGGTGCTAGGAGCCGGTTCCGGCGCTGGCAGGTGGTCGCGGTCGGCGCCGTCGCCGTGGTGGCGGCGGGTGTCGGGATCGGGGTGGCATCCGCCGGTCAGACCGTGCCGACGGTGAACTGCCCGCAGCTGAAGATCAACGTGGCCGTGCCGGCTCAGCAGCAGGCCGATGTGCAGCGTAACCTGCAGCTGCTCAACGCCCAGATCTCCGAGGCGAACAACCGGCTCAAGAGCACGGTCGGCCAGGGCGGCCCGAATTTCATCCAGAACGCGATCCTCGGCCCGCTCAAGGACAAGCGGATCTCGACCATCGACCGGATCGAGATTGCGATCGGCCGCAACGCGCCGCGGCCGAACCTGAACGCCGCCAAGGTGGCCCCGTGCACGCTTAACACCGGCGGC
>KL571210.1:16027-23025 GCA_000715855.1 Actinoplanes liguriensis
GAGCATGCCGGCTGCCACGAAGACCGCCACCGCGAAGCCGGCCACCCCGGCGACCAAGACCCCGACCACCGCGCCGGCGACCACCGCGCCCGCCGCCACGGTCACGGCCACCGCGCCGGCCACGAAAGCGCCGACCGGGACCCCGGTCGCGATCAACGGGCAGCTCAGCGTCTGCGGGACCAAGCTGTGCAACCAGAGCGGCACGGCCATCCAGCTGCGCGGCATGAGCAGCCACGGCCTGCAGTTCTTCCCGAACTGCGTGAACGCCGGCTCGCTCGACGCGATCCGCAACGACTGGAACGCCGACTTCATCCGGCTCTCGATGTACGTCCAGGAGGGCGGCCTGGAGACCGACCCGACCGGCTTCACCAACAAGGTCAACGGGCTGGTCGACACCGCGACCAAGCTCGGCCTGTACGTGATCGTGGACTTCCACATCCTCACGCCGGGTGACCCGAACTTCAACCTCGGCCTGGCCAAGACGTTCTTCGCGAACGTGACCGCCAAGCACGCCGGCAACAACAACGTGATCTACGAGGTCGCCAACGAGCCGAACGGGGTCAGCTGGACGGCCATCAAGTCGTACGCGGACCAGGTCATCCCGGTGATCCGGAAGAACTCGCCGAACAGTGTGGTGCTGGTCGGCACCCGCGGGTTCTCCTCGCTCGGCCTCACCGACGGCGCCACCGAGCAGGAGATCATCGACGACCCGGTGACGTTCAAGAACGTGATGTACACGTTCCACTTCTACGCCGCGTCGCACGGCGCGGACCGGCGTGCAGCTCTCGCCCGCGCGGCGAAGAGCCTGCCGCTGTTCGTCAGCGAGTTCGGCAGCCAGACCTTCACCGGTGACGGCGCCAACGACTTCGCCAGCACCACCGCCTGGCTGGACCTGTTGAAAAGCCTGAAGATCAGCTACGGCATGTGGAGCCTGTCGGACGGCCGCGAATCGAACTCGGCCTTCAAGCAGGGCACCTGCTCCGGAACAACGTTCAAGGGCACGGGTGTGCTGACCGAATCCGGTCGCTACATCCGCAGCCGCATCCTGACCGGCGTCGGTTCTGCGAACTGACGCCACCGGGCGCGGCCGCATCCCCTCCCCAGTGGGTGTGGCCGCGCCCTTCTATTCGTGCAGCTCACACGGGGACGCCCGGTCCGGACGGGTCGGTCTTGGTGATCAGGTGGGCTACCTGCTTCTCGACCGTTCGCGGGGACAGGTGCAGCTGCCCGGCGAGTTGCCGTCACCGCCGTGCGCCAGCATCATCGGGGAGCCAGCCCACCTACCTGACCGCCGGTAGCAGGCGTGAATCGAGATCATTGCAACGAATCGGGAGGCATGGCGAGAGTTCGGCGACGCCTCCCGATCCGCTTCTACTGGGCCGAGCTGCTCCGTTGCACCGCCCGGTCGTCGATGCCGAGATAGCTCTCGATGACTGCCGGGTCGTTCTGGATGGCGCTGGGCTCGGCCTCCGCGATGACTCGTCCTTGTGCGAGTGCCACCACGCGATCGCTGACGCCGAGTACGAAGGGCAGGTCGTGCTCGATGAGCAGCACGGATGCGCCCGTGTCAGCCTGCAGGTTGCGGATGAGTGTCCCCAGTTGTTCGACCTCACGCTGGGCCACACCGGCGGCGGGCTCGTCGAGCAGGATCACTCGCGGGCTTCGGGCAGCCACGCAGGCCAGTTCGACGATCCGCCGGGTGCCCGTGGACAGTTCTTTGATCAAGGAGTCCAGCCAGGGTTCGAGCCCGAAACGAACGGCGAGCGCATCCGCTTCGGCCCGGCATCGAGCGTCGCGTCGCAGTGTCGGCGGCAGGGACAGCAATGATCCGAGGAACGACGCCGACTTCTCGGCCGCGACGGCCAGCGCCAGCGTTTCGGAGACCGACAGCCCCGCGTACAGTGACGCGTTCTGGAAGGTGCGGGCTATGCCGAGCCGGGCACGGCGGTACGCGGGCAGACGAGTCAGGTCGGTTCCGCCCAGGCATATGCGGCCCGCGGCGACCGGAAGGGCACCGCTGATCGCATTGACCAGCGTTGACTTCCCGGCGCCGTTCGGGCCGATCAGACCAACGATCTGACCGGTACGCAGGTCGAGGCTGACCCGGTCGTTTGCGGTGACGCCGCCGAAGCGCACCACGACCTCGCAGACCTGCAAGGCGTTTGCCTGCTCCTGCGACGCGACGGTGGGGGTGGCGGGCGCGGGATCGACGACCGGCCCGGATTCATCCGGTGCGGGATCGGCCAGGCGTCGCAGTAGTCGTTCCCGCAGCTTCCGGAATCCCGCTCCGATGCCTTCCGGATCGCCGCGCAGTGCGAGTAGGGCAGCGACACCGCCGAGAAGCGTCGAGATGTTCTGCACCTGATCGCCGAGTGGCTCCACGATGTGGCCGAGTACCACGGGAGCGCCGACCAGGCCGATGCTGGCGACGATCGGGCCACCGAGGGTCGCGATGCCACCGACGACGACCATGAAGACGATGGATATCGAAGCGTCGGCGGTGAACTGGCTGGCTTGGAAGGTGCCCAGGCCGACGCCCCAAAGTGCGCCGGCCAGCGCGGCGAGTGCCCCGGCCAGCACGAAGGCCTTCCACTTCGTGGCGGCGCTCCAGATCCCCAGGGCGTCCGCGGCGATCTCGTTGTCGCGGACAGCACGCATCGCACGGCCGGCACCGGTCCGCGAGAGACCGGCGAGCATCATCACCACCAGGACCAGGATGGTGAGGCACAGGTAGTAGTACGTCTCGAGGTTGCCGAGGTCCAGGCCCCAGGTGGCCGGGGGGAACGCGGCGACCAGGGTTTGCCCGTCAGGGTTGAGCAGTGGGCCGGGCAACAGCCACGCCTGGACGGCAAAGGCGAAGCCGAGCGTCAGTACGGCGAGGAACATGCCCCGTACCCGCAGGGCCGGGATGCCGAGCAGGCCGGCGGCAACCGCGCCGATCACCATGCAGGCACCCACAGCCGCGAAGAAGTTCCACCCGTTATTGATCAGCGCTGCGGTCAGGTAGGCGCCGATGCCGACGAAGGCGAATTGGCCCAGAGTGATCTGCCCAGCCCAGCCGGTGATCACGCAGACCGACAATGCTGCCAATGAGTAGCAGATGATTTGTACCAGCGTGAGTTGCCCGGAGGCCGAGGTGATGACCAACGGCGCCAGGGCTGCCAGGCCGATGGTGACGGCGGCTGTTGCCCAGCTCAGCGGCCGTGCCCAGCGGGAGCGTTCCAGGGCGCGCGGGATCGGCCGGGTTGCGGGCGCGATCGAGGCGCTGTCGATGCCCAGCCGGGATTTCTTGGCCGTCAGCGCGATGGTGAGCACCAGGACGACGAACAGCAGTGCCGAGACCTGTCCCGGCGAACTCGTGTTCGCGTACAGCAGGGCTTCGATGATCCCCAGAGCGACACCGGCGAAGGCAGCGCGCGGCAGTGACCAGAACCCGCCGGCCAGCGATGCGATCAAGGCCATCAACAGGATGGTGGTTCCCTGTCCGGACTGTCCCGTGCCGGCCGATACTCCCTGGACGGGGCTGTAGAGGATCACGGTGAGCGCCGCCAGCGCACCGACCGCGGTGAAGACACCGGCCGCGATCGCCTGGACGGGGATGCCGGCCAGGCGGGCGCTGTCGGCGTTGTCGGAAGCGGCGAGCAACGCGATGCCGTAGCGGCTTCGCGCCAGCCAGAGCGCCAGGCCGAGGCCGACGGCGGTGAGTACGGCCAGCATGGTGAGGTCGGCGGCGGTTACGGTGACGCCTGCGACGACCCAGCGCCCGCTGAAAGCCTGCGGGTACGCGCCGCTGTGCTGGATCGTCGGCAGCAGGTTGCCCGCGGCGACGGCCACCTGTGACAGGCCGAGCGTCGCCACCAGCAGGACGATGCGCGGCCGGCCCTCGAGGGCCCGGACGACGAAGTGGTAGAAGGCGAAGGACAGAGCGGCGCCGACGAGGATCCCGGCCAGCGCGCCGAGCCAGTAGGGCAGTTTCGTATCCAGTACGAGCTTCGCGGTGATGGTGGCGCCGAGCACGCCGACCTGCGCGTGGGCGAAGTTCAGTACCCGGGTGGCCCGGTAGACCAGCAGCAGGCCGACCGCCAGCATCGCGTAGCCGAGCCCTTCGATCGCTCCGGCCGCGACGATGTCGGACGTGATGTGCAAGGACATGTTCACCTGCCTCCGAGGAAGACTGCGCGCGCGATGTCGTCACGGTGTTGCAGTTCGTGTGTCGGGCCTTCGAAGCGCACCCTGCCCTTTTCCATGAAGATCGCGCGTTCGGCCAGGTGCAGGGCGACGTTCAGGGACTGCTCGACGACCACGATGGTCTTACCGTCGCGGCGCAACCGTTCGACGACGTCGATGAGCTGCCCGACGACGACCGGGGCCAATCCGAGTGACAGCTCGTCGATCAGTAGTAGTTCGGGGTCGAGCAGCAGCACCTTGGCGATGGCCAGCATCTGTTGCTCGCCGCCCGAGAGCAGCCCGGCCGGCCTTTTGAGCAGGGGTTGCAGCTGAGGAAAGAGATCCAGGACGGCGTCGGTACGCGTACGGATGGTCGCGGAGTCGCGGCCCAGGCTGAACGCGCCGACCCTCAGGTTGTCCGCCACCGACAACACGGGAAAGACGGCTTGGCCGCCACTGACCATGCCGATTCCCCGGGCGACCCGGGTCTGCGCCCGGTGTCCGGTGATGTTGTCGCCGCGGTGGTGAATGGTGCCGTTGGCGGCGGTGAGAAGTCCGGCGATCGCCTTGAGCAGCGTCGACTTGCCGGCGCCGTTGGTGCCCAGCAGGGCGAGTGCCTCGCCCGGCTGGAGTTGCAGTGACGTACCGAAGAGAATTTGGATCGGGCCGTAGAAGACCTCGAGGCCTTCCACCCGGAGCAGCGGGTCAGCCATGGGAGATCGCTGTCCAGTTCTCGTCGGTGCCCGACCAGTGCCCGTCCTTGAACGTGACGGTGTGCAGCTTGCGAGCGGTGGACGGTGAGGTGCCGGACAGCGAGCCGGCGCCGAAGTAGGCGAAGTCCAGGTCCCCGCCTTGGCTCAAGGCCTCGCTGAAGGCCTTCTTGTCGAAGGCCTTGCCGCCGAGCTTGCTCAGCCCGGCGGACAGGATCTTGACCTGGTCGCAGACCTCGAGGTTGGCTTGGTAACTGGCGGAGTTCGGTGTCAGCTCCTTGCCGCCGGCCGCCACGTAGTTCTGGTAGCAGGTGGTTGCGGCCGCATTGTCCGTGGTGAAGCGGCGAGCGGTGTATCCGGTGGCTTCGAACGTCTTCGGGTAGGCCGCGGCGAAGGATTCGTCGATGGCGTTGTTCAGATCGCCGGCGATGAACGGGACCTTCCACCCCGCCTTGGTCATGCCGCCGAGGAACTGCACGAGATTCGCGCTCGGGGTGGCATCGACAATCGCTGTGACTCCGGCGTCACGCATCTGGGCGACTTCGACGGGAACCTGCTGGGCTACCTGAGCGAGGTCGGCGCTGAGCGTGGTGACATGGGCGACGTTGAGCCCGGCCTTCTTCAGCGCCGGCACGAGGATGTCGTTGACCGGGGTGGCATCACCGCCGAGCGCGTCTGTCAGCACGCCGATGGTCTGGCTCTCCAGGTGGGCCTGTGTCGTCAGGTAGGTCGCGAAGTTGGTGGCAGCGTCGTTGGGCACCTGGTCGTTGGTGTAGACAACGCCTTGCTTCATGCCGTACGCGGCCTGGGGCACGGCGATGCTCTGGATGAGCGTGCCGCCGCGCTGGACGACGCACTGGTCGCCGCCGTTGACGAATTGGCTGGCCAGAACCACGTCGGCCTTCTCGTCCTGCAGCAGTTTCAAGCAGGTGGTCTGCGGCGCTCCGGTCTGCACCAGGTTGAAGGTGACGAACTTGGCGTCGATCTTGTAGCCGGTGATGTTCTTCAAGGCGGCCTTGTACATCGTCTCGATGTCGTCGACGCTTGCCGCGTCGGGAGCCGACACGCCCGCCTGGGCCAGGGACGCCGTGTTGGCCACGGGAATGCCGACGGTGATGGTGTCGCCGGAATCGTCGGAGGATCCGTTCGAGCAGGCGGTCACGCCGAGGGCGAGGCCGAGAGCGACGACGGCTGCCGGGGTGAGAGCGCGCAGGACAGGTTGATGGGGGCGCACGGAAGGCATGAAATGTCTCCTCGTTGAGGTGCCGCAGCAGGACGGGGCGATGTGGAGCGGGTCAGAGACCGCCGGCGGAGCGGATCAGCTCGCCGGTGATGTTGCCGTTGGCGGTGGAGGCGAGAAACGCCACGAGCGCGGCGATGTCCCCACCGGTCGAGGGACGGCCGGTCGGGATCGAGGCGGACGACGCCTCGATCCGCTCGGCGGAGAAGCGGGCGCGGCTGGACGGGGTGAGGGTGAGGCCGGGCAGTACGGCGTTGACCAGCACGCCCTGACGGCCGACCTCGCGCGCCAGCGATCGCGTCAGACCGTGCAGACCGGCTTTGGCGGACGTATGGGCGACGACGCCGGCGCTGCCGGTCAGCGCATGGACGGTCGAGATCGTGACGATGCGACCCCAGCCGGTCTCGCACATCGCCGGCAGCACAGCCCGGATGAGATTGCCGGGGCCTTCCAGTTGGTCGCGCAGCGCCCGTTGCCAGCCCTCGTCGGAGACGCTCAGGAAAGGCCCGGGCGACGGACCGGCGCCGCCGTTGTTGACGAGCACCTGGATCGGCCCCCAGCGCTCGGCCACCTCGGCGACACCCGCGGCGAGGCTCTGCGTGTCCAACAGGTCGAATCTGACGGCGTACGCGGTTCCGCCCTCCTCATCGATCCGGGCGACGACCTTCGCGGCGGCGTCCGCGGACTGGTGGAATCCCACCGCGACGCGGGCGCCCTCTGCCGCGAGCCGGACCGCGATCTCCGCGCCGATGCCGCGCGAGGCGCCGCTGACCAGGGCTACACGGCCGGCCAAACCGAGATCCATCAGTCCTCCAACCGCTGGACGAGCTCGATGTAGGTGCCGTCGGGATCTCGGACGAAGGCGAGCCGGGAGCGGCGGG
>KL571210.1:23261-23888 GCA_000715855.1 Actinoplanes liguriensis
GCCGAGCGCCGTCCCACCGAGCTCGAGCAGCCGAGCTCGGGTTGCGGTCGCGTCGTCGACGAGGAACCCGACATGTGCCTGGCCGCCGGCTTCGAAAGGTGAGGCCGGCTCATCAGCAATACGGAGCGAGTCAGCATCCTGTAACGAGTCGGCGTTCTGGAACGAGCACAAGGTCAAACCCGCCGCTCCCTCGAGATCCAGGGCGACGATTCGCATGGGTGTGCCCTGCGGCGTACCGCTGAGTGCGAGCATCGGCGCCGGCGACCCCCAGCCGGAGTCGAACCGTATGCCCGCACCGATCCCGTCGCGATAGAAGCGCAGAGCCCGATCGAGGTCGGTCACGTGGATGATGACGTTCGCGATCGACGGCACTAGAGCGTCCACTTGATCGTGCAGCCGATGGGCTCGGTCTGCGGCCGCTCGACCGGCCGGCCGGCCAGCACGGCGTCGAGCGCCGCACGAACCCACTCCGCCTGCAGGGCGGGGTCCTCCGAGTCGGAGTCGGGCGCGCCGTGGTAGGCGACGGTGCCGTCGCCCGCGATCACGAATACGTCCGGGGTGTGCCGGGCGCCGACCTGCCGGGCGATCCGCTGGCCGTCGTCGTGCAGGTACTGTCTCTTATACACA
>KL571210.1:24106-37864 GCA_000715855.1 Actinoplanes liguriensis
GTGTATAAGAGACAGGACCCTGGCCCGGCAGCGTTCCGGCGCATCGGCCGGGCTGATCGCGGGATCGTTGCCGTTGATCTGCACGACTCGCACGCCGCGGCTGACGTAGTCGCGGGCCAGGTCTTGCAGGCGGCCGTGCCAGCCCAGCGCCCACGGGCAGTGGTTGCTGGTCCAGAGCACCACATGCGCCTCGGCCCCCGGACTCCACCACGAGACCAGCCGACCGTGGAAGTCCGGAAGCGAGAATCTCGGCATGAGCGAGCCGACCTTCAGCGCGGAGGCGAGGTCGGCGGGTTCGGTGTGGTGGGGTTGTGGGCTGATCGCGCAGATCCTGCCCGCCTCGTCGAGCGTCAGGTGGAAGTCCATCGCGGCCATCGGCCCGCCAGGGCTGGGCATCGGTGCGCCACCGGGGCCGGTGAAGCGCACGGTGTAGCGAGCGTCGCCACTGGACATGACCCGCCATTCCGGGGTGGACAAGCGGCGACCGGGGGACTGTTGCAGCTGCGCCGCGACGGCGTCGATGCCGCTGCGGCGCCGGCCGGCAAAGGTGAACTCGACGTCGACGGCGAGGGTTTCACGGAGCCGGTCAGCCTGTGCCGGGTCGGTTCGTGCCGCGATCCACGTGCTGATCGACTCCGGCACCGTCTCGATGTTTGCCATGCCAGAGTGTCACCACATACGTGACTGATTAGCAATAGCCATCAACTATCAGTCACAAGATTGTTTGCGCAGCTAGAGCCCCATTTTGCTTGGCTTGCTGACATGCGTTTGCGTCGCTGCGACAGTTGCCGCAGCGACGTCACTGGAGTCGCATGTGAAGTTGGTCAGGCTATGGGGGAGAGGTGCGCAAGGGGGTGATGCGGGGCGGGCATGGGTGACGTGTGGTGCGCTCGGCGGAGCGTCGTCGAAGGGGCCAGAGCCTCGAGCGGTACGTCGTCCGCCGCGAAGGGGCGAGCCGGTCAAGGTGCCTTCTCGCCCATCGTGGCGCCGGACTTGGCGACTACACTACGCGTCGTGACACATATTGTTAATACCGCCGACACCTGTCACGAGATCTTTCCTGGGCCGTGCTGGAGGTTCGCGCGGGGCAGACCGCCACGAGCGCAATGCCTCTAGGCTGGGGCGTCCTGGTCGGCCTGACATTCACAACATGAGCCGCCGTCGTTGGATGGCGGTGAGAGAGGCAAGCGCGATGGTGTCGCCGGCACGACGAAGCAAGGCACTCAACCGTGGATCCGCGCGCTCGTTGCTGATGGTGCTGCTCACCGACTACGTCCTGGATTACCCGGACGGTGTCCCGCAGCGGTCCCTGGTTGCCGCCATGCAGGCCCTGGGCTACTCCCCGGAGTCGACTCGGCAGGCGCTGTCGCGAGCCGTGCGGGCCGGAGCGCTGATCCAGACCGGCCGCGGCGCCGGCGCGCACGTCCGTCTCAGCGACGACGCCCGTGCGCCACTGGCAGAGGCGAGAACGAGATTGGAACGTCGTTCCGGCAGCCAGGAAGTGGACGAGTGGCTGCTCCTGATCGTGCGAACTCGCGAAGCAGGCGGCGCCGCCGCGTACAGCCGGCGCACTGCCTTGCTGCTCAACGGTCTGGGATCGCTCGGCGGCGGCGTGTGGATCCGGCCCAAGAGCGGACATGTCGATGAACTCATCGCGATGGTGCGCGAAGACCCGGCTGTGGAGGCGATCGCGGTGACCGCGCGCATCGACTCGCCGGAGGTGGGAGCGGTCGCGGCCCGGGCGTGGGACCTGGACGTCATCGCGACCGGCTATGACGAGTTGATCGAAAAGTTCGCCGACCGTGAGGCGGTCAGCTCCGAGGAGCGGTTCCGTGCGTGGACCGAGCTCGTCGACGACTGGCAGCGCATCACCAAACTCGACCCGGATCTGCCGATGGCGGCGCTGGGCTCTGATTGTTCTCGTCCGGAAGCGCTTGCGCTCGTCCACCGGCTACGTGAGGAGTGGCGACCTGCCGCACACGACTACTTCCGAACGCTGGTGGGTTGACCCCACGCTGACGGGCCTGCCCGACCCGATCACCGGCGACCGGGCGGCCGCATGCCTGCGCAAACGAGGCCGTCAGGGTTTCCTGAAATCTGGCGCTGCGCTATCAAGCGTGGCAGGACGTCGGGGTCAGGGCGTTGACGAGGTCGGTGGCGGCGGCGCTGTGTTTGGTGTACGCCTCGGGGAACGCGGAGATCTGGACCGCCTGGGCGGCCTCGGTCAGCCGCATCTTCTGCCAGCCGGGGACCTTGAGCAGCTTGTCGTAGAACTTTCCGGTCTGGTACGCCGGGTCGTGCAGCTGCTTCGGCGTGCCCCAGCCCTGGCTGGGCCGCTGCTGGAACAGACCGATCGAGTCGCGGTCGCCGCCGCGCAGGTTGCGCAGACCGGATTCCTGGATCGCGGTGGCGACCGCGATCACCAGACCCTCGCGGGGTACGTGACGGCCGGTGCCGATGGTGACGATCAGGCGCGCGTTGGCGAGCTGCTCGGCGCTCCACCGGGGTTGAGCCGGTCGAGCGGACGACACCGAGGGGGCCGGCGTGCATCCGGCGTCGGCGTCAGCGTCGGCGCGCAGCATCGGACTGAGCAGAAAACCGGCCAGCACGGCAACGGCGATCACGAACAACGCGCGCAAAGTCGAGAGCTGCCTTCCGGGATGCTGGGGCTCTGGTGCCCGGCGAAGGGTACCGGCTCTTGATCGATGCGTTCGGACGGGCCCGGCCCTTACGATCACTCGGTGGGACTCGTCCCGTCCTCGTCGAAGGCGGCCGGGCTCGACATGCCGCGGGCGGCACCTACGCCGACAGGATTCGGCGCATCCAGCTCGTGCGGGCCGCACCCGCCGCGACGGAGATCTGTGCGGCGCTGGCCTGCTCGAATCCGTGCCAGCCACCCGCCCAGATGTGCAGTTCCGCCTGACCGCCGGCCGCCCAGATCCGCGTCGCGTACTCGACGGCCTCGTCGCGGAAGGGCTCGGCCGACCCGGCGTCGATGTAGGCCGGAGGCAGACCGGTGAGGTCCGTCGCCCGGGCCGGCACGCAGACCGGGTCCGGTGAGGCGTCGAGGTGACCCTCGCC
This sequence comes from Actinoplanes liguriensis, assembly GCA_000715855.1. Classification (GTDB taxonomy): domain Bacteria; phylum Actinomycetota; class Actinomycetes; order Mycobacteriales; family Micromonosporaceae; genus Actinoplanes; species Actinoplanes liguriensis. The sequence goes on from KL571210.1 coordinate 27,188, forward strand.
GAGCACCATGTTCCAGGCGAACGCGATGTGTTCGGTCGTCAAGCCGCGGCGCGCGCCGTTCGCCCGGGAGAACTGGCGGGCCGACAGGGTCCGGCCCCGGTCGTCGAGCTGCGGGCAGATCAGCAGCTGGCCGAGCGGAGCCGGGCCGCTGAGGTCGCGGTTGAGCAGTGCGGTGCCGGCCGCGAGCCCGCCGCCACCGGAGAATCCCGCCAGCACGATTCGGGCGGGGTCGGCGCCGAGCTCTGCCGCGTGCTCGAAGACCCAGGCCAGGCCGGCGTGGCAGTCCTCGGCCAGCGCGGTGCCCCGCACGGTGGGGGCCAGGCGGTACTCGGGGGAGATCAGGACCATGCCGAACTCGGCGACCCAGTCGAGGAAGCCGAACGCGTCCAGGCCGCCGAATCGGTCACCGGCGATCATGCCGCCGCCGTGGATCGAATACATCGCGGGCATGCCGGGGCGCGTCACCGCCGGCGTGAAGATCGACAACGTGATGTCGCCGGACGGGCCGGGCACACTGCGCTGCTCGTGACGCACGCCGGTGCGGGCCAGTGCCGGTCCGAGTTGCGCCAGGCTGACGGCCGGGTCGGACCTCATCGCGTCGAGCAGTTGCGGGGTGAACGGCGGGATCTCCAGCTCCGGCACCGTCGCCAGCAGCTCCGGATCGTACGGCGGGCCGGGGATCGGCCCGGCGAGCAGGACGAGCTTGCCGCGGACCCGGCCCTGTTCGCTGTCCCGGTGGGCGTCGGCGATCTCGTCGAGCCGGTAGGTGCGCACGGGCGGCAGGCGGAAATGCCCGGCCGCGACCAGCTCGCCGACCTGGGTGAGGGCGTGGACCGCGCGCCCGGAGTCGCCCCGGCTGAACGCCACACCATATTCCTGCGCCCCGGCGAAGTCCGCGACCGTGATGACCTGCTCGGCGCCGCCGGCCAGGTCGATGAGCTCGGGCAGGATGCCACTGCCGGCCACGTCGAGCGCGAGGTCGACGCCACCGGGACAGAGGGCTCGGACCCGCGCGGTCAGTCCCTCGCCGTATGCGACGGGGGTCGCCCCCAATGACCGTACAAAATCCTGGTTTGCCGGGTTTGCGGTGCCGATGACCCGTGCGCCTCGCGCGACCGCGAACTGGACCGCGGCGCTGCCGACGCTGCCGGACGCGCCGTTGACGAGCAGTGTGCTGCCGTCGCGTACGCCTAATTGGTCAAGAGCCCGCACCGCGGTCTCGACCGCGGCCGGCAACGCCGCGGCCGCCGCAAAATCCAGTGAAGCCGGGATCGGCGCGTAGTCGGACAGCACCGCCAACTCGGCCTGCGCCGCCCCACGGGCGTCGAACCCGAACACGGCGTCACCGACCGTCACGCCGGTGACGCCGTCGCCGAGCTCATCGACGACGCCCGCGGCCTCGTAGCCCATGGTCTGCGGAAGTTGCTGGTCCATCAGGCCCTGACGCTTCCTGCCGTCACTGAGGCCGACGCCGGCGGCCCGCACCACGATCCGGACCTCGCCGGGACCCGGGTGCGGCTCCGGCACCTCCACGATCTCCACGACCTCGGGACCGCCGAACCGGCTGAAACGGGCTGCTCTCATCACGTGCTCCTCGGGTCGGCTTCCGATTGCCTGGATGGAGCGTACATCAAATTTGGAGTCCGCTCTAATTTTGTGGCTTGGTACGCTTTCGCGGTGACGGAACCCGGGCTTCGAGATCGCAAGAAGGCGCGCACGCGGCGGCTCATCGCCGAGACGGCGGCGCGGCTGTTCGCCGAGCGTGGCTACGAGCGTGTGACGGTCAGTGAGATTGCCCGGGCGGCCGAAGTGGCCGAGCAGACGCTCTACAACTACTTTCCGACCAAGGAGCAGCTGGTCACCGACCACGAGCAGCAGTTCGAAGAGCGCCTGAGTGAGCTGATCCGCTCCCGGGACTCAGGAACGAGCCCGGCCGCCGCCATCCGCGACTTCGTCCTGCAATCGATCTCCGCGATCCGCGACATGCCACCGGAGCTCGCCGGCGGCACGCTCGGTTACCTCGCGGCGATCAGTCCCGCCGTGCACCGGCTGGCGTTGGAGATGGTCGACCGGCAGGCCACCGCCCTGACCGCGGCGATCGCCGAGACGAGCACGGTCGCCCCGGAGATCGCCCGGCTGCAGGGCATCGCGCTGGCCGGGGTCTTCCGCATCATCATCGGCGAGTCGGGCCGGCGTGCCGTCGAGGGTCAGACGCCCGCCCAGATCACCGCCGGACTGCTGCCCGAGGTGGAGTCCGTCCTCGCCGAGCTGGATCGGTGGATGATCCTTCCCACAAGCCGGACGAAATGATCAGTGCCGGGTGGGTGTTGAAACCCGGTATGACGACTGTGGGATTCATCGGCAGTGGGCTGATCGGCGCGACCGTGGCCCGGCTGGCCGTGGCGGCCGGGTATGACGTCGTGGTGAGCAACTCACGCGGCCCGGAGACGCTGGCCGACCTGGTGACCGAGCTGGGGGACAGGGCGCGGGCGGCGACGCCGGCCGAGGCGGCCGAGGCCGGCGAGATCGTGGTGGTGAGCGTTCCGTTCCACGCGTTCCGCAAGCTGCCTGCCGAGCAGTTGGCCGGCAAGGTGGTGCTGGACACCAGCAACTACTACCCGGAGCGCGACGGTCAGGTGGCCGAACTCGTCGAGGGGCGGCTGACCAGCGCTGAGCTTGAACAACAGCACCTTGCGACGGCCAAGATCGTCAAGGTCTTCAACAACATCTTCTTCAAGCACCTGGGCAACCTGGCCCGGCCGGCCGCGGCACCCGATCGCACGGCGCTGACGATCGCGGGTGACGACGCCGATGCCAAGCAGGCGGCGACCGCGTTCCTGGCGGCGATCGGCTACGACGCCGTCGACGTCGGGCCGCTGAGCGAGAGCTGGCGGGTCGAGCCGAGAGCTGGCGGGTCGAGCCGGGGCAGCCGGCCTACGGGCCGCCGTACGGCACGTTCGAGGACCCGATCGGGACGCCGGCGAGTGCGGACAAGGTCCGGGCCGCGGTGGAGCAGGCCAAGCGACCCGGGAACTGACCACAGCGGCATCGCGGGCCCGCGTCGGCCTACGTTTCCGGTGCCCCTGATGCGTCGCTATGGCTGTTGTCCTGTAGGTGGGGGTCGACGCTCAAGGCCAGATCCCACAACGCCCGGCGGAGTGCTCGCATCCGCCGGGCGCCCAGGACGGCCTGCCAGTCGGCCTCGATCCGGGCCTCCTCGGCGATGGCGACCGGCAACACGCCCCGGCTGCGCGCCGCCGGCCGGATCAGTCGTGCCCGCCCGTCGGAAGGATCCGGCACCCGCTCCACGTAGCCGGCCGCCTCGAGCCCGTTGACCAGGGCGAGGGCGGTCTGCTTCGGGATCCGGGCACGGTCGGCGAGGACGACCAGCCTGGTCCCATCCAGGTCGATGGCGGCCAGCAACCGGGCCTGCGCCCGGGTGACGTCGGCATAGCCGGCCTCGGCGAGCGCGGCGAGGATGCGATCCTCGGCGGCCCGGAAACCGATGAACATGAGCCAGCCAGACGAGATCTCCCGGTCCACCACAAGCCTTTCAGGTAGTCCCGATCAGGACTAAATTTAGTACCATCATCGTACTGGATTCGGCCGAGCGGAGGGATCTGAGGTCATGGACGACACCGAGGTCTGGGCCGCCGTCGACCGGCGACGCCGCGCCATCGTGGAACTCCTGACAGGTCTGGATCCGGGTGAATGGGACACCCCCTCGCTGTGTGAGGGGTGGACGGTCAGGGACGTTGCCGCGCACCTGACGATGCCGCTGCTGAGCCTGCCCCAGTTCGTGCTGCTCGCCCTCCGCCATCCGGGGCGGACCAACCACCTCATCCGGGACGGTTCGATCGACCTCGCCCGGCGCTACGACCCCCGGCAACTGCTCGACAGGCTCGACCTGCTGGTGGGGCGGCACCGCCCGGTCCCGGGTCTGACCTGCCGTGAATCGCTCATCGACGCCGTCGGCCACACCTATGACATGACCATTCCGCTCGGCCGCGACATCGGTGTCCCCGCCGCCGACGTGGCCGAGGCTGCCGACCGGGTGGTGTCCTACCGCGGTCGCGGGAATGCGAAAGTCTTCCGCTCGCTGCCGCTGGCGACGTTCCGGCTCACCGCGACCGACCACCCATGGTCCACCGGCGACGGCGCGGAGGTGACAGGCAGCATGACCGACCTGTTCCTCCTGCTCACCGGCCGAGTCGCGCGGATCGGGCACGTCGGCGGCCCCGGGGCGGACGACCTGCGCCGGGCCGTCGGTGTCTGATCATGCGCTTCGACATCGAGACGCTGGCTTCACCCGACCAGGTGCGCCAAGCCTTGACGGACTTCACACAGGAGCGGCTGCGCATCTGGGATCGGACTCTGGATCCGACGACGTACGAGTTACGTGAGCACGGGCCTGCCTGGGCTGTCGCGCGGGAGAACACGCCACGGTCGCCGTTCTGGGTTGTCGCCCGTTACGACTGGTCCGAGCCTTTCGTGGTCCGCTGGACCGTGGTCGAGAGCAGCTACGGGGGAGGTGGTGAGGGCTTCGTCCGGATCGTCCCCCGAGACGGTGGAGGCAGTTCGGTGCACGCGGAATGGCGCAACACCGGACCTCGGCGGCAGAAGGTCATGCTCATCCTGCTGCGCCTCGTGCCGGATCGGATGGTCGCCCGGATGTGGGCTGATGCGCTGGACCGATATGCGCAGGCCCAAGACTCCTGATGGTCACTCCGGATGTCTCGACGTTGAAGTGCCGCTCTCACTGCCATGCCGACGAGTGTGCGTCGATAGAGCGTGGATCGTTTCTCCGCCTGCCGGATTACGAGTTTGCGAAAGTCTGCGGTAAAGGCTGGCACGCTTACCGCAACGCGTCGCCGTGTCGATTATCGGAGTTTGACCCGCTCGCCGGGTTGAAGGCGTCGAATATCGGTCTTCGACCGGTCTGCCTCGATGCGCAGGACGCTGTCCAGCACTTCAAGTCCCTGGTCATTGAGAAGGCCGTCGTGGATGGCGTAAGCCCGCTCAGGCGCTGTCCGGCGGATGTAGGCGATCATGTCGGGCACGGTCAGCCAGGGCGCTTGTCCCGGAACGAGCAGGGTGGGTACCTCGATGTCCGTCAGTGCATCACCAGGATGGAAGACTTCGTCGTCGATGAGGAACCCGACGTTGTCCACCGGGGGAACGTCCGGGTGACTGAAGTGGTGCTTCTCGCCGACGGCCCTCACTCGGAATCCGGCTACGTCCGCCGATTCGTCGGCGTGAACGACGTGCACCGGAGTCTGAAGATCAGCCAGGTGGCGTGCAACACCGGGGCAGGTGTAGATGGATAATCCGGGGTGGCGCGCTGCCGCCTGTCGTAACCGTTCGGGATCGAAGTGATCAAAGTGCTCGTGGGTGATCAGGACGGCGTCGACATCCGTTAGCGCGTCTACTTCGAGTGTCAGCAGGCCAGGATCAATAACGAGGGCGTTTCGGCCCTTCTCCAGCCTTACGCAGGAGTGGCCGTACTTGACTAGATACATCCGTATCTTGTAGCACCTGAATGGGGTCGGGACGGTCCCTCGATGTTGGTTTCTGCTACCGGCAAAATGCACGGATCAATCGGTGCTGATCGCTACAGTGCCACAGAAGGTTTGGTAGGCCCGGCGTTCTGTTGCCCTCGTCCAAGGCTGACTACTTACGTGCCGCTGAGTTTGCGGGCGGTGGTGCCGTGGGCATTGCACGGCGCATGGATGGCGATCACTTTGCGACGTCGTACACCTTCGGCAGTGCGCTCGGACGTGCGGCGGCGGTTCTTGCCGCGTTCGTCGTGCCGGTGGTGTTCGGGGTGGCGGGAGCGGCCGGGTTGTTCGGCACGGATCAGGTGTGGCAGCGGATAGCGTTCGTGCCATTCGGTCTGATCGTCGGCGCTGTGTACGGCTACCTGGCGCTATTCCGGATCGCGTACCGGCTGCGGGTGGGGGACTCGCGGCTGCACTGGCGTGCCGTTCTGCGTAGCGGCAGCGCGCCGCTGGCGGAGGTCAGCGAGGTGGTGCCGCATCCGAAGAACTACACGACCGTCGTGCTGGCCGACGGCCGGCGGGTTCGCGTGGCCGGTGTCCATGACGTGTGGCCGTTCCTCAACGCCTTGCGCCGGGCTGCCCCACATGTGCAGATCAAGCAGCCGTTCGGCCTGGTGACACCACGGTGGTTCGGGGCCGAGGGCTGACCGGTCACACCGATCGCGCGGCATCCGCCCATACCGCGGCCAGCGTGTACACCGGTGCGCACCGCGCGGCCGCCGGCGGTCAGCGGCGGGGTAGCACGCCGAGAAGGGTTGCGGTCAGGGCCAGCTTCAAGTAGTCCTCCAGCTTCAAGTGGAAGCGGGCCAGGTCGGGTTCGGCCTGGTAGGCCGCCTGCAGGCTGGGCGGAGGTGTGCTGTACGCCGACAGCGCACCGGCCATGACCATGGTCTGCAGGCTGAACAGTGTCGCGTTCTCGCCCAGCTCCGGCAGGTACTTCTGGATCAGGTCGGTCATGGTTGTCAGGCGCTCCAGGGAAGCGCGCTTGTAGCGCGTGACCACCTCGACGGAGACGTTGTGTTCCAGGACGCTGCCCTGTGCGCCGAACAGCTCGCACAGCACGCTGCGGCGGGAGAGCGAGCGGCTGAGGATCTCGGCGACCGCTGCCGCACGCTCGGCCATGGGCAGATCTTCGTCGACGCCGGCGGCCAGCTCGCCGGCCAGTTCGGTCAGCCATTCCTGCAGGAAGTGGTCCAGCAGTTCCAGCAGGACTGCCTCGCGGGACTCGAAGTAGCGCAGCACGTTCGGCTTCGCCAGGCCGACCCGGCGGCTGAGCTCGTTCAGGGTCACCGCGGCCACGGGCATCTCGTCGAGCATCGCCGACGCCATGTCGAGGATCGCCCGCCGGCGGATCTCCCGCTGCTCTTCGGTTCGCGCCCGCTGGAATGTCACGATCACCAGCCTAACTTAAGTACCCCCGGTACGTTGACAACATACCGGGAGTACTTTACCGTCATCGGAGCAAGATACCTTCGGTACGTTAGTTGATGAGGAGCCTGGCATGACCGAGAAGTGGACGACGGCGAACATTCCGGACCAGCGTGGACGGGTGGCCGTGGTGACCGGGGCCAACACCGGCCTGGGATACGAGACCGCCAAAGCGCTCGCCGAGCGCGGGGCCTCGGTGGTGCTCGCCGTGCGTAACGTCGAGAAGGGCGAGCAGGCCGCGGCCCGCATGACCGGCGACGTGAGCGTGCAGGCGCTGGACCTGACCTCGCTCGACTCCGTCCGGGCCGCCGCGGCGGCGCTACGATCGCGGCTCGACCGGATCGACCTGCTGATCAACAACGCGGGCGTGATGTACACCCCGAAGCAGACCACCCGGGACGGCTTCGAGATGCAGTTCGGCACCAACCACCTCGGCCACTTCGCGCTCACCGGGCTGCTGTTGGACCTGATGCTGCCGGTGCCCGGCTCGCGCGTGGTGACCGTCAGCAGCACCGGCCACCGCATCCGGGCCGCGATCCACTTCGACGATCTGCAGTGGGAGCAGTCGTACAGCCGGATCGGCGCCTACGGTCAGTCCAAGCTGGCCAACCTGATGTTCACCTACGAGTTGCAGCGCCGGCTCGCCGCGCACGGCACCACCGTCGCGGTGGCCGCCCACCCTGGCATCTCCAGCACCGAGCTCGCCCGTAACACCCCCGCGGCCCTGCGACTGCCCATCACCTGGCTCGCGCCGCTGCTCACCCAGGCCCCGGCGATGGGCGCGCTGCCGACCCTGCGCGCCGCCACCGACCCCACCGCGATCGGCGGCCAGTACTACGGACCCGGCGGACGTTTCGAGGTCAAGGGCCACCCCCGGCTGGTCACCTCCAGCCCGGAGTCGCACGAGGTGGCCGTCCAGCAGCGGCTGTGGTCCGTCTCCGAAGACCTCACCGGGGTGAACTTCCCCATCGAATCGTCGGGTCGCACGTCAGGGTCGGCGAACTTCGAGAAGAACTGATTTCCCGTACGGCCATGGAGCTGCTCCGCCACGAAGAGGGCCGCTCCGTGCTCACCTGCGCGGCCGACGTCGACGTGCCCGGTCTGCGCGCCGCGATCGCCGAAGGAACATCGGACGGTCGTTGACGCGTACGCCGGGAAATTGCTCTTCAGCGCTCGAAGGAGCGGCCTCGCACGCTGTGGATCCGCGGTGATTTCCGGCAGAACAAGGGTGGCTGCCAGTCAGTCGGTGAGGGCTGAGTCGAGAACGTCCCGCATGCCGGCGAGCATATGTTCCTGGACAACGATCAGCACGTCGGCCGCCGCGCCCAGTTCGCTGGGAGGCACATCGGCGAAGACTTCGGCCAGGAGTTCGCGCCGGGCGGCCCGCACGGTTGCCAGGGCGCTCCGGCCCGCCGGCGTGATGGAGATCAGCGTTGCCCTCTTGTCGCGCGTGTCCTGGACGGCCTTGACCAGCTGCAGGCGGCGAAGCTGGCGCAACTGCAACGACACCGTCGACACGTCGATATGCAGGCAGTCGGCCACGTCCGAGATTCGCATCGGCTCTGCCAGGTCGAAGTGCTCCAGCAGCCGCCATTCGCTGGGCGGCAGGTCATGGCCACTACGGGCCGCGAGCTCGGTACGGATGTGCTTGCTCTCGTTCCAGCGGACCAGCGCCGAGAGGCCGACCTCCAGCCGGGCCAGAGGATTCGGCTCGGCTGGTCTGCTCGCCTCGGCCGGGCGCGGCGTCACGGCTGGGTTCATCTCGTCAGGTTACCGAGGTTGAAAGTATGAAGACCGCCGGGCGCCGCGGCAGGAGCCGGCGCCGCAGGCGAGCTGACCGTTGTCCGCGCGCCTCCCCGCTCACATCGGTGAGCGGGGGAGACGCCGCCGGCGTGTCGGGTCGTGCCATCAGCGCACCGGCAGTCCAGCCAGGAGTTTTTCGGTGATCTCGTGCAAGGCCGCGGCGGCCTCCGGGTCGAAGACCGGCGTGTCGACGGGCAGAGCCTGTCCTTCGAGCACCGCGCTCAGCCCGGTGGCGGTGGAGTCCAGGAACGGAAGGATCTGAGCCACCGCCAGAGCCACCGGCTTGCCCGACGTGCGCAACCCGTCGACATGGGCGGCGGTGGCGAAGTCGTATTCGCCGGCGAAGCTGGTGGAGACCACTCCCGGATGGTTGAGGATGTAGTGGATCGGGGGCCGCGGATAGAGCGCGGTGAAGTGAACCCCGAGCAGGTCGCAGAGCGCGGCGCTATGGCCCAGCGCCCCGGTGCCGGGATAGCGCTGACGCAACTGCAGGTCATTCCAGCGAGGTGTCCCGGTGAGCCCGGCCCCGCCGAAATTCAGTACCACCGGGTGGTCGGCGCGCTGCAGTAGTCGGACCAATCCGTGACTGAGCAGATAGCGGCTGAGGTAATACAGTGCGAAGTTGCTCTCCAGCCCGTCCGCCGTCTCGACCCGGGTCGAACGGTGGAATCGCGCCCCCAGGATCAGGACGTCGACCGCCGCGAAGCGCTCGGTGATCCATTCGATCACGCGCCGGTTCTCGGCGACCAGGCTCAGGTCAGCCGGCAGGAAATGGGCGCGAGCGCCGGCATCGGCCGCTGCCGCACTGGACAGAAAGGCGTTCCCCTTCTGCGCATTGGTGCCGATGATGACTACGTCGTGCCCGCGCTCCAAGTACGTCGATGCCAGCGCCCTTCCGATGCCGTCGGTTCCCCCGGTGATCACTGTTACGGGCATGGACCATCCCAAGATGGTTTTATCCTTCAAAGCATCTCATGAGCGCCCTTCGCCCGGTAACCCGCAACGGCGTGGCAGTCCTACCGGGCGGCGATCGGCGATCCAACCGGCAGGGCGGCCCAAGCTGTGGTGCCCGGTCGCGCCGAGGCCGGCCCGTACGTTGGCCAGCGGTTCGGCCGGTCTGGACAGGCCCGAGGCCGGAAGAGCTAGCGTCGCGGTGGGGGGCGCAAGCCGTTCAGCACGACGCTGCGTAGCCGGGGTGCCCGGATCTCCTGCTCCTGCGGGGTGACCCGGGACAGGTAGCCGATCAGCAGCACCACGTCGCGCGCGTCGATGTCGTCGCGCACCGTCCCCGCCGTGCGGCCCGCGGCCAGCAGCAGGCCGACCGCCTCGTTGATCCGGCGGTGGCTGTGCTCGCTCACGTCGGTGCGCATCGCGGCCTCGACCGAGGCGAACACGCCGCGTTTCACCCAGGCGTACTCCTCCACCCGTTCCAGCCATTTCTCCAGCGCCTCGTCGGCCGGCAGGTCATGCACCAGCGCCTCGGCGGCGTCGCACATCTGGTCGACGTCGTGCCGGTAGACCTCCAGCAGCAGGGCGTCGCGAGTGGGGAAGTGGCGGTACAGCGTTCCCTGGCCGACCCCGGCCGCTTTGGCGATCTCGTTGAGCCGGATCTCCTCGACGGTGGCGGCGCGGCTCACGACCTCCTTCGCGATCTGCAGGATCCGGGCCCGGTTCTCTGCCGCGTCGGCGCGCAGCGGTGTCATCGCCTCTCCCTCACTGGCACAAGCGGACACGTGTCCGCTACGCTGCAAAAGGAAGCGGACAGCTGTCCACTTACCTGTCCTGAGGAGAGTACGCGATGACTTCGCTCCCGAACGTCTGGGCGACCCGGGTGGTGGCGATCACCGGCGCCAGCAGTGGCATCGGCGAGGCGACCGCCCGTGAGCTC